>NZ_JBWVBR010000006.1:0-216015 GCF_056629255.1 Pseudoalteromonas sp. NFXS53 | reverse complement strand
GGAGTGGTAGTTCAGTTGGTTAGAATACCGGCCTGTCACGCCGGGGGTCGCGGGTTCGAGTCCCGTCCACTCCGCCATTAGATATCTAAGAGTCAACCAGAACTGGCTCTATAAATACCCACCACTGCGGAGTGGTAGTTCAGTTGGTTAGAATACCGGCCTGTCACGCCGGGGGTCGCGGGTTCGAGTCCCGTCCACTCCGCCACTTATATTGATTCTTTACTTCCTGTTAATTCGAGCTTCTACATTTCAATTAAAGCAAAAATAACTTCCCTGTTACCTTTAGGTTAATTTCAATTCACTCAATAGAGTATTATCAGTAGCTCGTATCAGTTATTAGAAATACGACAGTATCGCTTCTGAGTCACCAATATACTTTCCAGAGATAAATGCTTGCGGCACTGTGTCTTGGCCTGAAATCGCTTTTAAACTTGTTAGGCTAGCGTCACGGCCCAATACAATCTCTTCGAATTGAACGCCTTTACTGATCAGGTGTGCCTTAGCTTTCTCACAATAGCCACATCCAGGTTTGGTAAACAAGCTCACTGGCTGAGGTTTTTGGCAATCAGGGTTGATGTAATCAAGCATAGTATCAGCATCAGACACTTCGAAAGGGTCGCCAGGTACATCAGGCTCAATGAACATTTTTTCAATAACACCATCTTTAACTAGCATAGAGTAACGCCAGCTTCGTTTTCCAAAGCCTAAGTCAGCTTTATCGACAAGCATGCCCATACCGTCCGTGAACTCTCCATTACCATCAGGGAGTAGGGTGATGTTGTCAGCTTCTTGATCTTTCGCCCAGGCGTTCATAACGAAGGTATCGTTTACTGATAAACAAATAATGTCATCAACACCATTTTGTTTAAATGCATTTGCTAGCTCGTTATAACGCGGTAAGTGTGTAGATGAACAGGTTGGAGTAAAAGCGCCAGGCAAGGAGAATACAACTACTGTCTTGCCTTCAAAAAGTTGCTCTGTTGTGACGGTGTGCCAATCATTACCAATTCTCACAGGAAATGATACAGAGGGTATTGTTTTTCCTTCACGGTTTTCTAGCATATTATTTTCCTCATAGGTGAATGCCTTTATTATCTATAATGCACATTTAGATTAAAGTAAGTAAAACAAATAAGGGCAATCTAAAAACTAGATTACCTTTATTTTATTGTCTGAATTGTGAGTATATGAACTTATTTTAATGTGAATGACTCTGGCTCTTTAACAACCACCTTAATGACATCATTAAGCTGAATATTACTCAAAGGTCTGTCACTTAAGTTTCTAGCGATAGCACTTTGCGCATTCACTTGTTCAACTACAACTTGTTCAATGGTTTTAATGTGATGTGAAAACTGCATGCCATTTGCTGCAGTCAAATTGCTTCTGTGAAGGATTGAAAGTACTTGCCCCACTTCAAGTCCATGACTTTGCCCTAAGTTAATCACCATTCTGTCAGAGTCGATCATTAATATTTTACCTGTTGTCTTAAGACAACTTACAGCGGTGTTCAAATCTTGACTCACCTTATTGAAGATAGTTTGAATTTTTTGACCATAATCGGTTCGCCAAAACTCCTCACTATTTACATTCACAATCTTAGTTTTTTTATGTGGCCAAATACCTTGAGCGCTGTAATGCTGAGACCAGACTTGATCATTTGTTTGTGAATCAAATAGCGCAAAATCAATTTTAAAGTTGCGCATATAAGCTTCACTTTCCCAAAATGCATAATCGTTGTTCATTTTTCTGCCTTGGGAAATATCTGTTATTTGACTCAGTAACACATACTGACTGTTACTACTGCGACTTAACGTGTCAATTAAGTTGGCGTTATACTCAAACTGCTGTGCAAAGAAAGCCCTGACATCAAGTTTTCGGTCAATGTATGGGATCATTTTCACGCCTAAATTTCGCTCGTCTAAAGTATTAAATAAACGCTGTGAACTGGCTTTGGGTATGTCAAAAATTTGACCTAGCCTAGCTTGATCTGGGTGTGTCAATTGGCTTTGTGTGACAGTAATCTGTTTATTAAATTTTGATTCAATACATTGCGCTTGCTGAGGAATAATATCTAGATGTAGCGTGACAGAATATTGCTCGCCTTGTTGTTGCTCATTGATTAAGTTCACATGTTGTATCTGACCATGGGTTTTTATCTTTAACTCGTCTTGCTCGAGAACACCATCGGCAACCGTTTGAACGCTAGACACTGTAGCGCCTGAGAATATCAAAGCTTGGGTTATGGCATCTTTGACAGCCATTTGTCTCGCTGAAGAGGTGTCACCATCAACTATGCCACCATAACCGACTACCTCAAACCATTCCGCTTTTACATGAGCGCAGAACGCAAGTAGTGCAATTATTAGAATATGTTTCATCATTTCGATTCCAAACTGATTCGCTTAATAGGTCAAAAGCAATAGATGTACCAGCTTTGTTGGCGTGAAAAATGCATTGTATGAGCATACTTTAATTTGGTGTGTTTATTATGAAAGCGAAAAACGTTTTTTATTCATCATTGGTAACATGTTCTATTCTACTTTCAGGTTGTAGCTCAGTATTTGATAAACATATAGAGTATACCTACGAAGAGCCGGATTACTATCCTGTTTTACGAGCTGTGGGGTACGCACCTTTGAGTAGTCAACCAGGTGAAACGGATGTACAAAAGATGCTGATGGCAATTAAAGTGTCTAAACTGGAAGCATACAGAGAGCTTGCCGAGCAAGTACATGGTCAAAAGCTCACATCAACGATGACTGTAAAAGGGGCCATTGCGCAAACGGATGGCTTATCGAGTAAAGTCGGCGGTTTAATCAAAGGCGCTAAAATAGTGAAGACATATTCTGTCGGTGATACTTACGCAACAGAATTAGAGTTAGACATGAAAAAAGTACACGAGCTTTATATTAGTGCTATCAAACCAAGAAAAGTAAAGCGTGTGATTTATTACTAACCACAAAATGTGATTAGTAATTTTTCAAATACTAGGCTTTTAAGTTTTTAACCAACTCAGAGTTCTCACTTATCACACCACCATCTTGTCCATAGGTAACAGAAGTGGGGGCGCCGATTATTATATTTTTAAGCTCTCTAACTGCAAGCTGGGCCTGATGTGCAGCCTGTGCATTAACCTCATTTTGTTTTTTACATTGAATTAATAAAGAATTTATAGATTCTATTAAAGGTTTAATTTGCTCAGTTTTAAAAATATCTTGGTTAAAACCCGAAAGTTCTTTATCTAACTTTTGAATGGTATTAAGAAGAGTAAGTTTTTCACGTGCGATGTCTTTTAAGCCATCGCCTTTTTTGCTAGCAAGGCATGCTAGTTCAGCATCTAAAAGCTGGGTCAAAGCGTTAAGATGCTGTAATTGGTTTTCTAATTTATGATGACAAAGGTTTATTTGATCATCCATACACGTCAAACTCAAACGCAGCAATATTCTTAGCTAACTTTTCAGCATCAACCTGGTATTTACCTTCACTGATTGCTTTCTTTAGCTCCTCAACTTTTTTGCTGTCAAAAGAAGGCGCTTGTTGCGCTTTTTCTTGCAAACTTTTTAGCTGTTGTGCTTGTGGTGTTAAACTTACAGAATCCGTTGCAGCCTTTTGAGGGGCTTTAGCTGTTTCAGCTGCCACATTTGCGTCAGACTTTTGTAAATCTGTTTTTTGTTGCTTAATATTATTAAGCACACTGTTCGGCTGAGATTGCCCTTTTACATTATTAACCATGATAATTGACCCAAAAATTACTCATGCCTATCTATCGACCTGTTAGCTTATAACTTTAGTAAAAAATTAAATATTAACCTCAACAGATTCTACATCTTTTACCCGTGCGGAGATAGTTTTTCCAGACTTTTGATTTCTAACTCTTATTTGTTCACCAACATTTCCATCTTGAAGTGCTACGCCTGTTGTTTTTATCGTTAAAGTTCGAGTTTTAGCATAAATTGTTACATTGTCGCCTTTGCAAACCATACAGATATGATGGAGCCCAATGGCTGTACCAGCTCTAATTACTCGTTTACTTCTACTACCAACCAGATACTGTTCAGTGTCTAAATTACTAGCTCTAACAAAATGCTTAGGTTTGTACTCAATACTGATAGATTCTTTGGTAATTAACTCCCCTTTATTAATTGCTTGGGTCGTCACTATCACAGGGTGAAGCTCTTCAATTCTAACATGCACAAATTGAGTCCAGCTTGATATGTCTTCGCATTTCACTTTTACAGTAACTTGTCTGTTAAAAGGCGGGATAGCATTTGTTGAGTATAACAAAGGATTCTCACAAGCGCGTTCTGATAATCGAGCATCTAGCGGTAATGCTTTAATTGTTGTTTTGATATCAGGGTTTAGCTCAATTTGTCGAGTGATGAACCTTTCAGCTCCTTTTTCTAAGTTGGTATTTGAGTAAATTTTTGCTTGGCACATGTAGCTGGCTAGAAAACAAGCCATTGCACAAAAAATCTCATATGATTTGGTTTTTTTTAACAAACTCATGATGTTTCGACTATGCTTATCTGGAGAAACAAGGTATAAAGATTTTGCGTGAAATACCATATTCCTTCAAGGTGCTTCTATGATTAGTATCCTGAAAAGCGTATGATATTGCCAAGATGACCGATATGTAGGAGATTGAAATGGCAGGTGTTTTAGACTCTGTAAACCAGCGCACTCAGTTGGTTGGGCAAAACCGCCTAGAGTTGCTACTTTTTCGACTGAGAGGTCGTCAAAGATTTGGCATCAATGTATTTAAAGTTAGAGAAGTGCTTCAGTGTCCACCTCTCACCAGTATGCCCAAGTCAAATTCTTACATTCGCGGTGTCGCACATATTCGTGGTCAGACTATCTCAGTTATAGACATGTCTCTAGCAGTGGGTGGTCCACCCATCGAAAACATTAAAGATTGCTTTATTATCATTGCTGAATATAACCGTTCTGTTCAGGGCTTTTTAGTTGGTGCGGTTGAAAGAATCGTTAATATGAACTGGGAGAAAATCATGCCGCCACCAGATGGTGCGGGCAGGTACTCTTACTTAACGGCTGTGACAGAAATTGAGAATGAATTAGTTGAAATACTAGACGTAGAAAAAATTCTTAACGAAATATGCCCTGTTAATACTGAAGTCAGCGAAGAAATAGTGTCTGATGGTGAAATGCAAAAAGACCTGGGTGAGCGAATTGTATTTATTGCAGATGACTCTGCAGTTGCAAGAAATCAGGTGAAACGTGCGCTGGAGCCGTTAGGTGTTCAAACAGAGTTAGCAAAAAATGGCAAAGAAGCTTTAATTAGGCTAAAAGAGATAGCTGAAGTTGATTGTCAAAATGACATTACTGAGCGTGTAGGTTTACTTATTTCAGACGTAGAAATGCCTGAAATGGATGGCTATACGCTAACAGCGGAAATAAAAGCAGACCCTAAATTAGCCCCTTTGCATGTAATTTTACACACTTCATTAAGTGGGGTGTTTAATCAGGCTATGATTGAAAAAGTTGGCGCTGATGATTTTATTGCAAAGTTTAACCCTGATGAATTAGCAACGGCGGTTAAAAAATGGGTTCATTGTGACTAGATAACGGCGGTAGTATCTTGGAAAATAAAAACCTTCAACAAGGCGAATATGACCAGTTCAGAACTTTCTTAGAGCAGCAGTGCGGGATTGTTCTTGGAGATAACAAACTTTATTTGGTAAAAAGCCGTTTAGCTCCGCTGATGGCTCGCTTTGGTGTGGACTCTCTTTCTGCGCTTGTCGCTAAAACACTGAGTCCTCATGAACGTCAGCTAAGAGCTGCAGTTGTTGATGCCATGACCACAAACGAAACTCTTTGGTTTAGAGACACTTACCCTTTTGAGTTGTTAAAAAGTAAAATTTACCCAGAATTGAAAGATACCCGCAGGGGCTTAAAAATCTGGTCAGCGGCAAGCTCTTCAGGCCAGGAGCCATATTCTATTGCGATGGCGACGCAGGAGTATCAATCTCAAAACCCAGGTGCACTGAAAATGGGTGTGCAGATTGTTGGTACTGACATATCAAACACCATGCTTGATATGTGTAAAAATGCAGAGTACGACTCATTGGCTTTGGCACGAGGGTTGTCAGTTGAACGTCGTCAGAAGTTTTTTCAAGACAGCGGTAACGGCATGGCACGAGTTGTTGACCCTATAAAGAGAATGGTTAATTTTAGGCACCTTAATTTGCTAGATTCATATTCTTTGATGGGGAAGTTTGACGTTATCTTTTGCAGAAATGTACTGATTTACTTCTCGCCAGAAGTCAAAGCTAAGATTATTTCCCAGTTCGCACAAGCTTTGAATCCTAGAGGGTATTTGTTTTTAGGGGCATCTGAATCTATGGCGGGACTCAGTGATGAGTTTGAAATGATCCGATGTAACCCGGGGATTATTTACCGGAAAAAAACATAATAAATACTAAGCGGCAACCTATTTGCCGCTTTTTTTATATCTTAAGAGTGTCACCTTAAACTTTTCCACCTACATTTCTTTCGTTTATTCAACTGAAAAATAAAGATTTTATTTTGGCCCATTTATTGCTTTTACTTCGTAGAGTCAATTTTTTGGAGTCGTGTCATGGCAATTAGTTTTGATAAAGCACTTGGGGTTCATCAGCATACGATGTTGATACGTTCACAACGTGCAGAGATGTTAGCAAGTAATATTGCGAACGCAGACACACCAGGATACAAAGCAAAAGATATCGACTTTGCTCAGGCATTGAAAGCGGCAAAGTCGTCTCAGCAACGTGGCAACATGATGCAAAGAACAGACAGCAAACATTTACATGGTGGCAGTCAGTTAAATAGTAGTGTTGAGCTATTTCGTAATCCAAATCAAGCAGATACAGGTGATGGTAACTCAGTTGATATACAAGTGGAACGAAACTTGTATGTACAAAACGCATTAGAGTATCAGGCAAGTTTGCAATTTTTATCTGGCAAGTTTAAAGGGTTAAAGAAAGCCCTTGGTAGTCAAGGAGCATAATTATGAGCTTATATAATGTTTTTGATATAGCAGGCTCAGGAATGAGTGCTCAAAATATTCGATTGAATACCACTGCGAGTAATATTTCAAATGCCAATAGTATCAGTTCTAGCCAAGATAAAGTTTATCGAGCGCGACACCCTGTATTTGCAGCTGAACTGACCAAAGCGTCTGAGGCACATGATCCAAGCCAGCTAAATGCGTCGGTAGGAGTGAAAGTGCTAGGCATCGTAGAGAGTGATAAGCCATTACAGGTTGAGTACAACCCTAATCACCCTAGTGCTGATAAAGACGGGTACATCTATAAACCAAATGTGAATGTAGTAGAAGAAATGGCAAACATGATCTCTGCTTCACGTTCGTACCAAACCAATGTCCAAGTCGCTGATGCAGCCAAGCAAATGCTCAGCAAAACTTTATTACTTGGTCAGCGCTAGTGGGAGTATAGCCGATGAGTAACGATATTAATGCCGCATCTTCATATATGGATTCGTTACGTTGGTCTGAGCAAAATAAAACAACGCAGAGCGATAAGAAAAACGACGCATTGACGCAAGAGGATTTCTTTTCGTTACTTACTCAACAATTGTCTTATCAAGATCCGAGTAAACCTGCTGACAATGACCAAATGATTTCGCAGATGACGAATTTTACGATGGCCGAAGGTATTTCCGGTTTAAATGAAAAGTTTGATTTGTTGTCAGCCTCAATGACCTCTAACTCGGCATTACAGGCGTCTACGCTAGTCGGCAAAAAAGCGCTATTAGAATCGGATTCAATAGACTTTGGTGATGACCAATTAGCTAAAGGCTCTATTATAGCTCAAAATCCTGTAGAGAAATTAACGGTCAGTATATTTGATGATAAAGGTCAACTGGTTCGTCAAATGGATATGGGGGCACAAAAAGCTGGTGCAATCCGCTTTGAATGGGATGGTAAAAACGGTGACGGAGAAACTATGCCAGCAGGTAATTACAAAATTAAGGCTGAGGGTAGTTTGAATGGTGAATATACCAGTTTACCCATGGCCACATTTAAGAATATAGACAGTGTTAACGTAAACGGTGCTAACGGCATCATAGTTAATACGAGCTCTGGCGCAGTGAAATTATCAGACGTCGCAGAGATAGCATAGATTTTAAGTACTTAAGTAAATTTAAGTGAAAGAGGTGAAAACATGAGTTTCAATATTGCATTAACAGGATTGGCTGCGGCACAAAAAGACTTAGATGTCACAGCAAACAACATTGCTAACGTTAACACGACAGGTTTTAAAGAGTCTCGAGCAGAATTTGCTGATGTATACGCATCATCTGTATTTAGCTCAGGTAAAACAAAAAATGGTGACGGTGCACAAACCACCATGGTAGCTCAGCAGTTTCACCAAGGTTCGCTTAAGTTTACTCAAAACTCGCTAGATTTAGCGATCACGGGTGAAGGTTACTTCGCAATGAGTGAAGATATCGCTTCGCAAGATTATACCTACACACGTGCAGGTGCATTTAAACTTAATAAAGACAATTTTGTAACAGATGCCTCAGGTAATTACCTTCAAGGTTTTCCTGTTGACCCTGGTACAGGTAATACAACGTCACTAAGTTTGAGCACTGCCTCACCTATTCAAATTCCTGACGCATCAGGTTCTCCGCGTCATACATCTAATGTATACAGTTCAATGAACTTAGATTCTAGAGCTGGTGTACCGTCGACAACCACTTTTGATCCAGGTGATAGTACAAGCTACAACTCATCAACATCGACGACAATTTATGATTCGTTAGGTGAGCCACATGTGATCCAGTTCTTCTTTGTAAAACAAGATCCTGCCACAGCAGATAACTCTTGGAATGTGTTTGCAACCATGGATGAGATCCCTATTGATATCAATGGTGAGGAAACCGCAACGGGTGCGCATACACCAATCGATACATTGCAATTTACAGCGGCAGGTCTGCCAGATGTAACAGCGCCAGAGACGACTTTCCCAGATATTAATATTCAGTCGACTGCGACAGATGGTTTGTCAGATCGTTTAACTAACGGTGCTCAGTTCCCAAATAACATTACAGTTAACTGGAGTGACGAAGCAAATACAGCTAATAAATTACCAACCCAGTATGCGAGCCGCTTTGAGGTGAAAGCGTTAGAACAAGATGGGGCAACTGTAGGTCGATTAGCAGGTATCGATATTGGGACTGACGGTAAGGTTGTTGCGTCATACTCCAATGGTGACACGTCTTTCCTTGGTCAAGTTGCCATGGTTCGATTCTCGAATTCTCAAGGTTTATCTCAGGTTGGTGGCACAGCTTGGAAGAAGAGCTTAACTTCAGGTGAGCCAATCGCAGGTGAACCAGGTTCAGGTACATTGGGTACAATTAACTCATCTGCCTTAGAGCAATCGAACGTTAACCTGACAAATGAGTTAGTAGACTTGATTAGTGCTCAACGTAACTTCCAGGCTAACTCTCGTGCCTTAGAAGTTAACTCGACGTTACAGCAGAACATTCTACAGATCCGATAATTACTTAAACCCTCTTTCACAAAGGCCGCAACAGCGGCCTTTCTTTTCTTTTTTATACGTCAAAATTAGATTGGCACTTTTATTGCTTTATTAGGTTTAAGATTAATTTTTAGGCCAATGTAATGGATAAAATGCTGTATATCGCAATGTCAGGCGCCAAACAAAGTTTGCGTGGTGTGGCATTAAAAGCGAATAACCTAGCCAATGCCAATACCACAGGCTTTAAAGCTGACTTTGCTCAAGCGCGTTCTATGCAAGCGTTTGGTGAAGGTTTACCAACGCGGGTGTTTGCGATGCAAGAACGCCCAGGCACCAATATGACTATGGGTGCAGTTGTTGAAACAGGTCGAGATTTAGACATAGCTGTAGACCAAAAATCTTGGATCAGTGTGTTAGATGGTTCTGGAGAAGAAGCGTACACAAAAGTCGGTACTTTAAACATCTCTACTGATGGGGCGTTAAGAACGAGTCACGGCCGTCAAGTAATTGGCGAAGGTGGCCCAATTATTTTACCTGTGCCTGTTGATAAGGTGGTATTTAGTGACGATGGCTCAATTCAAGTTCGTCCTCAAGGAGCTCCGGCTAACTTTTTAGAAGTAGTTGATAGATTGAAAATTATTGAGGCTGATAACAGTAAATTGCAAAAGGGCAATGATGGCCTGTTTCGTCCAAGAGAAGATGCGTTAGAAGATGGCTTTTGTGGTTTTTGTGACATATCTCCAACGGCTCGAGTTATGAGTGGCATGTTAGAGATGTCTAATGTCAATCCAGTGCATGAAATGACCGATATGATCAACCATCAACGTCAATTCGAAATGCAAATGAAATTAATGAAATCGGCAGAAGAAATGGACGAGAAACACGTTCAGCTTCTGCGTATTGTTTAATGAGTGAGGTATAAGTTATGAACCCAGCATTATGGATCAGTAAAACAGGCTTAGATGCCCAGCAAACTGATATTTCGGTTATCTCGAATAACCTCGCCAACGCCAGTACCGTTGGCTACAAAAAAAGCCGCGCGATTTTCGAAGATCTGCTTTATCAAAACATCAATCAGCCAGGTGGTCGCTCTTCACAAGATACCGAGCTACCGTCAGGTTTGATGTTAGGTGCTGGTTCAAAGGTTGTTGCGAACCAAAAGAACTTCTCACAAGGTAATATGCAAAGCACCGAAAATTCACTGGATTGGATGATCCAAGGTCCTGGATTTTTTGAGATTCAAATGCCAGACGGCACGGTTGCTTATTCTCGAAATGGTCAATTCACTACAGACGAAAATGGTCGTGTTGTGACTTCAGGCGCGGGTTTTCCTGTTCAGCCAGAAATGAATGTGCCAGACGATGCAAAGTCAATTAGCATCTCACAAGACGGTGAAGTGTCAGTAACGATAGCTGGGCAAGCAGAAAATGTCGTTATTGGGCAGTTAGTGATCAGTGACTTTATTAACCCATCTGGTTTAGAGCCTATAGGTCAAAACCTTTATACAGAAACCGCAGTGAGTGGTGCGCCTGTTCAGGGCAACCCAAGTGTTGATGGTTTAGGTTCTATTGTGCAAGGTGCGCTTGAAACTTCAAACGTTAACGTGACCGAAGAGTTAGTAAATCTTATCGAAACTCAGCGTGTTTATGAAATGAACTCAAAAGTTATCTCAAAAGTTGATGAGATGCTGAGTTACATTAACCAGCAATTATAGTTCTGGAGGCTACTATGCGTATTGTAAGTTTTATCATTTTAGGCTCATTGTTTTTAACTGGGTGTGTGTCTACACAAAATAAAAACGTCGTTAAAGACGATCCTTACTATGCGCCTATTTATCCAGAGCAACAAGCTGAGCAAATTGTCGCAACAGGCTCCCTTTTTAACCCAAACTTATCAAATGATTTATATGGAGATAAAAAGGCACTCCGTGTTGGCGATATTTTGACAGTGGTACTTCGCGAGACAACATCTGCGACAAAAGCGGCAAATACCACAACTGGTAAAGCGACCTCCGCATCGCTTGACCCTGTTGTTGGGCTTGGCGGTGATAATATTAATATTGGTAGTCAAAGCCTCCAGTTTGGCATGAACTCCAGTAACTCTTTCTCAGGAGACAGCCAAGCAAACCAATCGAATAGTCTATTTGGTAATATCTCGGTGAATGTGATGCGCGTACTGCCGAATGGCAACTTAGTTGTTCGTGGTGAAAAGTGGTTAACACTTAACACGGGTGAAGAGTTTATGCGAATAGAGGGTATTATTCGTGCTGCGGATGTTAAGTCAGACAATACAGTAGAGTCGAATCGTATTGCCAATGCGCGTATTCAATATTCAGGTAAAGGTGATGGCCAAGAAGCGCAGAGCGCAGGTTGGTTAGCTAAATTCTTCTTAAGCACCCTGATGCCATTTTAAGGAACCATGATGAAAATGTTCAAAATAATGACAGTGGCTTTATTATTAGTAATAAGCCAAGCAGCGCAAGCTGAACGAATTAAAGATGTCAGCATGGTCGAAGGTGTTCGTTCTAACCAGTTAGTGGGTTACGGCCTAGTAGTGGGTTTACCTGGTACAGGGGAGCAATCTCGTTTTACAGAGCAAAGCTTTAAGGCCATGTTAAGTGGTTTTGGTATCACATTACCTGCTAACTTAAAGCCAAAAATTAAAAATGTGGCGGCAGTGGCCGTGCATGCTGAGTTACCACCTTTTGTAAAACCAGGCCAGAATATTGACATTACAGTCTCTTCAATAGGTAGCGCAGGTAGCCTGAGAGGAGGCACGTTACTGCAAACATTCCTAAAAGGGGTTGATGGTAATGTGTATGCTATTGCGCAAGGCAGTTTAATTGTGGGTGGTTTAGGCGCAGAAGGGTTAGACGGAAGTAGAGTCGTTATCAATACTCCTACAGTTGGCCGAGTTCCAAACGGCGCGACAGTTGAACGAGCCGTTGCAAGCCCTTTTACACAAGGTGATTTTATTACTTTCAATCTTAACCGTCCTGACTTTACAACAGCTAAACGTTTGGCTGACACCATTAATGATTTGGTCGGACCTAATAGTGCAAAACCAATGGATGCTGCGTCTGTTCGTGTAATAGCACCACGAGACCCTTCACAGCGCGTTGCTTATTTATCAACACTTGAGAATTTAGAGTTTAAACCGGCAGACACCTCAGCCAAAATTATTGTAAATTCACGTACAGGCACGATTGTGATTGGTAAAAATGTCAAACTACAGCCAGCTGCGATTACCCACGGAGGTCTAACAGTGACGATTTCTGAAGAGCAAATGGTGTCTCAGCCACAACCTTTAGCAAATGGCGAGACGGTTGTTACCCGTCAAAGCATCGTCGATGTGAATCAAGACGACTCAAGAGCCTTTGTATTTAATCCGGGTGTAAGCCTTGATGATTTAGTTAGAGCGATAAATGAAGTTGGCGCTGCTCCAGGGGATTTAATGGCGATCCTTGAAGCGTTAAAAGAGGCTGGTGCTATTAATGGTCAATTAGTCGTCATTTAGTGTTTCATTTATAATCAAATAGTTAGCCTCGCATTTGCGGGGCTTTTTTTTGGCTCGATTATTGCTTTGTTAGAGTATGACTAATTTAGTGTAATTGATGAGCATGAATACCAATCCGTTAGAAAAACAAAACTTCTTTGATTTAGGTGATCTTAATGCACTTAGACAAGATGCGTTGAAAAGCGGTGGCGATCAACAAGCATCGAATGAAGCACTAAAAAAAGCAGCAGAACAGTTTGAATCTATTTTTACGCAAATGCTGATGAAAAGTATGCGTAAAGCCAATGAAGCAATGGAAGATAAAAACAGCCCATTTAATTCAAGTGGTGTGAAGTTCTTTCAAGAGATGCATGATCAACAGCTTTCTTTAGAGTTATCAAAAAAAGGTAGCCTTGGTTTAGCCGATCTCATTGTTAAACAGCTTTCACCTAATGTTGATGGCTATAAACCGTCATCCGTACTTCGTAATGATGCGCAGCTTCCTATGCAAAAGCCAACATCTGAGCAACTCCCAGAGTTTATTCGTCGTCAGCCTGAAATAGCGACAGAGGTTGCTAAATCAGAAAAAGCCGATGAACAACCTCGCTTTGACTCTCCAGAGTCATTTATTAGTGAAATGTGGGAGCACGCTAAAACAGCAGCACAGAAGATTGGTTTGAACCCAGCAGTAATGATTGCGCAAGCTGCACTTGAAACAGGCTGGGGTAAGCATGTTATCGCTAAACAAGATGGTGGCAGTAGCTTTAATTTATTCAACATCAAGGCAGATAGATCTTGGCAGGGTGAGCATGCCAAAAAAATGACATTAGAGTTCGAACAAGGCTTGCCAGTGCAAAAGCACGCCAGCTTTAGAGCTTATGAATCAATAAAAGATAGCATAAATGATTATGTCGACTTTCTTCAAAGCAATCCGCGTTATAGCCAAGCATTGAACAACACAGATAAGCCTGAGCAGTATTTAGATGAACTTCAACAAGCTGGCTACGCCACAGATCCGAACTACGCAGAAAAAATAAAAAATGTCTTACAGCGAGGAGAATTTAAACAGATGTTAACGTCGCTAGTACGTCAAGGAGTTAACTAACATGTCTTTTGATTTGATGAATATTGGCTCTTCCGGTATTAGAGCAAGTACTGAGTTGTTGCAAACAACCAGTAAAAATATTGCAAACCTAAATACCGAAGGCTATGTTAGAGAGCGCACAGAGCACGTGACGTTACGCAATGGCCAAATAGGTCGTGGTGAAACCGTTAGGTTACTGAATGAATTCGCGCAAAGACAATTAAATCGAGATATCTCAAATACCACATTTTATGAGCAGTTCGTTAACGAGGCTCAGCGAGTCGATTTACTATTTGCTGAAGAGTCGAATAGTTTAGCCAACAGTATTAACTCGCTATATAACAATCTTCAAGAAAGTATCAATCAGCCATCATCGTCGGTAACGCGTTCATTATTTTTTACTGATGCACAGAGTTACTTAGACCAAGCAGCACGCTTGTCTGACATAGTTTTAGACCAAAAGAATATTGTGAATGAACAGCTAGATATTTTCGCCGAGGATGCAAACACGTATATAGAGAAAATCTCCTCTTTGAATAAAGATATCTCATCTATGAATGCAGTAGATGACAAATCAGCGGCAAATGCGGTCTTTAATGAACGAGATAAAGCAATTAAAGACCTAGCTGAATTGATGGATATTCAAGTGTTAGATGGCAAAAACGGTGAAAAGCTGGTTTTTGCAGGCACGGGTGAAGCACTTGTCATGGAAAATGGCGCATTTAGTGTCTTTGTGACCAATGGTGATCCAGATTTACAGTACAAAAAATTAGAGTTAGATGTTAGAGGTGCTAATGCTGTGCCTATGCAGATGGAATCAACGACCTTGAAAGGAAAGATAGGTGGTTTACTTGCATTCCGAGATGAGATCTTAATTCCAGCACAAAACAAGTTAGGGCAGATGACAGTTTCTTTAGCTGATGCAATGAATCAGCAAAATAGATTAGGTATGGATTTAAATGGTAATTTTGGCGGCGACATTTTTACCATTCCTAGCGTTGATGCGATGGGCTATCAAGCTAATACTGGAACAGCAAGTTTAACTGCCACACTTGAGCCGGGGCAAGGAATGTCTTTACCTGCGACAGATTTTAGAGTGACTTTTACAAGTGCAACAACTGTAGAGATTGCTGCAATCGATAACTATGGCAAAGTCGTTGGTACGCCTTCCACAGCAAACGTGACTGCAGGAAGAATTGACTCTTCAACGATAACCTCTGGTGAGGCTTTTGGGCTGCAACTTGATTTAACCGGAGTGCCTGCAAACCAAGATCAGTTTGAAATTAAATTTAATGCTGATATTGCTACAACTATGACTCTAACAACAGGTCGTTCAGAAGATCTTGCTTTGGCTTCTCCAATTCGTATGGAGCGAGATTTAGGTAACCAAAGTACCGCTAACTTGAGTGCGGGTGTAGTAACAGACACCAGTGCAGCAGGTTTTAACGCAGGTCCTCCGCCTAGTTTGGCAAATGGACCTATCTCTATCGTTAAAACGGCGAATGCCGATGAATATGAGATAACTGACACAAGAACGGGTACAGCCGTAACATTTACTGCGCCTGCGCCAAGAGAAAATATTTTAGCGCAAGCAGCGCTGGTGGATCCGGTATTTGCAACTTATGGATTCGATTTTAATATCGAAGGGGTGCCACAAACAGGTGATAGCTTTACCGTCGAATTTAATACGGGTGGTTTTGACGACAATAGAAATGGCATGGCGCTACTCGATATCAAGAATAAAGGTATTGTAAGAGAAAATGTTGTTGCCTCAGCGCTTGATGAGAACCATAAAACAGTGAATGCATCTTATACAGAATTAGTCACTGATATTGGTGTGAAAACAAACCAAGCGAGAACTAATTTGGTGGCCTTTGAAGCGCTATCGCAACAATCAGAGTCCTGGTATGAGTCACTTTCAGGCGTGAACTTGGACGAAGAGGCATCGAACTTGCTTCGTTTTCAACAATCATATTCAGCGGCAGCACAGGTTATATCAGCGGCAAGAAATGTATTTGATACATTACTGAATGCTGCGAGGTAGACGTTATGAGATTATCGAATAATTTAATCTACAAACAAAATATCGGCAATGTACTCGATAAACAGCAAATGGTGATGGACGCTCAGCAAAGAGTGAACACACAAAAAAAATTTTTAGGTGCTTCTGAAGATCCATCTGCATTTACAACGGCGCAGTTACTAACTGACCGTATTCAGATGAATGAGCAACACCAAAAGAATGCAATTTTGCTTAATGCCCGTCTAACAACTGAAGAAAGTGTTTTGAATAATATTAATGACACATTGTTCAGGGTTGAAATGCTAACTATCCAGGCGGGTAATGGCGCGCACAATGAAATCGATAGGCAAAGTATTGCATCTGAGCTGAAAGAAATTCAAAAATCAATGCTAAATCTGATGAACGCTCAGTCAGAAGATGGTCGTTATATTTTCTCTGGCTATCAAGATCAAACACAAACATATTTATACAACCCTGATACAGAAAAGTATGAGTATCAAGGCGATCAGGGCCTACACTCGATACCACTAGCTGAAAATGTAAGGATTGGCTCAAGTGACAACGGCTTTGAAGTGTTTGAGAATGTGAATGCGCGTCTAGATGTAGTGTCGTACAATGGTGCGGCAACTAGCACTGCAACTGGCACAGTATATGTCGAGAATCAAGATGAATTTGATTTATTCCATAAGGAAAACTTTGATCGTAGTCCCTCAGCGCCGGTTGGTGCTAATACATATAATGTTGTCATAACACCACCTGTATCTAACATTACCTCAAGTACATATGAAATCATGCGAAATGGTGTGCCATTGGTGCCACCTGTTACAGGTGATTTAGATGGTGAAACCATCCAATTTAATGGTCTAAAAATAGATATCCCTGAAGATCAGACTGGTCAATTTGACTTTGAGCTAGAGCCATTGGGTAAAGAAAACATTCTAAATACCATAGATCAACTTATTATTGGCCTAGAAGATGAAACACTCGACAACGATCAATACCGCCAGTACCTTGCGGACGCACTCGTGCAGGTGAAAAACTCGAGTGAGCAGATATCTTTTACCCAATCACGATTAGGCGGACGTTTAAACGCACTTGAACGTGTGATGGATTCTAACGAATCATTAGACATCAATAATAAAGCTAGCCGTTCAGATTTAGTTGAAGTTGATATTGCGGAGGCGATAAGCGACTTAACTAAACATGAAACGGCTCTACAAGCATCTCATGCGACATTTGGCCGTTTAGCGAATATGAGCTTACTCGACTATATTTAATCATCAAACATACGATAGGTTTTAAAAATGCCAGCAGATAAATCTGCTGGCATTTTTTTGGCGCTTAAAAAACGGAGTGTGAGATTGCTGTCAAAAAAGAGTTTACTGTAAGCTTTGTAACTTATAATACCTAAAGGTAACCAGGCCCCAATGCTAATTAATAAGATAACAAAATTAGCCACTTTATATTTCTATCTTTCTAGAGTGCTTAATAAAAAACAGCTTTTCGCATAAAAAAGTAAATACTTAACAGGTTTAGTTTTAAATTGTATATAGAAGCTTTTCCCTTTATTTGTTCAACCATGAATAAGTCATGTAATCGATCTTCACTATTTTTATAGCGTAAAGGCCACAAAATAAACTTCACCTAATCTCTCCCATATATCAATAGAAATTAGAACAAGAGGCGGCAATGACGGGCGGCAATTTTTTGTCACGGCTATTTTTTAAGCCTTTTATGAAAATTAAAACTTCAAAGGTTTAATTTAAGCAGTTGAAATATATGGGTTTTATATTTTGTTTTATTTTGTTTTTTTATTGGAACGGTATTTGCTTTTACAGAACGTGTAAATAAAAATTCAGTGGTTTCAGCCATGTGATGTCCTGAACCACAACCTACGAAATACTTAGGAGATGGTATTATGGCTTTAAGTGTAAATACGAACGTTGCCTCTTTAAACGGCCAACGTAATTTATCGAAGTCTAGTATGGCACTAGAGACGTCAATGCAGAGATTGTCATCAGGTTTGCGCATTAACAGCGCTAAAGATGATGCTGCAGGTCTACAGATTGCCAACAGACTTACATCACAAATTAACGGTTTAAGTGTAGCACAGCGAAATGCGAATGATGGTATTTCGATGGCGCAAACGGCTGAAGGTGCGATGCAAGAATCGGCAAACATCTTACAGCGTATGCGTGATTTATCGTTACAAGCAGCAAATGGTTCTAACAGTTCTGACGATCGCGCAGCACTACAAAAAGAAGTGAGCGCATTGCAGCAAGAGCTTACACGTATTGCAGAAACAACAAAGTTCGGTGGTACCAGTCTGCTTGATGGTTCATTTGGTACTAAGCAATTCCAAGTGGGCGCAAATGCGAACGAAACAATCAATGTAAGTCTTGGTAATATGGCTGCTGATGCTATTGGTGCGCATGAGATTAAAGGGCCGGGAGGGGCTGCCAATAGCACGACTGCTTTGGGTGATGTTGAAACCATTGCTCTAGCTGATAACCACACCACTACTGCAGATACATTAAACATAAATGGTTCAAATGTTTCTGTTAGTGCTGGAGATGGTGCGGCTACAATTGCAGACTCAATAAATGCTACAGGTAATGGTGTAGTAGCTGAAGCTAAAATCGATACTACTATTGCTGGTATTACTGCTGCAAGTACTTCTACTATCGAAATTAAAAAAGGTGGTGCTGTTGTCGATGATTACGACTTGTCCACGTATGGTGGTGATATGGAACGCCTTGCTAAAGATATGCAGCAAGATGGTTATGATGCGGTCTATGATAGCGATACAGGTTCAATTGCATTTAAAGCCACAGATGTGGATGGTATTGATACGACAGGGGCGGATGATTCAAGTGGTTTCACTATTGCAGGTCAAGCAGTTGGAACAACTAGTGGTTCACTGAGCCTATCTGCTGAACTAAATCTTTCTTCTGCAGATAAAATCGGCGTTTCAGGAAACACTGCTAATGAGTTGTTTGGTACTGGTTCTGCTGCGATACTGTCGACGGGTGGTTCTAGTGAGTTAACAAGTGTTGAATCAATTGATATTTCAGGAGCAAATTCGGTTGGTGCGCAAGCTGCAATTAAAGCAATAGATGCAGCGCTTGCACAAATTGATGAGCAACGTGCGGATTTGGGTGCGGTACAAAACCGTTTTGGGCATACGATCGCTAACTTAGCTAATGTTGCCGAAAATGTATCTGCCTCAAGAAGCCGTATTCAGGATACAGATTACGCAATGGAAACTGCGCAGTTGACACGAAATCAGATTATGCAGCAAGCAGGTACATCTATCTTGTCACAAGCCAATCAGCTTCCTCAAGCGGCAATCAGTCTATTGGGTGGTTAACCAAGCTTTACCATCTCCATTAAGCCACCATCTCGGTGGCTTTTTTATTTTTCAACTCTAAACATCCAACCTTAATAAGTTGTTATTACTATTTTGAACGAACTTTTAATGATTAAAAAACTTATTAAATTAGCTAAAATAAGGTAATAATTTGCGTTTTAGAGCCGATAAAGATGTTAGAGCTTAAGGCAAAAACAAGGAAAATTAATTATTTACAGAAAAGCGTAAAAAAATTTAATTTTTTCCTAAAGAAGTTTGAAACCCTGCCGTTAAGTTAATCAGTAAGGAGCTTAATTAAGCAAAATTGCACAGCAACCGCGCTTTAGCTCCTGGTTAAGTAACTAACTTTCCATTACGAAATGTAATCAGGAGTATTATCATGGCTTTAACAGTAAATACCAACACAACCTCTTTGAATGCACAAAGAAACTTATCTGGCTCAAGTGAGTCACTTCAAACTTCAATGCAACGCTTATCTTCTGGTATGCGTATCAATAGTGCAAAAGATGATGCAGCAGGTCTTCAGATTGCTAACCGTCTTACCTCTCAGGTAAACGGTCTAAACGTTGCGCAACGAAATGCTAATGATGGTATTTCAATGGCACAGACAGCTGAAGGTGCTATGCAGGAATCATCAAATATTTTACAGCGTATGCGTGACTTATCACTGCAATCAGCTAACGGCTCTAACAGTGCAGATGATAGAGCTGCACTACAGAAAGAAGTAAGTGCATTGCAGCAAGAGTTAACACGTATCGCAGAAACGACAAAGTTTGGTGGTACTAGCCTTCTTGATGGTACTTTTGGCACAAAACAATTCCAAATTGGTTCTAATGCTAACGAAACGATTAATGTAAGTCTTCGAGATATGTCAGCTGACGCAATTGGAGCTAACGAAATATCAGGTCCAGGTTCAACAGCTAACTCTACTACCAATCTTGGTGATGTTGAAACTATTGCACTTGCTGATAATCACACTACTACTGCAGATACATTGAATATTAACGGTTCAAATGTTTCTGTAACTGCTGGTGATGGCGCAGCAACAATTGCTGATAACATTAACGCTGTTGGTAATGGTGTTGTTGCTGAGGCTAAACTTGATACAACTATTGCAGGTATTACAGCTGCCAGTACTTCAACAATTGAGGTTAAGAAAGGCGGTACTGCTGTTGATAGTTATGACTTATCTACCTACGGTGGAGATATGGAGCGTCTTGCTAAAGACATGCAAGAAGATGGCTATGATGCTGTTTATGACAGTTCAGCAAACTCTATATCTTTCAAAGCAACAGATGTGGATGGTATTGATACAACTGGTGCTGATGACGCAAGTGCGTTCACAATTGGCGGTCAAGCTGTTGGTACAACATCGGGTTCTTTAAGTGTATCTTCAGAGCTGAACTTATCTTCTGCTGATAAAATTGGTATTTCAGGTGCTACAGCAAATGAATTGTTCGGAACAGGTTCAGCTGCAATTGCTTCAACTGGTGGTACGAGTGCTTTAACAACGGTAGAGTCGATTGACATTTCAGGGTCAACTTCTGACGGTGCCCAAAATGCGCTTAAAACTATTGATGCAGCACTTGCTCAAATTGATGCACAACGTGCGGATTTAGGTGCGGTTCAAAATCGCTTTGGCAATACAATCAGTAACCTTGCAAACGTTGAAGAAAATGTATCAGCTGCAAGAAGCCGTATCCAAGACACTGATTATGCTTCTGAAACAGCTAAACTGACTAAGAATCAGATAATGCAGCAGGCAGGTACATCTATTTTAGCTCAGTCAAATCAGTTACCACAGGCGGCACTAAGTCTACTAGGATAGTAAAAATTTAGTTTACCAGGATGTTTAATAAGGAAGGGGGAACCCTTCCTTTTTGCTTTTTTAGAAAGTAAATTATTTTCCAATAATCATGACGAGGTGAAGAAATGGAATCTCAAGGTATTTCGCAAAATGCTCAATCATTGTCTGGTAATACTACTTCGGCTCAAGCTGTTGGAGTAAAAGATAAACCTCTTGTTATCGATGAGAGTAATGAGAAAGATAGTGCCATTGAATTGAATTCGACTATAGTTAGCAATATAGACTCAACCAAAAGTAAAAAAGATAAACTTTCAGCTGAGGAATTGAAAAAGGTGGCTCAACAATTGCAGGATTTTGTGAGCGAAATGAATAAAGGTCTAGAATTTAGTGTGCATGAAGACTCTGGTCGAGATGTCATTAAAGTAATAGATAAAAGTAGTGGCGATTTAGTCAAGCAATACCCTTCTGAAGAAGTGCTCGATATAGTGTCAAAATTAGCTAAAGCTACCGGCACGTTGGTCGATTATAAAGTATAAGCTTTTATGTTGTTGGAGTCTCGATATGGCAATCTCATTTACAGGTATAGGTTCTGGTTTACAAGTTAACGAAATCGTTAATGCACTAGTTAATGCTGAAAAAGCGCCTTATCAGGCTCGAGTCACTAGGCAACAAGCACAGTATACAACCGACATTTCAGCTGTGGGCTCGATGAAAGGCGCTTTAGAAGATATTGCGAAGTCTCTAGAAGGACTTGGTGATATTGATGAATATCAGAAAAGAAGTATAAGTGGTTCTGATGATTTTGTGTCTGTTTCTTCTGAGAAAACAGCTCAGTTAAATACCTATTCAGTTAAAGTTAATGAGCTTGCTCAAAATCATAAAATATTATCAGACGGTTTTGTTGCCGATTCACCTGTTGGTGAAGGTAAGCTCACGTTGTCGTCGGGTGAAAACTCATTCGAAATAAATGTTTCAGATACTGCTACTCTTGAAGAAGTGAGAGACGCTATAAACGACTCAGAAGATAATACTTCCATAAATGCAACAATAGTAACTGATGATGCAGGCCAGCGTTTGGTGCTATCAAGTAAATCATCAGGTGCAGACAATGAGATAAAAGTTGTAGTTGATGATGTTGATGGTAATGGTACTGACACCACTGGCTTGTCGAAATTAGCTTTCGATTCTGATGCTGCTTCATCGACTTTCGCAACTAACATGACTGAAACGACAGCCGCAACCAATGCTTCGATAACCATTGACGGTACTGTCGTTGTTGAGAGTAATACCAATGAGTTTAAAGATGTCATAGATGGAATTACTATCAACGTGAAGAAAAAGCACGGTACCGATGATGACCTAAGCGAACTTAAAGTTACAGAAAATAATAAAAATGTAGAGGCGGGAATCAATTCCTTCATCGATAAGTTTAATGCTTATATTGATTTAGCTGCGCAATTAGGTCGCTCTGGTGAAGATGGCACAGGAGCAATGGCTGGCGACTCACTTTTAAGAGGGACTGTAAGTCAACTTAGAAACCTAGTTACTAGAGAGTTTAGTACAGGTAATGGTGATACAGAGTTTCTTGCCAATTTAGGTGTTAGAACCGAAAGAGATGGAAAATTAAGTCTCGATAAAGAACAACTTCAAGAAGCTATAGACGCTGACCCTGATGCTATTCAGACTTTCTTTCTTGGTGAAAATGGTGACGATGGTTTTGTAGCAAACCTTACAAGCGTTACAGAAGTCTATACGAAGAGTGAAGGTATTATGCAGACTCGTATTGATGGTCGAGAGTCTCAGTTAGATAGACTTGAGAAAGAGGTTGAAAGTTTTAATTTAAAAATGAAAGCCTATGAAACACGTTTACTAGATCAATATAATTCAATGGATTTACTTGTATCTGGATTAAATTCAACCGGCGCTTACTTACAACAACAATTATCTAACCTTCCTGGTGTAGTTAAAAACTCAAAATAATAAGAGGTTTCACTTTTGAATTCTGAATTTGCCGATTTAAACAGGCTAAAGCTTAAAGCAACATTGTTTTCTAATTTACTTCTTTTAAAAGAAGTCATGCCTAGCCTGTACAAAGAGTTTGATGGCTACTCACCTGAGAGTAACTTCATAAGCGTTAATGAACATTGTGATATTAATTTAACTAATAATGGCGATATAGTTTATCCAAAATCGGCTGAAAGATTTGCAGAAGAGCAAGTTGAACAATTCCTAAGCAGGCCTGAATATTACCGTTATAAAATTAACCATCAAGATGATAAGGATATGGTTTTTAAGCATGCTGCTGTCCTAAAGTCTATATACAATGTTAGGGTGGAAGAAGCCGGTAATGAAGTTGGTAACCCTGCTAATGAAAACAGGCTTGATTTCGTATGTATGCTAGGTGGCGGCTTGGGGTATCAAATTCCTAAGCTTTTTGAGAAAAAGGATATTCTAAACTTTTTCTTATTTGAGCCAAATAAAGATACTTTTTTTGCGCTTCTTCATTGTATTGAGCTACGACCTTTGTTCGAATATTGCATTAAGGTTGGTGGGCAGTTTGTAATTCGAGTTGGCGGTAGCCCTGACGGTGTAGTAAATGAAATTTCAAAACTTTTATTTAAACAGGGTCACTTTAATCTAAGTAGAGTACTATTTTTTACTCATTATGAAAGTGAGTCTATAAAGGCTACTAAAGAAAGAATTAAGGAAATAGGACATCGCTGGTCAAATGGTTGGGGGTTCATGGAAGATGAAATCATCAGTATATCTCATACTCTTTCAAATTTAAAAGCAGGTTCAAAAGTAATAAAAAACAAAAAACATTTTGAAAATCCGTTAGAAAGTAAACCAGTTTTTATCTGCGCAAATGGGCCATCTTTAGATTTGGCAATAGATTTCTTAAGAGAAAATCAGAATGACGTTATTGTTATTTCAGCAGGAACTTCATTAAAGTCATTGTTAGTGAATGGAATTAAGCCAGATTTACATGTTGAAGCTGAAAGAGCTGCCCGTCTGATTGATTGGGTAGAAGTCGTAGAAAGAACGGAAGGTTTAAACATAGGGTTAAAGGATCTAAGAATAGTAGCTCTCAATACAGTTTATGATGAGATATTAGATAAATTCAAGTCCAGCTATTTATTAGGAAAAGTTAATGATGCAGGAGGGCGCCTAATGAGCGCTCTAGATTCAAGTGAGCTGTATACTTTTCCTGAATTTAGTAACCCGACGGTATCGAACACAGCGCTGGCAGTTGCTGGAGAGTTAGGGTTTAAAAATATTTATCTGTGTGGAACTGATTTTGGATTTGTTAGTGAGGAAAAGCATCACTCTAAAGATAGCATATATTATGACAGTGATTTTAAGTTCAAAGAGTCAACTAAAAAAAGTATGCAAGGCGAGTTAGTAGTCAAAGGGAACTTTCGAGAAAGTGTGTTAGCTACTTCGTTCTTCGACTTATCTAAGGGTAATGTAGAGCAGTATCTTCAAGCTAACCCGAAAATTAATGCAAAGAATACTGCCGATGGTGCTTTTATTCGTTTGACTACTCCAGTAAGTATTAATGATATTGTGCTAAGCGATACAATTGTTGATAAAGATATAGCAGTTGATAATTTATTGAATGTCGCAACTTCACTTCAGCAGCTGTCAATAAGTGAGGTTGATAAAAGAGCATCTGAGATTAACAGTGCTTTAAAAGAAGTGCTAGAACAGCTTCTAAGTATTACAAATCAGTACTTCGACACAAGGGAGCAACTAGCCGATGCGTTTACTGCTCAAAACAAAGTTATGCAGCAATTAAAGAGCTCTGTTGACGGGAGAGTTATTTTTTGGACTATCCAAGGAACATTTCGATACCTGCAAGCATATATCATGACAAATAGTTATTATTACAAAAACTTAGAGAAGCGAGCCGAATTTATGAATGCTTGTATTGGGCTTTTCCATCAACATGTTGATGATTTGTATCGTGACTATATTACTTTTTATAATAAGCCGTCACATATCTAAAATTTTAATTAGAATAGAGCGGTTTAAATAATGGCATTTAATTTGCTTATGTTGGATTGTTTTTTTAGAGAGTTTAATTATGCAACATTTATCAATTAATAAGTATAAGCAAGTAACTGTAAGTAGTGTGCAGGAAATGGCTCCTTATGATCAGGTCAAACTTGTTTTTACAAATATATTAGGAAAGCTATCTGCAGCAAAAGGGTTTATTGAAAGAAAAGACTATGAAAAGAAAGGCATATTTATTTCAGATTCAATAACTCTGCTCGGAGCACTTCAGCAAGTTCTAAACTTTGAGCAAGGAGATGAAATATCAGGAAACCTTGATTCTCTGTATGATTTCTGTCAAAGAAAGCTCTTAGATGCCAACTTAAAAAACGACGCTCAGCAGATAGATGAAGTATTGGCTATCATCTCAGAAATAAAAGTTGGTTGGGATAGCATCCCACCAGAGGAGCGGAGTTGACATTGGACTACGCTCAATCAGTAGAAGATTGTTTAAAACGTTTGAAAGATGCTTTAGCTAGATTAGATTTGGAGGGTCAAAATGATGACCCAAATCTAATTCATGAAGAACTAAAAACAGCTATTAAGCAATATATGCACAATACTGACGAGCCAAACCATGAAGCTATTAATGAGTGGCTAAATTTAATCAAAGAACTTGAGCATCAAGCAGTTAAGCACAAACTCGCAACAGCTGAACTTATTTCTTTAAGAAAGCAAGGTAAGGCAGGTGTAAAAAAGTATTTGCTTAATTCCAAATAAATATTTTTAGAGCTAAGTGAGATAAGTTACATAAAAAGTAAGAACGAATTTCCTTCAAATTAATTTGTTTTTACTTTCTTCGTAATCCAATGTCTCTCTCGAGTTAAGAACTGCATAGCGCTAATACAAAATATGTTAAAAGCGCTATTCTACGAGCTCGTCTAGTAATCTAATATACCTCTTTCGTGTAATTCATGCATCATCGCAGCCCTTGTTAAAATATGAGGCGTTAATATATGAATATTTGAACCATACACAGCTTCGATATTATCTAACAAATCAGACAGTTTTGTTTCATAACCATCCAATAGCGCTCTGTAAGTGCTGTTTATTTTTACTGCTTTATAGTCTTTTATACCTTCAAAACCCATCTCTTTAAGCTCACATTTAACCTTATTCACATATGAGTCAGGAGCATTCCAAATGTCAGAGTTAGTTTCAGTTGGTACTTCAACACATATGATTGGTGCTTTGGCATCGTGTGTTTGAGCATAATTTAAAAAGTATGTTACCCGGCTTATTAAGTCCTCTGAATAGTTCATCGTGTAGAAAGGGGCATTAGTTGGAGCAGACAGCTCCATCAAATAAAATACTTGGGAAACAGGTTTTATAAAGCTTTTGATTTCTTCTTTATTAAATAGTATTGATTCCGTACTTTCTATTGTACCTGAGAAGTATATATCACTGGTTGTGAAACTTAATTCTTTACCATTTTGTTCAACTTTGACACAGAAGTTACCTAATTCCTTTTCAACCTTTTTTACAGTCGAATTTAAAGATGTATTGACTTTCAATTTACTCAAAGCATGGATAAACTGTTCTTTGAAGTATCCTAATGTTTTGTTCTTTGGGTATAAGTTGAATGTATTATGATTAATGGTTACTTTTTCTGCAGCAAGAACATTATCAAGAATAGACGATTGTTTAAGGTAAAGGCTGTGTTCATTATCAAAAAGTAGCTTGCGTCCAAAAAAGGTTACTAGCCCTTTGTTTAATGGTGAGAGATCTTTCGCTTCAGTATTTAAAAACTTTTTACACCATTGGTTTACATATTTGAATGTTGTTTGTTCACCTTCTGTATACAGTGCAGCTAAATTGGAAGCATCTTGATTTTGCTCTTTATTAGAAAGAGCTTCATAGAGTAAAGATGCTTTCTCTTGTGTAGGTAAGTGACGATAATCTGGAATAGCAAAGTTACTAGTAGTAATTCCATTCCAGTATGTCGCATAAGAAAAATCAAGCTCGGCAAGTGGTGCACCATCTTGCATGATATCATCTAGTATTTCTTTTTGCTCAGGAGTAATTCCATCTAAAAATTGTGGGCCTCGATCAATTTTATGGCCTTGCCAATAAATAGGCTCCATAAAACCTCCAAGCTCATTAGATTGCTCTATAATTACAACTTTCTTATTTTGCTTTGCTAAGCCATAGGCAGTCATCATACCTTTAAAACCGCCACCTATTACAATTGCGTCAAACATTAAAGCCCCTTCTTTGCAATTATATTCCAAACTTCAAATTGCTCTGAGTTATTTAAACAATCTAATTGTGTTTCAAGTGATAAATTAAGTATTTGATATTTGTCAAATATTTTTAGAATATCAGACTTTTTATAAAAGTTAGCTGATAATAATTTGTGGAAAATACCATCGCTGAAGTTTCTCCAAATTCCTTCATCTGGAAAGTACTCCCCAAAATCCTTATGGCTGTGGCCTTCTGAGAAAAGAACACTAGCAATGCATGCATTATCATTCATTATAGTATGTACTTTATCGAATACTATATTTGCAAATTTGAATGATGTATGGGACACGCTTAGACGGTCTATAACAAAATCAAAGCCTGTATCGTCTATATGAAAGTCTTCAAAATCTACCTGTGATACGGTAATTCTATCACCTAGGCCTCTATCTTTAGCTCTATTTTCCAATTCGTTCAAAGCAGCTATGGAGAAGTCAACAGCATGAACTTCAGCGCCATTCTCAGCACAAAATAGCGCATGATTGCCAGCTCCACAGCCCAAGTCTAATACCTTAATTTTTTTGTTTATATAGTTGGACTTGAAATTGAAAAACTGAGAAACAATAAAATCGTATGGATATCGATTTAGCTGTTCACCACGCTCATATATACTTTGCCAATTAAACTTTGTCATTTTTATTCCTATAATGAAGTTTATGGAACGGACATTACGAATGTACTGATTATGTTAAACTTTATAATTCATTAAAATAAATATGCATAAATTAAGCCAAGGTTTTAGGGTTAATATGGCTAATTGCTGATGCTGTTGAAAGAGTGTAATTAAAACATAGTTTTAATGTTTGACGAATAATATTGAGAACCATAAAATTTCAATTTCTGCGCAGTGCAACTTTTAATAAGTAAAGTTTATCTACTAAGGATAAGTTGTCTTTAGCGTCTAGGGAACATAATTAAAGAGTAGGCAAACTCAATAATACGGAAAAATCGAAGAACCATTGAGTATTTATTTTTAAACTTTGCCGCATACAAATTTAAGCTATCATAGAAGAACTTTAGCAGTAAATGGTATTTCAAATGATTGAAACCACTCGTTTTCAACTTGTAGAGTTAACAAAAAAAAATGCAACACCTCGTTATTTGAGCTGGCTTCAAGGAACAGCAGGTACTTACCTTACCAATATTCAAAGCGATAAAGAAAGCTTAGTAACATATATAGAATCTTATTTGCATAATGAAAGTGCTTACTTGATGGGAATATTTACCCATGACTTTGAAGAGCATATTGGCAATGTGAAGTTTGAGTATTTGAATGAGCAAAAAAGTATAGTAGAGATTGGAATCCTGATAGGAGAGCCTAAATACAGGGGGAGAGGCGTAGCTGGAGAGGTCATTAAGGGAATTGCTGATTATCTGAGGTCAAATTATGCAACAAAACTTATTGTGTTAGGTGTTAGCAAAAATAATAAGCAAGCAATCGCGGCTTACACAAAATTGGGGTTTAAACCAGAATATAGGCCTATATCCGAAGTTAACAGTAAAGATGGCATGTTGATGTCTTGGAGGTTAGGTGGTGAATAACTCGACAGTGAATTTCTCCGAATTAGGCTTAATAATGCATAAATGGGCACAAGATTTGTTCCCTATATGTCGAAGCCTTACAGGAAAAGGTGTAAGAGAAACCCTTGCTTATATAGGTAAGGAATTAAATGAGTTGCAGTTACACTCGGTTAAATCGGGCTCACATGTATTTGACTGGACTATTCCTAATGAATGGAAAATTAATGAAGCTTATATATTAGACCCTCATGGAAAAAAAATAGTCGACTTTAAAAAGAATAACTTACATGTATTGAATTACTCAATCTCAGTAAACAAATATGTATCTTTATCTGAACTGCAAGATAACTTATATTCGTTGCCAGAGCTACCGAAAGCTATACCATATGTAACATCATACTATGCCCCACGTTGGGGGTTTTGTTTATCACATGAACAGAGAGAGTCTTTGATTGAAGGGCAGTATCGAGTTGTTATAGATTCTGAACATTTTGAAGGTGAGTTGAACTATGGGGAATATTACCTTAAAGGAGAAAGTGAAAAAGAAGTATTAATATCGACTTATATTTGCCACCCTTCTATGGCTAATAATGAATTATCAGGCCCAGTAGTTACAATGGCATTGATTAAAAAGTTATTAGAAATACCCAAAAGAAAATTTAGCTATAGGTTTGTATTTGTGCCAGAGACAATTGGTGCGATTACTTTTCTTTCTCGAAGTTTGAGCGATATAAAAAATAAAGTTATTGCCGGTTATGTACTTACCTGTATAGGTGATGATAGAAACCATTCTTACCTTCAGTCTAGAGAAGAGAATACACTCTCAGATCGTGCCGCCATTCATATGTTTAAATACTTTTCACCAGATTTTCAATTATATGATTACTTGTCTCGTGGAAGTGATGAGAGGCAATATTGTGCACCTGGTGTAGATTTACCAATTGGGTCTATTATGCGAACACGTTATGGTGATTACCCTGAATATCACACATCGTTAGATAATCTTGACTTAGTGACTCCGTCAGGTTTAGCTGGAGGGTTAGAATCCGTATATAAAGCTATAACTTTAATTGAAGCAAATGCTTTCTACAAAGTCACAGTCTTATGTGAGCCTCAACTTGGTAAAAGAGGGCTGTACCCAACATTAAGTAGTATGTCCTTGGATTATACTGATGTAAGAACATTAACTAACCTGATATCTTATTGTGATGGTAAGCATGACTTAATAGCTATAGCTGAAAAAATAAAAGTAAATGCTCTTGAATTGTTGCCTACAATAGAACGCTTAGTCAAAGAGGGTCTATTAATAGAAGTTGAAGATAAAGATGTCTGATTTAAAAAAATATCAAGTTGTTGTTACTGAAATAGATGACAATTGGGATAAATTGGTAGAGTCTTCGTCTACTTCTACACCATTTTCATTATCATCATTTATAAAACCCTTAAACGGAAATTTTAAGGCGTTTTTGTGTAAAAAAGGGGACGAGATTGTTGCTGGCTGTCTTGTTGCAGTGGATCCTACCGGGAAAAAGGTAATTGGTCATGACTTACTTGTTCATGATGGAGTTTTTTTCAGGGATTTTAAAAAGTTAAATCGTGCACAGACTTGTTCTGAGCAGTTTAAAGCACTACAAACTATAGCTGAGTTTTTAGTTGAGAACTTCTCACATATTTCCATTACCCTACCTCCAATGATTTCGGATATTCGAGCCTTTCAATGGGTTCATTATCATGAAGACAAGCCTATGTATCAAGAGTCGGTTCAGTATACAGGTATTGTTGATATTAGCTTACTTTTGAATCAAAAAATATTGAAGGAAAATGACCTTTATCTTCAAGCTTCAGTGTCGCGACGACAAGAAATAAGATATGGGATAGAAAAGGGAGTAGTTGTTTCTCAAAGCTATGATGTAGAAACTTTTTTAGCACTCTATCAGCAGACTTTCGACAGACAAGATATTGAATTAAGTAGTGATCTAGTCCCGCAAATGAGGGCTTTAATTTTAAACCTAATTAAAGACGATAGAGCATTGCTTTTTGAGGCTCGCACAAGTGCTGGAGAACTGGGGAGCATGGCAGTTTTTCTTATCATGGGTGATACTGGCTACTATTTATTTGGCGCAAGTGATTATGAATATCGTAATACGCATACGGGAACAGCAGTTTTATGGCAAACTTTTTCTATATTGGCAGAGCGAGGTATCCATAAAGTTGATCTAGAAGGTGTAAATAGCCCTTCCCGAGGGTGGTTTAAATTAAGTTTTGGGGCAGAATTAAAACCATATTTCAAATTGGTTTATCAATCTTAAAGGCTCTCTATTAGGTTGCTAATTGACTCAATAGCGTTACCCTTTGAGTCAATACTAACTTGATAACTTTTTAGGTTATTTCTTAGGATATTTTCAACTAGCCTTTTTAGCTCAAAAGTATAACGCAGTGAGTGTGTAAGCCCTATTTGTTCTAAATAAAATGGGCTGCGTCCATGGTTTCCTATTTGTATACTTATTATTGGTTTATTGATAAAAGCACCTTCTAATAGCATTGTTGATGACATACCGATAATAACATTGTGGCAAGAAATAGATTCATAAACAGTCTTACTTCTACATAATGTTACGAACTTATACCTTGAAAGCAGCTGGTTATAACGATGCTTTGACTCTCTAGGATGAGGTCTAATTGATACTCTGATCTTTCTTTTGTAATCATTTTTCTCAATGCTTTGACATAAAGCATGTATTGTTGAACGTTCAGTGTAGCCATGTATATGCTTTCCCAGTGTATGTCCATAAGTCGAGGTAATAGGCTCTGAAGCGAACAATATTTGTAGGTCTTGCTTTGATTTTTGCTTTTTAACTTTGGAAAAGTTATTTAGCTTTTGATAATAGGGAGAGCCAAGAGGTTGGATCATTTTTTCGGGAATGCCCTCTGTTACCATTTGAGATTTAGCACTTTGATCCATCACAACAATAACCTGTGGTAAGTTGTATTCATCTATCTCGTAGCTCTGTTTATCTTGGTAGGATTTGTGTTCTTGGAGAAAACGAACTGAGTAACTCATCCACTGGTCAAGAATGGCTATACTTGGGATACCTGCTAATTTACAGGCTTGCCAAAGGCTTCTATTAGAGTAATCACGACTGGCCGTATCTGTAATGACTACAGCAGGGTTGAGTTTTTTCAAAAGCTTTAAAAACACACGCACAGAATATTGACAGTATTTGTCTTGAAGATGTGTGACTTTTATTCCTGGGTTGTTTTTTAGCAAATGTTCATAAGCAGCCTCTCTAGCATAAGAATGTACTATATAGTTTTTGTTCAGCTCTTGTGATAAGACACCTATCGAATTAGAACCTCCAGGATCAACTGCAAACAGCATTATAGATTTTTTTTTGTTCATAATTGATTTTACGATTTTTTGCATTTAAACATTCTGCTTTATACGTTTTTAAAAACAAAGCCCTATGGTACTCTTTTTGCTTATTTAAAATTTATCTAAAACCTAGTCGATATAACTACTAGTGGTTAACAATCAGCCCAAAGGAAAATTATGTCATTAAAAAACAATTCTGGTGCACAATTATGGGAAAAAGCAAAAAAAATTATCCCTGGCGGTAATCAACTGTTATCAAAACGCGCTGAAATGTTCTTACCTAAACAGTGGCCAGCTTATTATAAGAAAGCAAAAGGCTGTGAAATTTGGGACTTAGATGATAATCATTACTTAGATTTTTCTATTATGGGCATTGGCACATGCTCTTTAGGTTATGCTCACCCTGATGTTACTAGTTCTGTTGTAGGTGCAGTGCAATCAGGTTCAATGTCTAGCTTAAACTGTTATGAAGAGGTGGAACTTGCCGAAAAATTAATAAGTATGCATAGTTGGGCTGATGGGGTCCGATTTACTCGTACTGGTGGAGAGTCTTGTGCTTTAGCTATACGCATTGCTAGGTCTTATTCAAAAAAAAATAAAGTGGCATTTTGTGGTTATCATGGATGGCATGATTGGTACCTTGCAACAAACTTATCATCGGGTGATAAGTTAAAAGACCAACTTTTGCCAGGGTTAGCACCTAGTGGTGTACCTGCCCAATTACAGGATACTGCATTGCCTTTTAAGGAAGGCAATATTGAAGAGTTTAAACGCATTATTGCTGAACATGGTGATGATCTCGGTGTCGTTATGATGGAGGTTTTCCGTCATGGCATGCCAAATATGGAGTTTATTCATGAAGTGAAAGCACTCTGCGAGTTGAATAATATAGTTTTGATATTCGATGAAATTTCCTCTGGTTTTAGACTAAATGCCGGGGGGGCACATTTATTGTTCGATATTGAGCCTGATATTTGTGTTTTAGGAAAAGCAATGGGGAATGGGCACCCAATAGGCGCGGTTATTGGAAAAAAAGCGGTTATGGATGCTGCGCAGAAGTCTTTTATAAGCAGCTCTTATTGGACTGAACGCGTTGGGTTTGTTGCAGCTTTGGCTACATTAAAAGTGTTTGAAGAGCAAAATGTGTGTGAGCAGCTTCAAAGCATAGGACAAGATCTAAAAACTAAAATGAGTCAGGTTTGTGAAAAACTTGATTTTAACTTAAAGGTAATTGGTGTTGATAGCGTGCCAATTCTTCTTTTCCCTACTGAGCAAGCGTTGACCTTAAAGACTCTTTACACACAAGAGATGCTAAAAAGAGGGGTGCTTGCCAGCAATGTTATTTATGTCTCTTTGGCGCATTCTAAGGAGAAACGTTATATATTCGTAGAAGCATTTACAGATGTTATTTCTCTTTTAAAAAGAGCATTAGATGAAAATAATGTTGAAAGTTTATTAGAGGGGCCAGTTTGCCATAGTGGTTTTGAGAGGTTGAACTGATTATGAGCAGAACCCTTGCTTTTATTCAGGCTAGAATGGCATCAACACGTTTGCCAAATAAAATTTTAAAGAAAATGAACGACATTAGTGTAGTTGAGCATTTAATTTTACGCTTGAAAAAGTCTCTGCTCATTGATGATATTATAGTATTGACGTCTACCAATATCGAAAATCAGCCCCTTTGTGATGTGTTAAATGAAAAAGGGATACAATTTTTCCGTGGTAGTGAAAACGACGTTCTAGGAAGGTTTTATCTCGCCAACCAAGATTATCAGGCTGACAATATTGTCAGGATCACGGCTGATTCTCCGTTCATATGCCCTGAAATTATTGATGAGTTAATTGAAGAGTTTAACCAGAAAGGTGCACAGTATGCATATTTAAGTGAACGATTTGCTGAAGGTGTTGATTGTGAAATCATTAAAGCAACAACTTTGAATGAGATTGCTAAAAAGGCAAAGCTAGCATCCGAGCGAGAGCATGTAACCTTGTATATCTTTAATCACCTTGAAGAGTTTAATGTTGTTGAGTTACAAAATGAAACTGATGATAGTGGGTATCGTTTTACTCTAGATACTATGGATGACTGGCAAGTTATAAACAAGATGACAGAGTATTTTGCTGAGAATAGTACAGGTGTGACTTACCAAGATATAAAATTGTATTTTGATACTCATCCAGAAGTATTTCTTATAAATAAACATGAGATCCGAAATGAAGGGCTCGCGATTTCATTGCTAAAAGAACAGGAAAAATATGACTAAGGTAGCTTCCATAGTAATAAATGAGCGTATTATAGGTGGTGAGTCGCCATGTTATATTATTGCTGAAATGTCGGCTAATCATGGTGGTGATATTCATAAAGCCATTGATCTTATTCACGCAGCTAAAAAAGCCGGTGCTGATGCGATTAAACTGCAAACTTATACAGCGGATACAATTACGCTCAATTGTGAAAAGCCTGATTTTTTACTTCCTTCTGGTAATGCTTGGGAATCTCATAAGTCATTACATGCTCTTTATCAAAAAGCATACACGCCGTGGGAGTGGCATAAGCGACTATTTGAAGAAGCTCAATCATTAGAGTTAGATATTTTTTCGAGTCCTTTTGATTACTCGGCAGTGGATTTATTAGAAGGTTTAGGTGTACCAGCTTACAAAGTTGCTTCACCAGAGATTACTGATATTGGATTGTTAGCTTATATAGCTAAAACGGGCAAACCAGTCATCTTATCAACAGGTGTTGCCAATTATTCAGATATAGAACTTGCCGTAAATACTTTGCGAAGCAATGGTTGTAATGATATCGCAATATTAAAATGTACAACCGCTTACCCTACACCTTTAAACGAATGTAATCTTAAAACTATTCCTGATATTGCTAAGTCATTTAATTGCGTTTCAGGGTTATCAGATCATACAGAAGGTAACATTGCGCCAATGACAGCAGTTGCATTAGGTGCAAGTATCATTGAAAAACATTTTATAAATGATAGTCAAGATGAGTCTGTTGATGCATTTTTCTCGTTAGATTGTGATGAGTTTCAAGTCATGGTGGAAAATGTACGGCAAGTAGAGGCAGCATTAGGGCGAGTTAATTATGATATTACTGAGTCAGCTCAAAAAAACATATTAGCAAAACGGTCACTATATTTCTGTCAAACACTGCCTGAAGGACATGTAATCACTGATGCGGATATTCGTTCAGTGCGTCCAGGGTTTGGCGCGCATCCTAAATACTTACCTCAGTATATAGGGCAGGTACTGAATAAGCCGGTTGAATATGGTGATCGAGTAACACCAGAAATTATCCTCGGTCAAATTGAGGAGTAAAAATATGAGTGATAGTGTTGTAGTCGGTGGAGGGGTTTGTGGCCTATTAGCAGCTTATCTGCTAAAGAAGAAAGGGCAAAATGTTACTTTAATCGAGCATGCACAGAAGTGTGGGGGTTTATTAAACTCTGTTCAGGATAGTAAAAATAATTATTATGATCAGGGGACACACATTCCAAATCCAACAGGCGTAGAGCTGTTGGACAAGTTTTTGTTTGGATCTGCAGAGTCAAGAGTAGCTAACTGGCATCATATCCCAGTTTTGAAAACAGGGAACTATTTTAAGGGCTCTTGGGATTTAGAGACTCAGACAATAGATGCGAGAAAGCTTGACAGAGATAAATATGAGAGGGGCTTGGGTCAGTTAGTTTCTAACACTGCCTTGCCTTCAGATACAAACATTGAGGATTACTGTAAAAATTCAATAGGGGATGTATTCTTTAATGAATTAGTAAAGCCCGTCATTGATAAGTTATATGGTTCACAAGAGGACTATACAAACCTTACTGCAAAAAATAGCATTAACTATTTTGGGGCCACTCGATTGTTAGCCCTAGATCAAGCAATGACAACTGCACTCAAGGAGCTGCCTGTTTATGCTTCCAGACTTGGCTTCCATACTCATAGTGATTATCAAGCTTGGATGAGTAAAGAAGGGGTTGAAGAACCTTTATATTTTTATCCAAAATCAGAAAAAGGGTGTCAATATTGGATTGACGACTTAGTCAAAAAAGTGACTGATAGTGGTGTACATATTGTAAATAACGCAAAAATCACCGGTTTAAAAACAAAAAATAAGCAGATAAGCGAAATTCAAATCAATGGAAAAGATCTTTTTCAATGTGATTGGGTATATTGGAGTGCTCCACCAGCTTTTGCTTTAAAGTTTTTGACTAATGACCTAAATAGCTATCGCCCAAAACTTCGCACAGCAAATATATTCCATTTTACGCTTGATAAACCTTTACTAAATACAGAATCTCATTATTTGTGGAATTGGGATTCGAGTTCTGAAATATTTCGTATAACATTGTATCCAAATTTAAGTGACACAAAGAAGAACTCAATAACTGCTGAAGTATTAAGTGATGCGGAGCAGGCAGATTCGATTTGTGAGAGTAAAATATTTTCGGATCTTATTGCTATGCAATTGATCGATCCGAGTTCAAACATTGTTTCTTCATCAAGGCAAACTATTCACAACACTTTCCCAGTACCGACTCATGAGTTTTCGCAACATGTTACACAGCAGTTTGAGTTATTACATAACATAGCTGAGAATATTATGGTGTCAGGGCGTTTTGGGGGTAAGTTGTGGCTATTAAATGATATTTTGAATGATACCTATAACAGCATTACAAATAAATTTGGTTCCATAAATGATTAGTCGACTTGTTTTTATATGTGACGGTAATAAAAAAGTCGGCTTTGGACATTTGTCTCGATGCTTAACTATAGCTGGAGGATTGGCGGAAAATGCCCTAGAAATTTTTTTTTTCGGGGATTTAAATACTCAAGCATCTGATCGAGTAAAGAAAGCTGGTTTCTCGATTTTAAGAGCTTTAAACTTAGATGACTGTACAGCCGTAATAGTTGATTGTTACCAGCAAACTGAAGCTAGCTTGTTTACGTTAAAAAAGCAGTGTGCAAATCTACTAGTTGTAGATGATTTTGACAGTTATAGATTCGAGTTTATCGACCTAATTATAAATGCCAGGGTGTGTGCGGAAAGGTTTGTAAATTCAAGTAATAAACACATTTTAGGCGCTCAGTTTTTTCCTTTCAGTCCTAACCTCAAACAAATAAGAAAAAATAAACTTCAAAAAGAGCATGAGATATCTAAAGTGACGAATGTTCTGCTTATTATAGGTGCGTCAGACAGATTTTCCATCACTGATACTTTGCTCATGGCGATAGACCAAATACTTGTTGGTGCACAAATTACAGTGTTGGCGGGTAATAAGCCCAATGTGGCTTTAAAGCATAATACCTTGCGTTATAAAAGCTTCGTTAACAATATTGCTGAGTACTATAGCTCACATGATGTGGTCATCAATGGAGGTGGCTCTGTCAAGTATGAATCAGGTTTCTGTCTTCTGCCAAATGCGGCAATCTCACAGACAACAGAACAAAGAGACGATACAATTATTCTAGCAGAACAGAAACTTTGCTTTGATCTTGGTTTAGCTGAAGAGATAAGCGTTGAGGAACTCATGAAAAATTTGAAAGCCTTTTTAAGCGATGAAGAGCTTAAAATGCAACTGAAGCATATGCGCCAGTATTATAATACTGAATCATTAAAGGCTCTGGTCAAGTCGATTGAACAGGTGTTAGATGTCTGATATTGAGAAAAAAAAGCAAGCTTGGCATATTCAGGCGCACGACAGTAATGTTCAGAAGCAGGTTGCACGATTAGCTGAAAATGATATATGGACTTTGCTTGTAGATAATATTAATTCAAACCTAGAGCTTACAGGTGATGAGAGACTTTTGGATGTGGGCTGTGGAAATGCTTATTTATTATCAAGATTGAACGTTAAACCTAAACATATCTATGGAATGGACTTTGCCGAAAAAATGATTTCTGAAGCAAAGAAGCGTTCACCAGAAAGTACATTTTTGCAAGGCGAAGCAAATGAAATTCCCTTTGATGGACCCTTTCAACGCGTTTTAAGTTATAGTATTTTTCATTATTTTCCTGACTTAAATTATGTTAAACAGGTTTTAACAAATCTTATTGCCGTAACAGACTCGAAGGGAATAATTTTAATAGGGGATTTACTTGATAGTCGTTTCGAAGAGTCCATAAAATCTGGTAGTGACCTAACAATTGAAGCATCATTACCTGTAATCCACCGATATTCCCAATGGCTCTTCATTGATATTTCAAGTTTGAAGAAATGGCTTGAGCAGCAGCCAAATGTTGCATTTGTAGATATCATCGAACAACCGAGTGAGTTTTCATTGTCATGGTACCGAAAAGACCTGAAGATCACCTTAAAATAGCTCTTCAAGAACAGTTTAATATGCCAAATAGCTTGATAACGCGTTCAGGTAGTGTGGCGATTATTCTTGCATTGCAAGCTGCTGGTGTTTCACTCGGCAGCCAAGTTATTATACCTGCAAGCTGTTGTCCAATCGTCATGTATGCATTACAAATGGCTGGCTATCAGACTGTTTTAGCAGATGTAAACCCTGATACTCTAAATAGTGACTTATCCCATATTGAAGCAGTAATAAATAAAAATACTGCAGCTATATTGGCCGTCCATGCCTACGGACGAGTTTGCGATATTGAAAATATAATCAGATTTTCGAAACTAAGAGATATCATTGTCATTGAGGATGCATGTTTGGCTTATGGCGGACAAGTGAACGAACGCCCAATTGCAAGTTTTGCAGATATAAGTGTTATTAGCTTTGGATATGATAAGCCGATTGCTCATGGAGTGGGTGGAGCAATATTATTTAAAGATGACTTACATGCACAAAATGGGACCAGAATTTTAGAAAAAAATATCTTTTTTCAATTTCCCAACCAGGCAAATGATTTGAAAGCGATAGCAGATGAAGTGAAGTTATTAGCTGCGGCCACAAAACAACGTATTGAGAATGTACTTGAGGTTGATAAGTTGATTAGTAATCCATTATTTAGAAAGTTATCAATGCCATATAGTATCAATTATTGGCGTTACCCCCTATTGATCGAGCCGGCATTACGCGCAAAATTTATTGAGTTTGCTAAAGAGCGAAATCAGGTTTTTACATGTCATTACCAAAGTTTAGGGGCACTGCTTACGAATAGTCAGGTGCCAAATGCTGATTATATTGGAAAAAGTATTATTAATTTGTTTGTTAAGCCCCAAATCTCAAAGCAAGAAATAAATATTATGGCAAAGATTATAAATGAGTTTAATGATGACGCCTGAGCAATTGAAAGCTTATTATCAGCAACTCTATAAACAGCATGGTGATACCCCAGCTTCGGTTCAGCATGTATCTCGGAGTGCTCAAAATGTACGATTCAAAATTTTCCATGAATTTATTGATAATCAAAGTAGTGTGCTGGATCTCGGGTGCGGCCTAGCTGATTTTTTAGTGTATTTAAGGCAAAACAGTCATCAGGGGCATTATTTGGGATGTGATTTTGTAACTGAGTTTATTTCTAGGAACAATCAAGTGTTTATGGAAGATAAACTCAGCAAGTTTTACGAATTAAACCTTTTAGAAGCAGATTTTCCACAGGGATATGATGTGGTGGCAATGAGTGGCATTTTTAACAATGTGCTTACTTGCAATGAGGTTTTTTTAATGAAAACGCTTGAGAAGGCTTTTGCTGTTGCGAATCATACAGTTATATTCAATGCGCTCTCATCCTATGTTGAGTATCAAGAGGATACGCTTTTCTATGTTGATCCAATTAAACTATTTCATCATGTTAAGAGTCATTTAACGCCATTTGTTCAATTAAAACACGACTATGTGACTAAGCCGGATGGTTTTCCCTATGAGTTTACAATGGTTTTGAAAAAAGAAGGTGACTTACCATGATATTGACCGTCATGCAGCCTACTTATATGCCTTGGATAGGGTACTTTGATTTGATTGATAGTGCTGATAGGTTTGTGTTTCTCGACGATGTAAAATTAGAAAAAAGTGATTGGCATGTGAGGAATCGAATTAAAAGTGCTCAAGGTGAGCTAATGCTCAGCCAGGTAGTATCTACACCAAATGGACGTATGGAGAGCATCATTAGTGAGACAAAGTTTAAAACAGGACACCCTTGGCGAAAAAAGCACCTTAAATCAATAGAGATGAACTACCGGAAAGCCCCATTCTTTGCAGAGTTCTTTTCTGAATTAAAGCATTATTACTTCAATGGCAGTGACAATTTAGCAGATTTTAATATTGGTTTGATTAAGTTATTTTTAAAACGGTTAGAGATAAATACGCCCATAGAGCGTACTTCTCATATATTAGATATTGAAGGGGAGAAAGACGTACGCTTGGCAAACTTATGTGCTCATTATTCTGCAGGTACTTATCTATCCCCGCTTGGGGCAAGGGGTTATATTGAAAAACATAACCCTGGAGGGGCACTTGGTAGAGCCGGAGTTGACGTATACTATCAAAACTATAAACACCCTGAATATTCGCAGCTGTATGAGCCTTTTATTTCTCATCTAGGGGTTTTAGATGCTTTGATGAATCTTGGGAGTGAACAAACTAAGTCAGTTATTAAAAGTGGGCACAGGCCTTCAATACATTACAAGTCGTTTTATTAGTAAAGTGAACCGTATTATTACAGTTTCCAGTGTGCTGGATTTGTCAAAGCTTGGTCTTTAGAACTTAAGACGGGTAGGTCGCAAATGCCAGCATCTGACATTTTGCCATAAGCTTCTAAAATTTGTTCAAGCTGTTGCTCAGAATTTACACCTATTACAATTTTATCTATGAGAGGTTCGTTTAATGTGTACAGTATGGCCAGCTCAAGCTTCGAAATAGAATGTTGTTGAGCAATATGAGTAAATTCTTCTAACTGTTTGTGCCAAGGTGAAAAGTAACTGGGTAAGTCTTTCAACTGCATTAGTAAAAGACCTTGCAAGAAGCATGAGCGAGCATGTATTTCGACGTTGTTTTTTTTAAACCCTTTTAAGTAGCCTGAATCTTTAAAAAAAGTATCAAAACAATTAAACGGGATCTGAACTAGATCGATGAACTCATGCTTTAGCAGTTCGTCAAAGCAGCCATGACTATAAAGTGATACACCTGTTTTTTGAACTATATTATCATTTTTGAGCTTATTCAAAGCTTGGCATAAACTTATTGCACCTTCTTTTTTGATATCTTGTGCTGCATGAAACATGACACCATATAAGCTATCTGTATTTAAATTAGCTAAGCTTTTTTCTAGAAGGGAAAGGTAGCCCTCACAGTCATCTTGACTAAAGGCCTCACCTTTAAAAGGAGGCAGCTTAGTAACAATGCGATAATGCTTCGTGAGCGCATGCAGCTTTCCTAAAACTTGCTCACTGTTACCATAAGCATAAGCTGTATCAATAACGTCAATTTGATTATTAACAGCTAATTTTAAAATCTTTTCCACTTCTTTTAGGTTAGGTTTTCCTTGCTGATTGCTTACGCCATAATTCAAACCAAATTGCACACTTCCTAATGCGAGTCTCATAGTAAGCCTCGGAGCGTATCAATAATAAATAATTGCTCATGCTCAGTTAAGTTAGGGTGAAGAGGTAGAGTGATTGCTTTGGAGTAATAAGCTTCAGCATTCGGAAAATCACCTTTTTCAAAACCAAGTGCTTGATAGTAAGGCTGAAAGTGTATAGGAATATAATGTAGGTGCGCTTGAATACCGCGCTCTCTTAGTGTTGATATAACTTTTTTTTGTGAATTTGAGACTTGCTCATCTAACTTAACTATATAAAGATGGTAAGCGCTTTCAGTGGCTGAATTTTGGGTAAGGTGGAGTAAGTTACCAGGTAAAAGAGTATCGTATTGCTTAGCCAAGTAATTACGTTTTTTCACGAATTTATCTAATCGTTCTAATTGACTTATTCCTAATGCTGCCTGTAACTCAGTCATACGATAATTGTAACCGAGCGATTGTTGTTCATAGTACCATGGGCCATGGCTGACTTCTTGTAGCTCTTCAGTGATGTTAGTAACACCATGTGAGCTAAATTTTTTCATTTTTCGAGCAATATCATAATTGTTGGTTAATGCCATCCCACCTTCTGCAGATGTGATAATTTTTACAGGGTGAAAACTAAAGACTGTAATATCACTGTAAGCACAGCTACCAACTTTGTGGCCTTGATAGCTTCCTCCTATGGCATGTGAGGCATCTTCAATAATATAAAAACCATATTGTTTTGATAGAGCATGAATTCTTGCCATATCGCAGCTTTGGCCGGCTAAATGAACCGGGATAACTATTTTTGGTAACCGACCTTTAGATTTTGCTATTTTTAACTTCTCTTCTAGTGCAGTGACAGACATATTTCCTGTACTTATATCGATGTCAACAAAGTCTACTTCAGCGCCACAGTAGAGAGCACAGTTAGCAGATGCGACAAAAGAAATAGGTGAAGTCCAAACAATATCACCATTTTGCGCACCTAAAGATAAGCATGCTATATGTAATGCTGAGGTAGCGCTGTTAACAGCAACAGCAAATTCTGCAGAACAGTATTTGGCAACAAGTGTCTCAAACTCGGGGACTTTTGGGCCTTGAGTTAAAAAGTCGGATTTTAGAACTTCGACAACAGATTGAATATCTGCATCAGAGATATCTTGTTTGCCATATGGGATCATTTCAAGGCCTCGTTGTTAAAGTCTGTGATTTCTTTAACAGTCATAAAGTGAGGGTTATCAAGGGAATTATATTCAAAGCCAGGATTAACAGGTTTACCTTTTTCACCAATTGCATTAATAGTAAAGTCATTACTTCTACTACTAAACTTTATACCAGGAGCAATTACAAAGTGGTCGTCATATTCGTAGGTGTCAAAACAGAGATCTGATGGACACATTACCTCATGTAATTTTTCACCTGGCCTAATACCAATTATTTTTTGGGGTAAATTTGGTGCCATAGCTTTTGCAAGATCTGTGATTTTTATTGAAGGGATCTTAGGGACAAAGATTTCTCCGCCAAGCATTCTTTCAAAATTCTTTAAAACAAAATCAACACCTTGTTGAAGGCTTATCCAAAAGCGAGTCATATCAGGGTGAGTAATTGGTATGTGATCTAACTTTTCATTGATAAATTTTTCAAAGACTGGAACTACAGAACCTCTAGAGCACACAACGTTTCCATATCTAACTACAGAAAAAGTGGTTTTATGGCCACCAGCAATATTATTCGCTGCGACAAATAATTTGTCAGACGCGAGTTTGGTTGCGCCATAAAGATTTATAGGGTTTGCTGCTTTATCAGTTGATAATGCTATGACCTTTTTTACGTTGTTATCCAAGGCTGCTTCAATTACATTCTCAGCACCATTTATATTAGTTTTAATGCATTCCATAGGGTTGTATTCAGCAGCCGGTACTTGCTTTAACGCTGCTGCGTGAATTACATAATCTACCCCATTCATAGCTCTAATGAGTCTATTTTTATCCCTTACATCACCAATAAAATAGCGCATACATGGTGCATTGTATTCTTGTTGCATCTCGAATTGTTTTAATTCGTCTCTGGAGAAAATGATGATCTTTTTAGGTTTATAACGTTCAAGCAAGGTCTTCACATATTTCTTGCCGAATGACCCTGTACCGCCAGTGATTAAAATGGTTGAATTATTGAACATTGATTTTTACCCATTGCACTTAGATCTTTACACTTTAAACGCTGCGAAAGCCTTTGCGCGAAGTTGATTTAGAATAACCTGACAATTAAACAATACTTTAGCTTATATGAAAACTAAATAGCATATTAAATAACAGGATTTAAGAAACTAGGCTTAATTTGATGATAGTTTGAACACCTCAACTACACTTAAAACTGATTTTATATGTTGTTTGGAGTCAATATGAAAATCAGTTCACCTAATACTATAAACACGAATCGCCTAGAAAGTGGTTTTGAGAAACTTGCTTCTGGCAAAAAGATCAATTCAGCAAAAGATGATGCCGCTGCAATTCAAATCCTTACAAGCGTTATTGCTGAACAAAATGGCAGTGCAGTTGCAATAAGAAATGCAAATGATGGCGTATCTTTTGCGCAGGTGGCTGATGGGGCATTACAAAGCGTTACAAATAACTTAAACCGAGTTGAAGCCCTCGCTATTCAAGCCAATAATGGTGCTTTATCCGCAAGTGATAGAAGTGCAATTCAATCTGAAGTTGTTCAACTTCAAGCTGGTATAGCGCAAACAATAGAGTCTACCAACTTTGCAGGTAAACCAGTTTTTTCGGGGGAGTCAACCCAATTCCAAGTTTCACCAAACCAAGGAGAAACACAATCTCTGTCTGTCGATGTTTCTCAAGTGTTGGATCAACTGTCTAACTTGGACGTATCATCTCAACTAAAAGCGGGTCAGTCTCTTGAATTAGCTAAAGAGCTTAGAGAGAGCGTAAATGATCAGCAAAGTGATTTGGCTAGTTTCTCAAACTCGATTTATCAATCAATTGATTCAAATAGAGAAACACAGCTTGCGTCGACCGCAGGCCAAGAGCGTATTGAAAGTACAGATTATGCATTAGAATCTGCAAAAGGCGTTGCGTCTCAGTTTAAGCTAGATGTTGATATTGCATTAAGAGCGCAATCAAACGCATTACCAAATGGGATCGATAAGTTATTAAGTTAATAAATCTTTTAATAACAAAGTATTGATATATCTCATGCTCAGTGGCATTTTTTTGGCGATAGAGTCAAAAACTTGCCACTTAGGTATTGCATCCCTGACATACTCCCTTACAATCTTTTATTAAGTCACATTGATAGAAGCATTGGACTCCTTAAATGGTTTTAATCTTAGATAACAATAATAATCGCGCGAATGGCTTATCAGCTGCTCTCAACTTTGTGGGGCAACCTGCGCAAATGGTTTCTGAAAGTGGTTTTCAGAAAGAGATGTCTAAGACTAAAGATGCCATAGTCGTCCTAGGTGCCCTTGCAGAGCTTGATCACGAACAAGTCATTAAAGCCTCTCCTGCGACTCCTTTTTTGTTAATAGGCGAAACGCTCAAACCACTTTTAGACCTCGCTAATGTTATTGGCTTAATCTCAGAGCCGTTTATTCATGATGTGACCATGCAATTATTGCATGATTCTCAGCAATACCTTCGAATGCTACCTAACAAAGCTGATGCCACAGCAGGTAAGAGTTTCGATGGTTTAGTGGGTGAAACTGAAGCGGTTAAACAGGTTCGTTTTTTAATTTCACAAGTTGCGAAAACTGATGCCAATGTATTGATTTTAGGTGAATCAGGCACAGGTAAAGAAGTCGTTGCACGAAATGTTCACCTTTTATCTAAAAGAAGCACAGGGCCATTTGTACCGGTTAACTGTGGTGCTATTCCTGGTGACTTATTAGAGAGCGAATTATTTGGTCATGAAAAGGGTGCTTTTACAGGGGCGATTTCAGCACGAAAAGGTCGCTTTGAACTCGCTCAAGGTGGTACCTTATTCCTAGACGAAATTGGTGATATGCCTTTGCAAATGCAAGTGAAGTTGCTTCGAGTGTTGCAAGAACGCAGTTATGAGCGAGTGGGTGGCACAAAAGCAATTCAGGCTGATGTTCGAATCATTGCTGCGACTCATAGAAATTTAGAGATCATGATAGAAGACGGTAAGTTTCGTGAAGATTTATTTTACCGTTTAAATGTTTTCCCAATCGAAAACCCTTCTTTACATGAGCGCGCAGATGATATTCCACTGCTATTAAACGAGCTTATGCGTCGAGTGCATGAGCAAAGCGGCAGCACAGCTAAGTTTACAGAGCGTGCAATTGAGAGTCTTAAAGCCCACCCTTGGCCTGGTAATATTCGAGAGCTGGCTAACCTTGTCGAACGTATGGTGATAATGTTTCCTGAAAAGGTGGTCGACGTCACTGACTTGCCGACTAAGTATCGACATATTGAAGTTGAAGCGTTTGAACCTGAGTATCCCGAAGAATTGCTTGAGAAAGATGCATTTAACGAATTATTTAGTAGTGGTTTTAGCGACTATGATGAAGAGTCGGTTGAGTTTGACTCTGGGTTCAATGACTCTTCAAATCAGTTCGGCCTGTTGCCAGATGAAGGTATTGAATTAAAAGAGTACTTGGCTGAATTAGAAGTGAGTTTAATTACGCAAGCTTTAGAGCGAAACGACTACGTGGTGGCCCGTGCAGCGGAAATACTAGGTGTACGTCGTACAACGCTCGTAGAAAAAATGAAAAAGTATAATTTAAATAAAGACTGAGTATTGAACATGGCAGGTTAATCTGTAATTCAAAGTAGAAAGCGCGTTTAATATGCGCTTTTTATTTTTTACACCTTTTATTTTCTACACAAGTTCTTTTGCAAAATCTTTATCGCAATATAAATCAATGGTTTCTTGCTTTCTAAAGCAGGCATTATCGTGATCGTTGACCATGCCACACGCTTGCATATGCGCGTATACTGTAGTTGGACCTAAAAACTTAAACCCGCGTTTCTTTAAATCTTTGGCAAACTTTTCACTGATCTCGCTGGTGGCTGGGTAATCTTCTTTGCTATGTATTTGATTCACGATCGGCTTATTATTAACAAACTGCCATTGGTATTTCGCGAAGCTACCAAACTCTTGCTGTATCTTTATAAATGCCTTGGCATTATTGATTGTCGCCGCAATTTTTAATTTATTGCGAACAATGCTTGGCTCAGTCATTAAACGTTCTACATCTTCATCTGTCATAGCTGCAACTTTATCAACATCAAAATTCTTAAAAGCAGCTCGGTAGCCATCGCGCTTTTTCAAAATAGTGTACCAACTCAGTCCTGCTTGTGCGGATTCCAAGGTGATAAACTCGAATAGCTTTTGGTCGTCAAATACTGGGATGCCCCATTCTTCATCATGATAAGCAACATAATCTGGTTTTGTTTCGTCTAGCCAAAGGCAGCGTGTGCACATTTTTTGTATCTCTGTTGGTTGATACCAATCCTCAAAATAGATCACTTAATTAAGAGGATTGGTACGAGTATAAAAAGAGTATATATAAAGCTGTATAAAAAAACAGTGTCAAAAATGTAACACTTAATAAATTGAGTCTAATTGTTATTTTAGGTATTGAAAGTAAAGGGTTTTTAACTTTGGCACACAACCTGCTTTGTTCGGTTAGTTTAAAGTTTTGAGATTAACGTTATGGCACTAGCACAATTAGCCCAGACATCACATTTATCTCCAGTAACGCCTCTAAGTCGTCGACCTGATTTAGAGTTTAACCCATGTTTACTGCAGGAGGCTTATGTGGGGGAATTAAGCGACTTACGTCAACAAGCAAGTTGGTTAAGTCACCTAGTTGATACTATGCCTGCTGGTGTTGTGGTGCTCGATGGTCAAGGCATGATTGCCAAAGCAAATCAAATTGCCATTGATATGTTGGGTGAGCCGCTAGAAGGTGAGAAATGGTTTAATATCATTCAGCGCTCTTTTAGCCCACAACAAGACGATGGACACGAAGTGTCATTGCGAGACGGTCGTTTGATCAAGCTTGATATTACCGCACTTGCGCCAGAGCCTGGTCAATTAATTTTAATGACTGACCTAACAGAAACTCGTCGTTTACAGAAACGTATGGCACATATGCAGCGTTTGAGCTCTCTAGGTAAAATGGTTGCATCGCTAGCACACCAAGTCAGAACGCCACTTTCAGCAGCTATGCTGTATGCCGCCAATTTAGGTAGTAATAAAGTGCCTGAAGCATCTCGTTCACGTTTTCATGAAAAGCTGATGTCTAGATTGAAAGATCTCGAATCGCAAGTAAACGATATGTTGTTGTTTGCAAAAAGCGGTGAGCAGCAAGTGATCGAAAAAGTGTCTATGCAGCAACTGCTTAGTGAAGTGAAAGCGGGTGCTGATGCCATGGTGGCGATGAATAGCAGTGAGCTTGAAGTAAATTTACCAGAACCAGACATTGAGATTTTAGGCAATAAAACAGCGCTCGCCAGTGCCATCCAAAACTTAATTCATAACAGCATTCAAGTGATTGGTAAAAATGCCCATATCACATTAAGTGCAGCGCGTGATGAAGAGTCAGAAAGAGTGAGAATTTCAGTGTCTGACAATGGCCCTGGTGTCGATTTATCGCTGTCAGAAAAGATATTTGAACCCTTCTTTACTACAAAAAGCCAAGGCACAGGCCTAGGTTTAGCGGTTGTTAGCTCAGTGGCTAACTCACACAAAGGTAAAGTAGAAGTCACCAATAATGAGCAAGGCGGTGCGTGTTTTAGTTTATTACTGCCAATTTCATTCAGTACAGAGCAATTGGAGGTTGTATGAGTCATTCAATTTTAGTTGTTGAAGATGATGCAGGGTTAAGAGAAGCATTAATCGATACACTTCAACTCTCAGGTTTTGATACGGTTGAGGCGAGCTCTGCCGAAGAAGCGGTGATGCTTTTGAAAAAGCAAACCTTCTCTATTGTGGTTAGTGATGTACAAATGGGTGCAATGAGCGGTTTGGATTTACTCAAAACCATTAAGCTTAACTACCCAGATTTACCTGTGCTGATGATGACAGCTTACGCAACCATTGACGATGCTGTAGAGGCGATGCGTTTAGGTGCCATTGATTACATGGCAAAACCGTTCGCGCCAGAAGTACTATTGAATATGGTTAGTCGTTATATGCCTGCAAAAGAAAAAGAAACAGAGGGCCCTGTGGTTGCTGATCCACAAAGTCTTCAGTTACTGGAACTTGCTAATAAAGTCGCGAAATCTGATGCCAGTGTGATGGTGCTCGGGCCGAGCGGTTCAGGCAAAGAAGTCTTGGCTCGATTCATTCATGATAAATCAGAGCGTAAAGATGAAGCCTTTGTAGCCATTAATTGTGCGGCTATTCCTGAAAATATGCTCGAAGCTACTTTGTTTGGCTATGAAAAAGGTGCGTTCACAGGTGCTATTCAAGCGTGTCCGGGTAAATTCGAACAAGCTCAAAAAGGCACTATTTTGTTAGATGAAATTACTGAAATGGATTTAGGCTTGCAAGCCAAACTCCTTCGCGTGTTGCAAGAGCGAGAAGTAGAGCGCTTGGGTGGTAGAAAAACTATCGACTTAGACGTCAGAGTTTTGGCGACTAGTAACCGTGATCTTAAAGAGGCGGTAGCTGAAGGCAAGTTTAGAGAAGATTTATATTACCGCTTGAATGTTTTTCCTCTGATGTGGCTGCCCCTGCATGAGCGTCCGGGTGATATTGTAGTGTTAGCTGAGCATTTGTTAGCAAGGCATACTAGCAAAGCAGGTAAGCCAGCAGTGCAATTAAGCGATAGCGCAAAGCAAAAGCTATTATCACATTCATGGCCTGGTAATGTTCGCGAGCTTGATAATGTGGTTCAACGTGCTTTGATCTTGCAGCAGGGCGATATTGTACATGGTGAAGATATCTTTATTGAAAACTATCAGCCGAGTTTAATATCTACAAGCTCAAGGAATACAGAAGTGTCGCCACAGATCAATGTGGAGCAACAGGCGCGACAAGTTGAGCCTGTAATCAGTGACACAGAAAATTATGATGCTGCAAATTATAAAGCGACATTACAAGATAAAGAGCATCAAATTATCCTAGATACGCTTCATAAGTGTAATGGTAAGCGTAAAGACGTTGCTGAGGTACTAGGTATGAGCCCAAGAACTTTGCGTTATAAACTCGCTAAAATGCGCGATATGGGGATCCCATTACCTGCGTAATTTTTCTACTCTGAAAGAGGCCAAAATCTTGGCTTCTTTTTTAATACCAATCCTTTAAATAACTCACTTAATTAAGAGCATTGGTATTATTGTCAAAAAATCGACTCACATTAAATGAACTTAACACACTGAAAATAATAAGTTAATTTGTGGCACGCTTTGTGCTTTTACAGGTTATATATTTTTATTGGAGTGGGTGTTATGAAAATCCAACCAAACTCTCTTTATCAAGAAATGCAGTCTCTGGCAGTAGAGGCAACAAGAAATACCATTAAAACCAATGAAGTTGCAGTGCAAAAAACAGCGGCGACATCATCGGCACAATTTGGTGACTTACTCTCAGATGCCATTAATACAGTTAATGGTTTACAAAAAGACGCTAAATCAAAAGTAACTGCACTAGAGATGGGTGATAGAAGTGTTTCACTTGCCGAAGTCATGATAGCATCACAAAAATCATCAGTGGCTTTCGAAGCAACGGTACAAGTTAGAAATAAACTTGTAGAATCTTATAAAGAAATCATGAATATGCCAGTTTAATCTGGGTAGTGGAGTAGCACCGTGGCAACGAATCAATCAACCGATCTGACTTTAACCGATGGCACTGCTGGCGCTGGCTCAGAAGAGCAGCAAGAGCAAAAGTCGGGATATTTAAGCGCATTAAGTGGCGTTGATATGCTTCGCCAGGTGACTATTATCATTGCTTTAGCTATTTGTTTGGCAATAGCAATTGCAATTATCATTTGGGCACGCCAACCTGATATGCGCCCACTGGGCCAGTACCCAACCGAAGAACTAGTGCAAACGCTAGACTTTCTTGATGCTCAGAAAATTGACTATGAACTTGATGGCAACACCATTATGGTTGCCGAAACTGATTACCAAACCATAAAACTACAAATGGCTCGTGATGGTTTCACACAAGCGCCGAGTTCTGGCACAGATATCTTGATGCAAGACATGGGCTTTGGTGTGAGCCAGCGCTTAGAGCGCGAGCGCCTTAAGCATAGTCGTGAACAGCAACTAGCGCGTACAATCGAAGAGCTACAAGATATTAATCGTGCCAAAGTATTGTTAGCAATTCCAAAAGAGAATGTGTTTGCACGTCGCGAGAAAAAGCCTTCGGCCACCGTGGTTATTACGCTAAAGCGTGGTAGAACGCTTGGCGGTGAAGAAGTTGACTCAATTGTTGATATCGTGGCTTCGGCAGTTCAAGGTTTAGAGCCTGCTCGTGTTACCGTTACAGATCAAAACGGTCGTTTGTTAAACTCAGGTTCTCAAGACTCACTGGCTGCACGCTCGCGTAAAGAATATGAAATTGAACGTAAGCGTGAACAAGAATATTTAGAAAAAATTGATAGCATCCTTATTCCTGTTGTGGGCTTAGGTAAATACACCGCACAAGTAGATTTAACCATGGACTTCAGTGCGGTTGAAGAAACACAGAAACGTTATAACCCTGATTTACCAGCAGTACGAAGCGAAACGACCTTTGAAGAAAGCAACATCGGTGGTATTACCGCAGGTATTCCTGGCGCGCTATCGAACCAACCACCAGTTAATTCAAATATTCCTGAGATTGCAGGTGGCACTAACGGTCAAGGTTCATCGCCTTCTCGTTCACAAAAAGAAGCTACTCGTAACTATGAATTAGATACAACCATCAGCCATAAGCGTCAGCAAACAGGCGTTATTCGTCGTATAAGTGTGTCTGTGGCAGTAGATTATCTGCCAAAAGCAGATGAAGAAGGCAATATGACAATGGCGCCACGTAGCCAAGAAGAGTTGATGAATATTCGTCGTCTGCTACAAGGTGGTGTGGGCTTTGATATGCAACGTGGTGATGCGTTAGAAGTTGTAACTGTCCCATTCGTGCGTGAAGATATCATTGAGCAAGCTGATCTGCCGCTATGGGAACAAGATTGGTTTATGAAAACAATCCGTCTTGCGCTTGGTGCCTTGGTTATTATCGTGCTTATTCTAGCGGTTGTTCGTCCAATGCTGAAACGCCTGATTGACCCAGATGACACTCTAGAAGACTTTGATGAAGATGCGTTAACAACGGGCGTAGACTTAGGTGATAGCACGTTAGATATGCTGAATAATGAGTTTGATTCATCAGCAGTTGGCTTCTCATCAGATGGTACTTTACAATTACCAGACTTACACGGCGACGAAGACTTACTGAAAGCAGTAAGAGCGCTTGTAGCCAATGAACCAGAATTATCATCACAAGTTGTGAAAGCGTGGTTAACGGAAGATGAGTAACGAAGAAGAACAAAAACAGCTCCCTGCAGCTTTTGATGTTGAGAAGCTCGATGGAGTTGATAAAGCCGCCATCTTATTACTGAGCTTAACAGAAGAAGATGCCGCACAAATTTTAAAGCACCTAGAGCCAAAACAAGTGCAGAAGGTCGGTATGGCTATGGCAGCCTTAGATGATCTTTCACAAGCTAAGATCAGTGCGGTTCATAACCTCTTTATTGAGCAGATCCAAAGCTTCAGTACCATAGGTTTCCAATCTGAAGACTTTATCAAAAAAGCGCTCACAGCAGCACTAGGTGAAGATAAAGCAGCAAGCCTTATTGACCAAATTGTCATGGGTTCTGGAGCTAAAGGTCTAGACTCATTGAAATGGATGGACTCGAAGCAGGTTGCTAATATTATTCGTAACGAGCACCCGCAGATCCAAACCATTGTTTTAAGTTATTTAGAGCCAGAACAGTCCGCCGAAATTTTGTCGCAATTCCCTGAAAAAGTCCGTTTAGATTTGACAATGCGTATTGCGAACTTAGAAGAAGTTCAGCCAGCTGCACTACAAGAACTAAACGAGATTATGGAGAAACAGTTCGCAGGTCAAGCCGGTGCGCAAGCTGCGAAAATGGGCGGCTTAAAAGCGGCAGCAGATATCATGAACTACCTAGACACCAATGTTGAAGGTCAGTTAATGGATTCAATCCGTGAACATGACGAAGAGATGTCACAGCAAATTCAAGATCTGATGTTTGTATTTGAGAACCTGTTGGATGTCGAAGATCGTGGTATTCAGGCTATTCTACGTGAAGTACAACAGGATGTATTGATGAAAGCAATCAAAGGTACTGACGATGCATTGAAAGATAAGATCCTAGGTAATATGTCTAAACGTGCAGCTGAGATGATGGCGGATGACCTTGAAGCAATGCCTCCAGTGCGTATCAGTGAAGTAGAAGCCGCACAAAAAGAAATCTTATCTACAGCTCGTCGCCTTGCTGATTCAGGCGAGATTATGCTGGGTGGCGGCGGCGGTGAAGAGTTCTTATAATCGATGAGTGATAAAAAGTTTTATAAAGGCAGGCCGGTTGAAGGCGAAGCCATTGATGAATTGTTAAAGAGCTGGCCTATTCCGGATGTCAGCGAAGATCCGACTAAGTTTTCAGGCCGTTCTACGGCATTTGGGCAACCACTTGAGCAAGTTTATCAAAAACAGCAGCATACGCAGGAAGACGAACCAGAAACGCAAGAGCCAGAAGAGTTCCCTACACTGACGCTTGAAGAGCTTGAGCAGATCCGTCAAGACGCTTATGAAGAAGGCATTAAGCAAGGTCATGAACAAGGTTATATCGAAGGGTTCGATAAAGGCGTCACAGAAGGAAAAGAAGCGGGTTATAAAGAAGGCTTAGAAATAGGTAAAGAGCAAGGTTTGAACGATGCCAAGCCTTTGATCGAAGAAAAGTTGCAGTACTTAGGTCAATTAATTGAAGGTATGGCAGCGCCTTTAAATAAGGTCGATGAAACGGTAGAGAAGCAACTTGTTCACCTTGCCAAATTATTGGCGGAGCAAGTGGTGTTTAAAGAGTTGCAAACTCATCCTGAGCTTATTTTAGTTGCGCTCAAAAAAGCCATTGATGCTTTACCTATGGGAGAGCAAGCGGTAAAAATTCACTTGAATCCAGAAGACCTAAGTTTAGTAGAAGAAGCCTATGGCGTTGAACACCTTCAACAACAGCACTGGCAACTGGTGGCTGAACCAACATTAGACAGAGGCGGTTGTGAAGTAAAAACTGCCCAGTCTTCAATAGATATGACACTTAAAACACGACTAAACGAAATTATGGAAAAGTTTTTGCATGATAGTGGTATCTAATACCAGAAATTATCATGCATGAGTCTAGAAAGCCCTTTAGCTGAGCGTTTAACACGCTATCAAAAACACATTAAGCCATTTGCTACGCCCGTTGCTGGCAGCTTGACTCGCGTGGTAGGGTTAACCCTCGAAGCGCGAGGTTTGAGTGCACCTGTTGGCAGTCAATGTAAAATCGAAACCATTCGCGGTTTTGTCGATGCCGAAGTGATTGGCTTTAACGGCGATACACTTTATCTCATGCCAAACGATCATATTTCTGGCGTATTACCAGGTGCCCGAGTGATCCCCCAGTTAAACGAAACCGGTCTACCAGTTGGCATGTGCCTCTTAGGTCGAGTCGTTGATGGTCTTGGTAGGCCATTAGATGGTTTAGGTGCTATTGAAGCTGAGCATTATCTTAAATTTGCACAAGATCCAATCAACCCACTGGCGAGACGTCCAATCAGCCAACCTATGGATGTGGGTGTGCGTGCAATTAACTCAATAATTACCGTTGGGCAAGGCCAACGTATGGGGTTATTTGCGGGCAGCGGTGTGGGTAAGTCAGTTTTGCTTGGCATGATGACTCGTGGTAGTGAGGCGGATGTCATTGTTGTTGGCTTGGTGGGGGAGCGTGGCCGCGAAGTAAAAGAATTTATTGATGAAATCTTAGGCCCAGAAGGTAGACGTCGCTCGGTTGTGGTTGCGGCTCCTGCTGATGCTTCTCCTTTAATGCGTTTAAAAGGCTGCGAGAGTGCAGTTACTATAGCTGAGTACTTTCGCGATCAAGGTTTAAATGTCTTATTACTTTTAGATTCCGTGACACGTTATGCTATGGCTCAGCGTGAAATAGCATTGGCAGTCGGAGAGCCGCCAGCCACAAAAGGCTACCCGCCTTCGGTATTTGCAAAACTCCCTGCGCTGGTGGAGCGGGCAGGTAATGGAGGTGAAGGGCAAGGATCTATCACGGCATTCTTCACTGTTTTAAGTGAAGGTGATGACATGCAAGACCCCATCGCCGACTCAGCGCGTGCAATTCTAGACGGTCACATTGTTTTATCTCGTGAACTGGCTGACAGCGGCCATTACCCGGCGATAGACATCGAAAAGTCCATTAGCCGTGTTATGCCACAAGTTGTTTCTGAGCCACATATGCAGCAAGCGCGAGTGCTAAAACAAGTTTACTCAATGTATCAGCAAAACAAAGACATGATCACATTAGGTGCTTATCAACAGGGGAGCGACCCTATGCTAGATCAAGCTATACAAATGATGCCGCAAGTGAATGGTTTCTTGCAGCAAGGTATGAAAGACGTATTGCGTTATGACGAGTGCTTACAAGGCCTCGCACAGTTACTAGGACAAGGCTAATGGCGAAAAATAAATTAGACTTATTACTCAAACTTGAGACCGATAAAGAAGAGAACTTACGCATTAATTATGTGCAAGCGCAGCAAAACTTTGTTAGTAACCAACAAAAACTTCAGGGCCTAAACGACTTTCGATTGGAGTATAGTCAACAGCTTCATAACAGAGCCAAACAAGGTATGAGCTGTGAAAGTATCAAACAGTACAATTCTTTCATTAATAAAATTGAAGAGGCGATAAATCAGCAAGCAACAACGGTGAGAACGGCGAAGCAAGTTGAAGAGCAGCGCCGAAAACTTTGGCTAGCTCAACAAGCGAAAACTAAGGCGATTGCTAAGTTGATGGAAAAGAAAGCCATTGAAAAGCAAACCAAAGAAAATAAAGCTGAGCAAAAAATGTTAGACGAGTTCGCCACGAATATATTTATGAGACGTGTTGCAAGCTAGCTTGGCTTAAATATTGCTTGGTTTTTACAGATTATAGAATTTAATACGAATGCGGCTTACGTTTGCCGCTCTGAAAAGGTGTAGATATGCTTAATTTAAAATTAGAAGTGGATCTAAAATTGAGCCAAGCTGAAAAAGCGCGATTTGTCAGCGAAAAAGAGCAAGCAGACAAAAACGCCTTTTATTCAGAGTTAGAGCGAGCTGAAAAGGCATCAACGAGTGTTGATGCAACGAATGTTATTACTAAAAATAGTGCTAGTGAACAACATGCTGTTGAAATTACCCAAAAGCCAGCGAGTGAGCATAATAAGAAAGCCAGTGATTTAGATAAACCAATGTTGGCTGACTCTAAAAAAGCAGATGCTTCATCTAATAGTGATTCAGAGCAGAAAGAGTCGAGTGCAGCACCTTTATTAGAAAACGCTCGTGAATCGAGTGAACAAGTTGTTGATGATAAGAAAAAAAACTTAGAACAAATAACCACGACAAAAGATACTGAGCAAAAAGCAAATATTAGTTTTTACCATGGGCAACAAAATCATGAGCAGGTGAGTGCTGAAAGTCAACAAGCGACTAAGCCAGTTACTGATAATAATGCTTTGAATGCTGGTCAAGTCGAGCAACCTGAAATTGCAAAAGCAAATAAGCAAAACATTAATTCATCTAGTCAAACAGGTACGCTTACAAATGCTCAAGTTGAGCCTTCAACATCTGACAAGCTACTTGCCCAGATCCAAGCTTCAACTTCTCAAGCTACCGACGTAAAACAGCACCTTGCGCCAGTGCCAAAAGCATTGAAAGACGTGCTAACACAGTTTGATAGTAGTAAAGAAGTTCTGCCTGTAAACACTGAGAAAAAAGCGGATAAGATTTCACCGCCAAATTTAGGACGAGGTGAAAATGAAGCGGTAAAAGTAATGTCTGCTAAATCTGAACTCGTTTCATTACTTGGTGGGCAAATGCAAGGGGATAAGAAATCAGCTAGTGACACTGGTGAAGTCAACGCTGCATCGTCATTAGCAAATAAAGCTACTCAAGAACATCAGGGTCTATCTAAAGACGGCAAACCACAAGTTTTAAATGAACAAATACAACCTCAGCCTGGTAACATGAATGAGGAACTTACAGAGTCGGTTAATAATCAGGCTAGTAAAAGTGAAAAGCTAATTAGCAGTGTAGCGGCACAGCAAACTTCACCTAAATCAAGCGAAAACCCATCATCTACGGTAATGAATGAGGTGCAACCAGATGCTGATGTTAACCAAGTGTCAGATTTAAATGCTATTAAGAAATCTGATATTAATGTTACTGAGAAATCAAATGAACAGAACAATAAATCACCGCAAATACACGCTGATAAAAGGGTAGATATAATAGCAACTGATTCAAAGCAATCTGTCAAAGAGCCCACAGCAGATAATGTTTCTATTTCTAATGAAGCAAAGGTAGCGACACATCTAGATAATGTAACAGAACGACAAGAAGGCAGTAACCGAGTTACAGATAAAGTGGTAAATTTGACAGATAAAACACCGGTCAATCCAGGCGCTTTAGAGCAGCAAATAAAGTCGCTGCCAAACCAAGAGAAACTTGCACTACAGCACTCATTACAACAAGCCGTTGATAGTGGTAAGTTAGATGATGTGCAATTGAAACGTGCTGAAGAGACACTATCAATACTTAAATCAAGCATTGATATGCATAACCAAGATGCTAAAAAAACTGAACCAAAAACAGCCAGCGTTATTGGTGGTATAGGAACTCAGAATAAAGGCAATGCTGATTTAGCAAACTACAACAGTACAAAAGTAACGGCTCAAAGTTTATCTGAGACAGCTCAAGCATCTGTAGAACAAGCAAAGAATGAGCAAGTTTCAATGGCTGATTTATCAGACGTAATGCAGGTCAACAATGAACAGTTTGCAAAGCAAGGCCGCAAAGCTGAGATGAGCCCGCAAACAGAGAATATTTTTAAGTCGATAATACAGCAGACACCATTAGCGAATTTGCAATCAACACACGATTTAGATGTTTCTCAATCAGTTCAGCAGTTTGATAATGTATTGCAAAATGCGCAAACGCAGCAAAGTGCATCAGTCACTCAAAAGGCAAGTACTGACCCAAATATTGCTCAAACTTTTAACTTGCAGAAAAATGATGCAGTAAAAGCATTACATGACAAAGTAAATGCAATGCTCAACATCAATAACAAAGAAGCGGAAATTCGACTCGATCCACCAGAGTTAGGCAGTATGCAAATTCGAATTCGGAGTGAAGCAGAACAGGCCCAAGTGAATTTTGTGGTCCAAAATCAGCAAGCAAAAGAGGCATTAGAGCAATCTATGCCTAAACTTAAAGAAATGCTCGCTGAACAAGGTATCCAACTAGGAGAGAGTAATATTCAACAGGATTCCGGTTCAAGTTCTGAGCAAGGTACTGATGAAGCTCAAGAACTTGGCAATTCAAAGCTTGCTAATCAGGAATCACAAGCGCAAAATAGCCATCAAAATAGAACAAATTCAACAAGCAGTGAATCCGGCATAGATTACTACGCTTAACAGCTGCTAATATTGATTAGATTAGAATAAAATTTGAAGGCTAGGCATGGCAGAAGAAACTGATTTAGAAATTGAAGAGTCGGGTGGCGGCAAGAAAAAGCTCATTATTATCATTGCTGCGGCTGTAGTTTTAATTGCAGGTGCTGTTGGGGCTTTTTTATTTTTATCAGGCGATGAAGAGCCGGCTGAAACTTTAGCTGAAGAAACGGTGGCGACAGAAGCTGCTTCTGAATCCTCAGGTGCAGAACTTGGCAGTGCATTATACGTAGCCATGCCAAGACCTTTCGTATTCAATGTGCCTGGCGCAAGCCGAGATCGAATTGTACAGATTAAGGTGCAACTTCTTGTGCGTGGTGACGTCAATGAAGAAGTTGCTAAGAAACATATTCCACTTATAGAAAGTACATTATTAGGTGTGCTATCAACTACGACCGCTGACGAGTTAAGCACGTCAGCAGGTAAAGAAACTATTCGTCTAACCGCGTTAGATAAAGTGCAAGCCGCGATGGAAGCCGTAGAAGGCAGTAAAGTGATCGAACGCGTGTTATTCACCGGCTTTGTTATGCAGTAGCGAGGGTTAAGTGAGCGATTTATTATCCCAAGACGAAATTGATGCGCTCTTACACGGTGTTGATGAAGTCGAAGAAGACGAGATAGTCGAAGAGGGCGGTGAGTCCTCAGCAGGTGCATTGCAGTATGACTTTTCTTCTCAAGATCGTATTGTTCGTGGTCGTATGCCGACCCTTGAGATTGTTAACGAACGATTTGCAAGGCATATGCGGATCAGCCTATTTAATATGATGCGTCGCACCGCCGAAGTATCGATAAATGGCGTACAAATGCTCAAGTTTGGTGAATACATACATACCTTGTTTGTTCCAACCAGCTTAAATATGGTGAGGTTTAGACCTTTAAAAGGTACTGGCTTGATCACCATGGAAGCGCGCCTTGTATTTATCTTAGTAGATAACTTCTTCGGGGGGGATGGCCGCTACCATGCAAAAATTGAAGGCCGTGAATTCACACCAACCGAACGTCGTATCGTGCAGATGCTACTTAAAATCATCTTCGAGGATTATAAAGAAGCATGGGCACCGGTAATGGATGTGTCTTTTGAGTACTTAGACTCAGAAGTTAACCCAGCAATGGCTAATATTGTGAGCCCAACCGAAGTGGTTGTTATTAGCTCATTTCATATTGAGCTAGACGGTGGCGGCGGTGATTTTCATATTTCACTGCCTTACTCAATGCTTGAGCCTATTCGTGAGCTGTTAGATGCCGGTGTACAATCTGATACAGAAGATACGGATTTGCGCTGGAGTAAAGCGTTACGCGATGAAATCATGGATGTCGAAGTAGAGCTATCTACGCAACTATTAGAAATAGATTTATCATTAGAACAGGTTATGGGGCTTAAAGCTGGGGACGTTATTCCAGTTGAAATGCCAGAGCATATAACTGTTTTTGTTGAAGATTTACCAACATTTAGAGCGAAAATGGGCCGTTCTAGAGATAATGTTGCACTACAAATTAGTGAAAAAATTAAACGCCCTGAGTCTGTTAAATCTGAGCTGCATGTTTTCACAAAAGGTGGAAAAAAGCTCGACTCTGATGCTGAGCTGGCAGAGCTAGAGGAAGATCTACACCTATCAGAGGGTGTGGATTTAGATTGGTAAGGTTAACTATTAGGTTTTAAGTTATGAGCGATGATCAAGATACTATGGATGAATGGGCGGCGGCCTTAGCTGAAGCTGAAGGAGCTGATGAAGGCGGCGATGTTGCAGTCGCAGAGCTCGATGAGCTACAGGATGCGTCTCAAAGTTTATCGGCAGAAGAAAAGCGTAAGCTTGATACTATTTTAGATATCCCGGTCACCATTTCGATGGAAGTAGGTCGTTCTAAGATTAATATTCGTAATTTACTTCAGCTTAATCAGGGCTCAGTTGTCGAGCTTGATAGAGTTGCGGGTGAGCCGCTTGATGTACTTGTTAATGGTACGCTTATTGCTCACGGAGAAGTAGTAGTCGTAAATGACAAGTTTGGTATTCGTCTAACTGACGTTATCAGTCAAGTTGAGCGAATTAAGAAGCTACGATGAGAAAGGAACTGCTTGGGATTTTAGGGTTTTCCGCTCCGGTACTTGCTGGGTCAAGCAACATTGGTCTGAGTAGCGATTTAGTATCAATGAGCCTATCACTTTTTTTGGTGTTAGGCTTAATTGTTGGTATGGCGGTACTTTTAAAACGGCTTAATCCTAGCCTAGGTAATAGCCCCGACTTCAAAGTTGTTAGAAGCTTTCCTTTGGGTAACAGAGAGCGCTTGATGGTGATTGAGCTTGATGGCAAGCACCACCTTCTGGGGGTTACTTCTCAAAACATTAATTATTTGTACCAGCTCGAAACGCCCTTAAGTGACCAAAATACCCCCGCTTTTGCAAAAGAGTTAAGTCGCTTTATGATGCCGGCCAATAAGAAGAATAAAACAGATGATTAAGTTAAGTGTAGGCATATTACTTTTGTTACTAGCGCCTTTTGCTGGCGCAGAAGGCATAGAAGCGCTGAGTGTTACGACGAATCCAGATGGGTCTCAAGAGTATTCTGTAACATTACAAGTTTTGGCTTTAATGACAGCCCTGAGCTTTATACCTGCCGCAGTCATTATGATGACCTCATTTACTCGTATTATTGTGGTGTTAGCCATACTTCGACAAGCCATCGGCTTACAGCAATCCCCTTCAAATCAGATATTGCTAGGGATGTCGCTATTTTTGACTTTCTTCATTATGGCACCCATATTTTCTCAAATTAATGATAGGGCGGTTCAGCCTTATCTCAATGAAGAGCTCACTTCTATTCAAGCGCTAGAACAAGCGAAAGAGCCAATTAAGGCCTTTATGCTGTCACAGACAAGAATCAAAGATCTTGAAACCTTTGCGAAAATTGCAGGATATGACAAGCTTGATAGCCCTGAAGACACCCCTTTTGTAGTGATTATTCCGGCATTCGTGACGAGTGAGTTACAAACCGCATTTATTATTGGTTTTATGTTTTTCATCCCGTTCTTGATTGTTGACCTCGTCGTTGCCAGTGTTTTGATGGCTATGGGTATGATGATGCTATCGCCAATGATTGTTGCGTTGCCATTTAAGATTATGCTGTTCGTTCTTGTGGATGGTTGGGGGTTAGTTATGGGGACGCTTGCTCGAAGTTTTGGCTTAGGAGTATGATATGGAACCAGAAGTTTTTGTCGACATATTAAGTGATGCGTTATTTGTGGTAATAAAGCTTGTCTCAGCGATTGTTGTACCAGGCTTATTAATCGGTCTTGTAGTGGCTGTTTTCCAGGCTGCGACATCAATTAACGAACAAACGCTCAGCTTTTTACCTCGTCTCATCATTACAATCCTTGCTTTGATAATTGGTGGTCATTGGATCACGCAAATACTAATGGATTACTTCCAAGGGCTGATAATGCAAATCCCTGAAATCGCAGGGTAATAATGGAGTTCCCTTTTGCTGTTGTCATCCAATGGCTAAGCGACTTTATCCTGCCGCTAGTTCGAATCACCAGTATGATGATGATCATGGCTGGTTTGGGCGCAAAAAGTGTACCTTCACGCATTAAGTTAGCACTGTGTGTTGTGATCACCTTTGCTGCAATGCCTATGTTACCTAAATCTCAATTTACAGATCTCTTTTCTTTTGCCATGGTGCTAGTCGTAATTGAAGAGATGATCATTGGTTTTGCTATTGGCTTTGCTTCGATATTACTCTTGAATACGTTCATTGTGGCAGGTCAAATTCTCGCAATGCAAACAGGCCTTGGTTTTGCATCAGTTGTTGACCCTACCAACGGATTAAGTGTGCCAGCAGTAGGTCAGTTTTATCTTATCCTCTCCACTTTACTGTTTTTTGTCTTTAACGGCCATTTAATGATGATCCAAATGGTGCTGTATAGTTTTGAAAGTATTCCGATTGGACAATTTACATGGTCAGTAGATAACTACTGGCAAATTGTAAATTGGGGAGGCTGGATGTTTGCGACAGCACTGGCGCTTTCTCTAGCCCCTTTGACCGCCATGCTGGTAATCAACTTATCATTTGGGATCATGACGAGAGCTGCTCCTCAGATGAATATCTTTTCAGTGGGTTTTGCATTTACCTTGGTTGCTGGGTTAGTCATTATATGGGCCACTCTAGGTAATTTCATTGTGCAATATGAATATCAGTGGCTTAAAATGACAGAGCTACTTTGTAATTTAATTGGGTGCACGGTGTAAGGTATGGCTGAAGATTCAGGTCAAGAAAGGACCGAAGAACCCACCGATAAAAAAATAGATGAATCCCGTAAAAAAGGGCAAGTTGCCCGTTCAAAAGAATTAGGTACTACCTTTGTACTGATATTCTCAGCGATTGCATTATTAATGTATGGACCCGCTATCGCGAAAGGCTTATATAACATTATGGGCCGAGGGCTCACGTTAAATCGCAATGAAACATACGATACAACAAAAATGTTCTCGGTCTGGGGCGAGATGTTTTCTGAATTATTCTTCCCAATGGCGATGTTTGTTTTTATCATCGCCATTGCGGGTATTGTTGGCAATACTATATTAGGTGGGTTTAATTTCAGTTGGCAGGCTGCAGCACCTAAGGCAAGTAAAATGTCGCCAATGAAAGGTTTTAAACGTATGTTTGGACCTCAAGCGGCTGTCGAATTGGTGAAGTCTGTATTGAAGTTTGTCTTAGTTGCTGGCTTTGCAATCCTGCTCATTCAAATATTCTTTTACGAAATACTACATTTAAGTATTGAGCAGGTCCCGAGCTCTATCATCCATGCATTAGAGATATTGGCTTGGATGTTTTTAGCATTGAGTTGCACGATGGTCATCATTTCAGCCATTGATGCACCATATCAAAGTTACAATCATCACAAGCAATTGAAAATGACCTTGCAAGAAGTGAAAGATGAATACAAAAACTCTGAGGGTGACCCTCAAATAAAGGCACGTATTAGAAGAACACAACGAGAAATGTCACAAAGGCGCATGATGCAAGACGTGCCAGATGCTGATGTTATTGTAACTAACCCAACCCATTATTCAGTTGCACTTAAATACGATACCGAAAAAGCGGGCGCCCCAATCGTGCTTGCTAAAGGTGTCGATGAATTAGCAATGCAAATCCGAAAAATAGCGAAAGGTAATGAAGTACCTATTGTTGAGTCGCCAATCTTAACGCGTTCACTTTATCACACCACAGAAGTGGGTGACCAAATTCCAGACCAGCTTTTCACTGCGGTGGCACAAGTTTTAGCTTATGTATTCCAGCTAAAACGTTATCAAAAAGGTCGAGGTAGAAGGCCGACCAACTTGAGTAAGAATTTACCTATTCCAGAAGATATGAGGCACTAACCAGAATATAAATCTTGGCTTACAAATTGCTTTATTAGACCAGTGTCAATATTTTGTAGTTGTTAAGTTATGGATTTTAAAGCAGTTTTACAAAGTCTTAATGAGAATAAAAAAGACTATGCGAAAGGGGTCGGAACGCCATTATTAGTGCTTGCGGCTTTGGGCATGGTAATTTTGCCTTTACCTCCATTCCTCTTAGACATTCTATTCTCTTTTAATATCGCTTTGGCATTGGTGGTATTACTTGTCACTGTATACACCATGAAACCACTCGAATTTGGCATGTTTCCAGCAGTTCTGCTTATTGCAACCATTATGCGTTTAGCGTTGAATGTAGCCAGTACTCGTGTTGTATTATTAGAAGGCCACAATGGCGGAGATGCCGCGGGTAAGGTAATTGAAGCGTTTGGTTCTGTGGTAATTGGGGGTAACTATGCCGTTGGTTTAGTTGTTTTCTTAATCCTGATTATCATCAACTTTGTGGTAATCACAAAAGGTGCAGGTCGTATCTCGGAAGTATCTGCGCGTTTCACATTAGACGCTATGCCTGGTAAACAAATGGCAATCGATGCCGACTTAAATGCTGGTTTTATCAGTGCAGAAGAAGCACGCAAACGTCGTGATGAAGTAACACGCGAAGCAGACTTCTATGGCTCAATGGACGGTGCCAGTAAGTTCGTAAAAGGTGATGCAATAGCAGGTATTGTGATTTTAGTTATTAACATCATTGGTGGCTTATTTGTTGGCATGATCCAACACGACTTATCGTTTTCAAGAGCCATGGAAGTATACACATTACTTACCATTGGTGATGGCTTGGTTGCACAGCTCCCCTCTCTTTTACTTTCAATTGGTACTGCAATCGTCGTTACTCGCCAAAACGAATCTCATAACATGGGTGAGCAGTTTAAAACTCAACTAGGAAATGAGAAATCTCTCTATATTGCTGCTGGTATCTTAATTACGATGGGCTTGGTGCCTGGTATGCCGCATATTGCATTTTTAAGCTTAGGTGCGCTGCTTGGCTATCTGGCTTATTACACACAACAGCAAAAAGCAAAAGCTGCAGAGCTAGAAGCGCAACAACAGGCAGCAGGTGGCGATATTGCAAATAAGCCTCAAGAACAAAAAGAGCTAGGCTGGGACGACGTTCAACCAGTCGATGTGATTGGTCTGGAAGTTGGTTATCGTTTAATTCCGCTAGTAGATCAAGCGCAAGGTGGTGAGCTGTTAAGTCGTATTAAAGGTGTTCGTAAGAAGCTTTCACAAGAGCTAGGTTTCTTGGTTCCGCCTGTACATATTCGTGATAACCTTGAATTAGACCCAAATGAATACCGTATCACTCTAATGGGGGTTGGTTCAGGTAACGGTGAATTAAAACATGGTGATGAATTAGCCATCAACCCAGGGCAAGTATTTGGCCCAATCAATGGCGTTGCAACGACAGATCCTGCCTTTGGTCTAGAAGCGGTTTGGATTAAACCGGAGCAAAAAGATGAGGCGCATTCATTAGGTTACACTGTGGTAGACGCAGCGACTGTTGTCGCAACTCATATTAGTCAATTGCTTACAAACAACGCATCATTACTACTTGGGCATGAAGAAGTTCAGAATTTATTAGACATGCTTGCCAAGTCACACCCTCGTTTAGTAGAAGGTTTAGTACCAGATATACTGCCTCTTACTACGATAGTTAAAGTACTGCAAAACTTACTGAATGAAGGGGTTGCAATTCGTGATATGCGCTCGATTGTTCAGACCCTTGTTGAGTATGGTCCACGCAGTCAAGACCCTGATGTATTAACCTCTGCAGTGCGAATTTCACTGCGTAGATTAATCGTTCAAGACGCCGTTGGCGGTGCAGATGAAATCCCTGTCATAACATTGGCGCCTGAGTTGGAACAGATGTTGCATCAGTCACTTCAGAACGCGGGTGATGAAGGGGCTGGAATAGAGCCAGGCCTTGCGGAGCGACTTCAAACATCATTAAGAGAAGCGCACCAAACGCAAGAAATGCTAGGCGACCCATCCATCCTTCTAACCTCAGGTATGTTAAGAAGTGTGCTTTCAAGGTTTGTCAAACATACGATCCCAGGTCTTCGAGTGATGTCATATCAAGAAGTACCAGATGAAAGACAAATCAAAATTGTAAGCTCAGTTGGACAATAGATAGGAATTAAGGGGTTGTAACATGAAAATTAAACGTTTTTTTGCCAAAGATATGCGCACAGCACTGAAAGAAGTAAAAGAAGAGCTTGGCGCTGATGCTGTGATTATGTCAAACAAAAAATTGGCAGATGGTGTAGAAATTGTTGCAGCCGTGGATAATGACAGAGTGCCAGAAACACCCGTTGAGGCGCCACAAGTAAATTCAGCACCAGCGCAACCTCGAGCTACGCAATCTCGTATTGTTCGCCCAGAACCTCAGCGTGCAAAACCAGAGCCTCAAGCTCAAGTAGCCGACAGTTTACAGGCTCTATTAGACAGACAAGCTCCGAAGCCTCGTTCACCTGAGCTTGCATCTATGTTCTCTCAATCAGGCATTAATACCGAAGAAGTATTTAAACCTCGTCAAGCGACTGAAGAGCGTTATGAGCGTCCAACCTCAACACAAAACTTCAGAGCAGAACCAAATGTTAAAACTCAACAGCAAGCGCAATCATGGAGCTTTGATGATGACCTTGATACAGGGTTTGCTGATGATTTTGAACCTGCGCCAAAAAAAGTTGATGAAATGGCAACCATGAGAGAAGAAATGAATGCTATTCGTCAATTACTTGAACATCAAGTTTCAGGCTTAATGAAGCAAGAAATGGAAAGAAGAGACCCAACGAGAGCGTGTTTAGTTGACCGTTTACAAGGTATGGGTGTCGATAAAGAAGTGGCTGAACAAATGGCTTGTTTCATCCCTGATGACGTTTCTCGCAAAGAAGCATGGAATTCATTGCTTGAAATGGTGGCAAATCAAATGCACACAACTAATAACGATATTCTTCGTCAAGGTGGTGTATATGCATTAGTAGGTCCAACGGGTGTAGGTAAAACAACGACAGTCGCTAAACTTGCTGCATTAGGCGCGCAGAAGTACGGTGCAGACAAAGTTGCGTTAATTACAACTGATACTTATAGAATTGGTGCTTATGAGCAGCTGGCAACGTACGGCAGAATTATTGGTTGTCCAGTAAAACAAGTAAAAGATGCCAATGAATTAGCAGAAGTTTTATATCATTTACGTAATAAGCGTCTAGTATTAATAGACACTGCGGGTATGAGTCAAAGAGATATCCGTTTAACAGAACAACTTAATACGTTAATGAGAAGTTCTAGAGTCGATATTCGAAGCTATTTGGTTTTAAGTGCAACATCGCAAATGCATGTACTGCAAGAAGCGGTTCGTCACTTCCAAAAAGTGAATTTAAGTGGTTGTATTTTTACAAAACTTGATGAATGTCTAAGTTTAGGCGAGATTATTAGTATTGCGATTCAAAATCGCTTGCCAATAGGGTATCTTACTAACGGTCAACGAGTGCCAGAAGACATTCGTGTAGCAAATGCTCATAAAATGGTCAAAAAGGCTGAGCAATTGTATTTAAAGAGAATAAAAGCACAACATTCGCGACGTGTACCTGTAGCGTCTCAGACAGTAGGAATGTATGATTAACACAGTATTAGATCAAGCAAGTGGCCTGCGTAGAATGAATCAAAATGGCAACCATGGCGTAAAAGTAATTGCAGTAACGGGTGGTAAAGGAGGGGTTGGTAAAACCAACGTCTCATTAAATACGGCTATTGCACTTGGTCAGCAAGGAAACAGAGTGCTCGTCTTAGATGCCGATTTAGGTTTGGCAAATTGTGACGTGATGCTTGGTTTAAGAGTAGAAAAAAACTTATCTCATGTCCTGTCGGGTGAGTGTGAATTAGATGAGATCTTAGTTGAAGGGCCCGCTGGTATAAAAATTGTACCAGCCACCTCAGGTTCACAAAATATGGTTGAGTTGACGCCTGCAGAGCATGCGGGCCTCATCCGCGCCTTCAGTGAGTTAAACACAGAGTTTGATATTCTAATTGTTGATACCGCTGCGGGTATATCTGACATGGTACTCAGCTTTTCACGTGCAGCGCAAGATGTGATGGTTGTTGTATGTGATGAGCCTACCTCAATTACTGATGCTTATGCTCTGATTAAAGTTCTCAGTCGTGAGCACGGTGTTTACCGTTTTAAAATTGTGGCTAACATGGTCCGAAGTTTACGCGAAGGGCAGGAGCTTTTTGCTAAACTTTCTAAAGTTACTGACAGATTCTTAGATGTTGCACTAGAATTAGTTGCAACCATTCCATTTGATGAAAATATGCGTAAGTCTTCTCGCCGTCAAAAAACTATTGTTGAGCTATTTCCAAATTCTCCGGCAGCGGTTGCATTTAGAGGGTTAGCGAGTAAAGCAGTTAAATGGCCAATACCACATCAACCATCTGGTCATTTAGAGTTTTTTATTGAACAGCTAGTCAACGGATAACTATGTCGTCATCGATGGGTAAAGCGATGGGCTATCAAACTACAGACAATCTCAATAGAGTGATAGAGCGTCATACCGGTCTTGTCAAAAAAGTGGCGTGCCATTTGTTGGCTCGCTTACCTGCAAATATTCAGTTAGATGACCTTGTGCAATCAGGCATGATAGGCTTGATTGAAGCCAGTAAAAATTTTGACGCAAGCAAAGGCGCAAGCTTTGAAACTTTTGCTGGGATTAGAATTCGAGGCGCAATGCTAGATGAAATTCGTCGTGGAGACTGGGCACCAAGAAGCGTTCATAAAAATAGTCGCATGGTCGCTGAGGCCATCGCTAATCTAGAAAGCGCCCTTGGTCGAGAACCTAAAGACACTGAAATCGCTGAAAAACTTGATATTACTCTAGATGAGTACCATCATATTCTACATGATGTGAATGCAAGTAAAATCATTGGAATCGAAGATTTAGGTGTTGATGAAGACGTAATCACTCCTGTTAACAATGATTTAGCGCTAGACAAACCGTTCAATAACGTTAAAAATGAACGCTTTAACGAATCGTTGCTCACGGCGATTCAATCGTTACCAGAAAGAGACGCGCTTGTCTTATCTCTTTACTACAACGATGAAATGAATTTAAAAGAAATAGGGCAAATACTCGATGTAAGTGAATCTCGAGTAAGCCAAATTCATGGGCAGGCAATGATCAGGCTTAGGGCTAAAATCAATGACTGGGTCAATTAGAGTAATAATAATAGGTTCAAACCTCACTGGAGGATGTTTTGGATAAAAACATGAAAATTCTTGTGGTTGATGATTTTTCTACGATGAGAAGAATAATCAAAAACCTGCTTAGAGACTTAGGTTTTACAAACGTACAAGAAGCAGACGATGGCAGTACAGCTCTTCCTATGCTTCAAAACCAAGAATTTGACTTCGTAGTCACGGACTGGAATATGCCAGGTATGCAAGGTATCGACCTTCTCCGTGCTATTCGTGCAGATGACAGCCTTAAGCATATACCAGTACTTATGGTGACAGCTGAAGCGAAAAAAGAGCAAATTGTTGCTGCGGCGCAAGCTGGTGTAAATGGTTATATTGTAAAACCATTCACTGCTGGAACACTTAAAACAAAACTAGAAAAAGTGTTTGAACGTTTAGGCTAAATAACTAAGAAGGAGAGGCGGATGTCAGCACCTTCTGTGCCTCAAATAACACTTGAGCAAGCTAAGCAACTGGTTACTTATCTTGAGCAAGGCGAGCAAGATAAAGCAGATAAATTAATCATGGAGGCTGCAAGTAAAGAGCAATCTGAACTTTTTGCTGAAGTGGGTAAATTGACTCGTCAATTACACGAGTCATTGAAAAATTTTGAGCTTGATACTCGTATTTCTGATTTGACGACAGAAGCCTTACCGGATGCTAAAGAACGTTTGAATTACGTCATGGAAATGACAGAAAACGCAGCCAATAAAACAATGGATGCAGTTGAAGCAAGTTTGCCTCTCGCGCAGCAGCTCGCAGATGATTTATCTGATATAAAACCAACTTGGGATCGACTGATGAGACGTGATATCCAGCTTGGTGAATTCAAATCTCTTTGTCATGATTTAGATAAGTTTATGCAAGGCTCTCAAGCAACAACAGATGAGCTTCAGGGGCACATGACCAATGTTTTAATGGCTCAAGATTATCAAGACTTAACTGGTCAGGTCATTCGACGTGTTATCGAATTAGTTAGAGAAGTAGAAGACAGCTTAATCCACTTACTAACTGTATTTGGTTCAGCAGAAGAGCCCCAATCAAAACAAAAAGAAAACATTGAAGAGGTTCAGATTGCTGAAATGGATTCTACTGAGATATCTGGACCTGAAGGTCCAATAATGAATGCAGAATCTAGAGAAGATGTCGTATCTAATCAAGATGAGGTCGACGATTTATTGTCGAGCTTAGGCTTCTAATAGGAGAGTGTGTACATGAGCTTTGAAGTCGATGAAGATATATTGCAAGACTTTCTTGTTGAAGCTGGTGAAATATTAGAGTTGTTATCTGAGCAGCTTGTTGAACTAGAGAATAACCCTGAAGATAAAGAATTATTAAACGCAATCTTTAGAGGGTTTCACACTGTTAAAGGTGGTGCAGGCTTTTTGAGCATGACTGAGCTTGTTGACGCTTGTCATGGTGCGGAAAACGTATTCGATGTGTTAAGACAAGGGCAACGCTCTGTTTCTCCTGAATTGATGGATGTCATTCTTCAGTCCTTAGATACCATCAATGAAATGTTCGCTCACATTCAAAATCGTGAACAACCTGATCCCGCAGATCCTGCGTTACTCGAGACACTTCACCAGTTGAGTAAGCCTGAATCAGAAGATGAGCAAATCTCCATTCCAAGTTCAGAACCAGAGCCTGTTGTTGAAGAGACACCACAAGTTGATTTGTCTGCTGATGATATTCTTTTTGATATTGATACCGATGATGTAGCAGGTGAAACTACCTCAGATAGCATTGATGAAATAACAGAAGACGAATTTGAGAGCTTACTTGATGAGTTACATGGGGCTGGTAAAGGCCCTGCTGTTGAGCAAGCTCCTCCTACTGCTTCAGGCTCAGATGATGGTGATATTACAGACGATGAGTTTGACAGCCTTTTAGATGAGCTTCATGGCGTTGGTAGTTTCGGTTCGATTAGTACGCCTCCTCCAGCAAGCCCTAGCCAAGCACCTTCGTCATCCGCTTCAACATCGTCTCCAAGTGATGATGAAATAAACGATGAAGAATTTGAGGCATTGTTAGATGAACTTCATGGTAAAGGTGGTGCGCCAAAGTCATTAGAAACTGCTGAACCGAATAAAACTGCCGCAAATATTGAACCCAAGCAGCCTGAATCAAAGCAGCCTGAATCAAAGCAACCAGAGCCTGTTATAGCCAAGCCAGTTTCAAAACCAAAACCGGCTCCTCAGCCAGCAAAATCTGCACCTTCACCGGCTCCAGCTGCAAAAGCCCAAGGTGCACCTGCATCAGCTAAAAAGCCGCCAGCACCTCAGGCTGAGACTACTGTTCGTGTTGATACAAAACGCCTAGATCAAATTATGAACATGGTGGGTGAACTGGTATTAGTGAGAAACCGTCTCGTTAGTTTAGCAAATAACTCTAGCAGTGAAGCTATGGGTAAGGCGATATCTAACCTTGACGTGGTTACCGCGGATTTACAAGGTGCGGTAATGAAAACACGAATGCAGCCAATCAAGAAAGTATTTGGTCGTTTCCCTCGTGTTGTTAGAGACTTAGCACGTAGTTTAAAGAAAGATATTAATCTTATTCTTGAAGGTGAAGAGACCGATTTAGATAAGAACTTAGTAGAAGCGCTTGCAGACCCGCTTGTTCACTTGGTTAGAAACTCAGTTGACCATGGTATTGAAATGCCAGATGTTCGTGAGGCATCAGGTAAACCTCGTACAGGTACAGTGACACTCTCTGCTTCTCAAGAGGGTGACCATATTCTGTTGACCATTAAAGATGATGGTGCAGGTATGGATGCTGAAAAACTGAAAAAAATTGCGATTAATAAAGGCGTAATTGATTCGGACCAAGCAAGTCGGTTATCTGACACTGAAGCTTATAACTTGATTTTTGCACCAGGCTTTTCAACAAAAGAAGAAATTTCAGATATCTCAGGCCGCGGCGTTGGGATGGACGTTGTTAAAACGAAAATTACTCAACTTAATGGCTCTGTTAATATTCAATCAGAGCTCGGTGTGGGCACAATCCTTGAGATAAAAGTTCCATTAACACTGGCTATTTTACCAACCTTAATGGTAGTTGTTGGCGAACAAACATTTGCTTTACCTCTTGCTGGTGTTAGTGAAATCTTCCATTTAGATCTAACAAAAACTAATGTAGTAGATGGTCAGTTAACGATTATTGTGCGTGAAAAAGCAATTCCTTTATTCTATTTAGAGCATTGGCTTGTTAAGGGCGCAGATAGATCAACGAAGAAAGCTGAAGGACATGTTGTTATTGTGCAAATAGGTACTCAACAGGTTGGCTTTGTGGTTGACTCTCTTATCGGCCAAGAAGAAGTTGTAATAAAGCCATTAGATGCATTATTGCAAGGTACACCAGGTATGGCTGGTGCAACAATCACTTCTGATGGTGGCATAGCATTAATCTTAGATGTGCCGAATATGCTAAAACACTATGCAGGTAAATAACCTGAGATAGCAAAACAGTTAAAAGGTGGTGCGGATGCACCACTTTTCGTTCTTAAGAATTCATAGAGTATGCCAATGGCAGTAAAAGTTTTAGTTGTAGATGATTCAAGTTTTTTTAGGCGTCGAGTCAGCGAAATTTTAGAGCAAGATAGTGATATTAAGGTAATTGACTTTGCTGTTAATGGACAAGAAGCTGTTGAGAAGGCGGCATCACTACGTCCAGATGTTATTACTATGGATGTAGAAATGCCTATTTTAGACGGAATTAGCGCCGTTAAAAAGATTATGCAGGCTAACCCTACTCCAATCTTAATGTTTTCATCATTAACTCGTGAAGGGGCAAGTGCTACACTAGATGCCCTTGATGCAGGTGCATTAGACTTTTTACCTAAAAAGTTTGAAGACATTGCCCGAAATAGCGAAGAAGCAATTAAGTCTCTACAAAACAAAGTAAAAGAAATTGGACGAAGAAGGCTCCCTCGCTCAGTTAGCAGTTATTCCCGACCTGTAGTGAGCAAGCCAGTACCTTCTAAATCACAGGTTTCGGGTAGGCCAGAAGTGTCGGCTCGTACTGCAAGCGTTGCTCAACCCGATAGAAGTTTTCAAAGAGCTGCGGTTCAGCCAGTATCAAATTCAACTACGACAGCTAAACAGTTCAAGGCTTCTGGAAAGCAATATAAAATAGTGGCTATAGGGACTTCAACAGGCGGGCCTGTTGCACTGCAAACCATTCTGACGCAGCTCCCTGCTAACTTTCCACACCCGATATTGCTGATTCAACATATGCCAGCTGCTTTCACACCAGCTTTCGCCACACGGCTAAATAGTCTTTGTAAGATAAAGGTAAAAGAGGCAGAACACGGTGATAAATTACAGCCAGGTGTTGCGTATTTGGCGCCAGGTGGCAAGCAAATGTTGGTTGAGTCTAAAGGAGCAATGAAAACGTTGCGAGTTTTTGAGGATGACAGTGCAAGAGTGACCTACAAGCCTTGTGTTGATGTCACCTTTGCAAGTGCTGCCAAAGCTTATCAAGCTGATGTACTCGCGATTGTTCTAACGGGAATGGGCGCAGATGGTCGAGATGGTGCACGTTTACTCAAACAGTCAGGGGCAACAATCTGGGCTCAGGATGAGCAGACCTGCGTGGTTTACGGTATGCCTCAAGCTGTTGCAAATGCTGGCCTATCTTCTGAAAGTTTGGCTTTGCATGACGTCGCAACCAGAATAAACAAAGAAATAGGTTGTTAATCTATTTGTTCAAGCACTAGGAAGTAATTGTTTCGTGAAAATCTGGACTGTAGCAAATCAAAAGGGAGGCGTTGGCAAAACAACGACTACGGTGAGTCTTGGTGGTATTCTTGCCAAGCAAGGCAAACGCGTTTTGCTGATAGATACAGATCCTCATGCATCTTTGACTTATTACTTTGGCATTGATTCTGAAGAGTTAGAAGTCAGTGTTTATGATATTTTTGCTCGAGGGACGGCAATGGAGAGCGAGGAAATCCTCCAAGCTTTATGCCCCTCAACCATTGAAAACCTTGATATTTTGCCGGCAACAATGGCGATTGCAACGCTTGATAGAAGCATGGGTAATCGCAATGGTATGGGCTTAATTCTGAAAAAAACACTGGCGAAAATAAGTCAGCACTACGATTATGCGATTCTTGATTGCCCACCTGTACTAGGGGTGTTAATGGTAAATGCACTCGCTGCCAGTGAGCGTGTGTTAATTCCAGTGCAAACAGAATTCCTGGCGCTCAAAGGTCTAGATCGTATGATGCGTACTATGGAGCTAATGCAAAGCTCTCAAGCAAAACAATATAATTACACCATCGTACCAACCATGTATGATAAGCGAACAAAGGCATCGTTAGAGGCATACAAAACATTGCTTGCAAATTACGAAGGCTCTGTCTGGCCCGGTGTTATTCCTGTTGACACAAAATTTAGAGATGCCAGTTTGGCACAGCAAGCGCCAGTTGAGTTTTGTCCAAAATCTAGAGGTGTATTTGCGTACAAAGCACTCCTAGAGTATTTGATAAAGAGTAGTTAGAGGGTATATGAGTAAACATCTGTTTGCTAATGAAAAAGTAATGAAACAGTATCTTGGTGCTTTACTCCATGAAGATGAGCCTCAAGATACTGCCCTTGCACCTGTTGCAAAATTACTTGAACGAGTACCTGATATTTCTGAGCAGCAGTTAACTCAACCAGCACAGAAAACTATACCTGATATCGTTGAGCGACCCTCTTTGCCTTCTAAGGAGCGCGTTGAGACTGTTGAAATCCCAGAAGGTGAGTCGAAAGATCTTGAGTTAACAAAAAATAATACTATTATCAAAGAAGAAGCTGTTGTTGAACCAAGTTTAACAAGTGTTCAAGAAGAGTATGGTGAAAGTGAGTTTCAAGCCCTATTTTTTGAAGTCGCAGGGCTAACCCTTGCTGTTCCTTTAAAGTCTTTAGGTGGTATTCACCAACTAGGAGAAGTGACACAACTTTTCGGTAAACCTAAGTGGTTTAAAGGTGTCATGCTTAACCGTGAAGAAAAGCTAAATGTTGTTGATACTGCCAGATGGGTTATGCCAGAGAAATATACCCCAGAGCTTGAAGAAAAACTGGATTATCAATATTTAATTACACTCGGTGATAGCCCATGGGGGCTGTTGGCTGAAAACTTAATAAATAACATTACATTAAAGCCTGAAGACATTAAATGGCGTGTAAACGGTGGCAAGCGACCTTGGCTTGCTGGCGTCATTAAAGAAAAAATGTGTGCTTTGATTGATGTAGAGAATTTAAACCGCTTACTAGAGCAAGGCTTAGATAGCCAAGAGCAGTAACTCAGAACTTTATGGAGTATAACCATGAGCCAAGATAGACTACTTTCTGCAGACAATAATGCCGACAGTAATGATGAAGTTCTTCAATGGGTAACTTATAAGTTAGAAGACGAAACGTATGGTATTAATGTAATGCAAGTGCAGGAAGTGCTGCGTTATACAGAAATTGCACCAGTACCAGGTGCACCAAGCTATGTTCTTGGTATTATCAATCTGCGTGGTAATGTTGTTACTGTTATTGATACTCGCGCACGCTTTGGTTTGATGAGTGCTGAAGTGACAGACAACTCTAGGATTGTCATCATCGAAGCTGAAAAGCAAGTGATTGGTATTCTTGTTGATAGTGTTGCTGAAGTTGTTTACTTACGCAGCTCAGAAATTGACAGTGCACCAAACATTGGTACTGAAGAAAGTGCTAAGTTCATCCAAGGCGTTTCGAACCGTGAGGGTGAGCTACTTATTCTTGTTGATCTGAATAAGTTACTTAGCGATGATGAGTGGGATGAGTTGAGTCACATATAAGTGCTAGCTGTCGTTCAAGAAAATCTTGCTTTTATTGTAGTTACTATTACCTCAGGCATCCTTTTTTTAATATGTCTGGGGTTTATTTTTGGATTGCAAAAAAAGTTAGAACAAAATCATAAAAATCAAAAGTTTTTAAAACAGCAACTCGAAGAATCGAATGCTCAAACTGAGATACTTCGCAGTGAAATAGCGGAGTTAAGATCGGGTTTAATGAGCATAGGCAAGCGTTTATTGGCTTGCGAAAATTTTGCGAAAGATTTAGCCCAGCAGCAAGCTGCACAAAAATACGATGATCCAGATGCAAAAATTTATTCTCGAGCGGTTAAAATGATTGAATTAGGTGCCGATCTCGAAGAGATAATGCGAGAGTGTGAAATACCTCGAGCAGAAGCAGAGTTACTTCTTTCATTGCACCAGAAGCAATCTTAAATATAAGCGCTGAGTTCTTACCTTGGCGCTTTTTTTCAAGCCTTTATATTCAACTTCTTATTAAAACCTTCCCAGCCAGGTGGAAACTTTCCTCTTAAAACATAAGAAAAAGCAATTAACTCGGCGATGACATAATAGAGCTCTTTAGGGATCTCTTGGTGTAACTCAAGTTGATTTAATGTCGACGCCAATTCGGCATCTTCGTGGATCATAATACCTTTTTCTTTCGCTAGCATGATGATCTCATCGGCTAAGTCACCAAACCCTTTACAGACAACCTCAGGTGACTTGCCTGCTTCATATAGCAAGCCAATAGCTGATTTTTTTTCCATTTTCTCTCCACCTAAACCTGAATATTGACAATAGCATGCTGAGTAAAAAACAAATCAGCTTTTTCACTGTCCTCAGTTAACTCTATGTCATCCACTTGAAGACCATGAGCACTTAATTTCCTTCTCAAAGTATCAAGGTGCGGCGCAGCTATTGCACATACCTGAGAGGAGTTTCCAGTTAATTGGCATTCTAATGATTTATCCATGAGTTCAGCTTGCACTGAGAGTTTCCCAGTAGCAGCGAAGTCGAAATTTAATCGGATATACCAAACCGTTTTATCAGGTAAATTGCCTTTTGCTGGTTTTTTATAATTGCCTATTTGTAAATGTGTCTGTTTGCAGTTGTCAGGGAGCTTTGTTGGTAAAAACAAACTGACTAATAGTTGGGTATCACTACTTTGGTTTTGATTTTGGTTGATGTTTGCTGACTGAACCATATTTTGTTGCAAACTATTATTGAGTTGCACGAGTTCACTCATTAAAGATGAGTTTAAATTGGGTATTTGTTGCTGAAGTTGGCCGATATTCTGTGCTTTAAAATTGGGTTGTAGGGTTTTTAAAAGAGCATCTAATTTCGCTTGAGTTGAACTATCGTTATTTTCATCCTGCATCATCTTTGGCGCAGATAGAAACGTGAGCAGCAACTTTTCAACGTTATTCAGTAAACTACTACTTTGTAGGTTTGCATTTATATTGCTTTGAGTCGCAGCGCTTGCAATTGGTTTTGGTAAGTTAAGCTCATTGGCAATTTGCGCTGAAGAGTGCTGTTTCTCATCTATCATTCTAGAAAAAGCTTGATGCACCAATCGTGTAAGGTCTGGTGACTTTTCATCCTTAAAGCGAGAGAGTTTATTAATCAGTTCTGAGCTTACTTCCGGCACCAACTTTTTGGCTTTATCTATTTGTTGCTCAGATATAAATGGCTTAATCAAAAGTTTCTCAAGGCTACCTGAAGGCACATAATGATGCTTTATGATTGATAATACATTTTGACTAGCAAGCTTAACTTGGTTTGAGTCGTTCATTATTTCAGATTGGGGGCTGAGACTTTGTTGTATAGCATTAGTATTTTTCGTAACGATTTTATTTTGTTGTGTTATCGGCCCCATACTGTTTTTCATTGAACTTTGAGTATCTGAAGCAGCACCACTTTTAACATCATTTTGTTCTTTTCCTGTCTTATGTAGTTGCGAGAGTACACTTTGTAGGTTTGATGAAGTATAAGCCGTAGAGCGAGTTTTTATTTCGTTAATAGCAGTTTTTGGTGTTTGTAATTGCTCACTTATATTTGCGCTTTTATTTCCTAGAAAGGGGGAGGTTAGCCCTTTTTCAGAGTTAACTTCGTTGCTTAAAGATGTTCTTTGAATTGCCTCTTTAGATATAAACCTTTCTTGCGTAGCAATTTGAGCTTTGATGGGGTCTATTTCAGCCTTCACCTGGTTGGCTTTTGACTGCTGTAATGATGACTCTTGCTTGGGTGATTGCATTGACTCAGCTGGAAGCTTATTAGGATCACTTACACTTGATGTCATAGACGCTTTAGGCGTTCCTTTCAAATTTTCCTGAGAAAAGAGTAAGCTTGTTAAAAGGTGCTCAGGTACTTTAAGTGGTGTCGTAATCGTAAATTGAGGTGTATAAGCTATTGTTTGTCTGATCTGAGAAAATAACTGCACAATAGGTTCTGATTTTAAGTTTTTGGTTTCTGGATAAATGAGCGCTTGAAAAGCGGGTGTATTGTTCAAGGTAGGTAATTTATTCACAACAGCCGCGATATTCACATTTGAAGAAACAGTGTTTTTACTGTTTTTCTCACCGATCAACATAAAAGGCGCTGCAATAAGATTTTGTAATGCAGTTCGTACTGCTTGCTTTACGTCTTTAAATGAAACATTCAGTAAAGGCTTGTCATAATTTAACCCTGATTTGAGAGGGGCCTCGTTTGTTGGTCTTTCCAACTTTGTAGCCTGTGTAAGCATTGACTTAGCTGAATGCTTTAATTGAATAGCATATTGTTTCGACTTTTCACTAATTTCAAGGCCATGCATGGTGGAAGTAGGTGTTGCAGCCCGCCAGCTTTTGTCTTGGATGTTTGCTGAAAGCAGTTCTACATTTCTGAGTGATAAAGCGGCTTTGGTGACAGGGTGTTGAATTTTTGGCGCTTTCTCAGAAAAGTTAAGCATCATAGAGGGAAAGCTATTTGTCAGGCTCTGTGTAATTTTATTCTTGGCGATTGGTTGTTTGAGCAGTTGTTCTCCAAAGCGATCATTTATCGTGAGTAATACCTGTGCAGTATTGGCATTTAACTTTGCAATTAATTTAGGCTCTGCGGCAAGTATTTTTGCAAGACTTGGATTGATTGCTAGATTTACATCAAGCTTAGGAAGTTGAAGGCTTGCGGGTGTGGTTTTTATTTCAGCGTGTGTCGTGATATTTGGGCCAATTGAATCTCCTTTTAAAAAGTTCAACAGAGAGAGTAATTGGTCAGTAGCCTTGATATGTACACCTTGTTTTGGGGTTTGTAATGTTAACTTTAACCCCGTTTCATCGAGTTTAACAATTGCTTCTGGTAATTCGAGTTTTTGACTTTGAGGCTCTATTGCAAGGCGAACCGTTTGCCAGCGTCCATTTATTTCGATGTCCATACTGATAGAATCAGATTTTATCGAAATGTTTTTGGCTAAGAACGATTGCTCAATCGAGTTATGCAAAGCGCGCTTGTTTGCTTCGCTTAAAGTTGAGATAGACTCAGATGAGACCGAGTTCAGGTTTATAATTGGCAATTCATTCATTATTTTAAATCAAATTTTCAGTAATCGGTCGCAAAGCTCTGTTCGTATTACCATACCATTATGGTAGACTATCGCCCAATTTTACGCACCGAGAATACTAATTTGCTAGAGGTTAAATCTGTCACTTGCGTCAAGCAAGAACGCTGTTTATTTGAAGCGCTTAGCTTTACACTCGGATCTGGCAAGATTATGCAAATTGAAGGCCCAAATGGTGCGGGGAAAACCTCTTTATTGAGGATTTTGTCAGGCTTTGCTCAACCAGAAGAGGGTGAAGTACTGTTCGAGCAGCGCTCAATTAATGATTATTACGATGAATTTGCTGCTGAGTTATTGTTCATTGGGCATAAAACGGGTGTAAACACTCAACTTACAGCATTTGAAAATGTCTGTCATTGGTTGCGTGTTCACGGTTATAACGATGAAAGTCAGGTTTATAACTTATTAGGTAAGTTAGGCTTAGTGGGTCTAGAAGATGTACCTGTCAGAACACTATCAGCAGGCCAGCAACGCCGAGTTGCACTGGTTAGACTTTGGCTTAACAGCGCAAAGCTGTGGATTTTAGATGAGCCTTTTACAGCCCTAGATAAAAAAGGCGTTGCCATGTTGCAGTGCCGCTTTAATGAGCATCTCGAGCAAGGCGGTTCAATTTTATTAACAACACACCAAGACCTCACGCAGCATTTTGAACAATTACAAACTTTAGTGCTGGAGTATCGACACTAATGCAAGTAAATCATTCTTATTGGCAGCTTTTTAAAGCTGTATACAGCAAAGATGTCACTTTAGCATTTAGACAACGTGCTGAAATAGTAAACCCGTTATTGTTTTTCCTCATCGTCATTACGTTGTTTCCTCTAGCAATAGGTCCTGAGCCTGGGTTATTAGCTCGCATGGCGCCAGGTATTATTTGGGTCGCAGCGTTACTGTCTACCATGCTAGGCCTTGATAAGTTATTCAGAGATGATTATCACGATGGTTCATTAGAGCAAATGATTGCCTCGCCCTATCCGTTGTCTTTGTGCGTGTTAGCGAAAGTCTTTGCGCATTGGACCATCACCGGTTTACCTATGGTTCTAATGGCACCCATGTTTGCACTTTTGATGAACCTTGAGTCTCAGGCGCTCGGTGCAACCATTTTAACCTTATTAATCGGAACTCCATTGTTAAGCTTTATCGGTGCCATTGGCGCTGGTTTAACAGTGGGCTTACAAAAAGGAGGTATTCTAATGAGTTTACTTGTTTTACCTCTTTATATTCCTGTCCTAATTTTTGCAACCTCAGCCATTGATACCAGCAGTATGTCGCTGGCATATGGCGGACAGCTTGCAATCTTGGGTGCGATGTTAGCAGTTGCCTGCATTGCCGCACCTTTGGCCATATCGTCAGCATTAAGAGTGAGTGTAAGTTAACATGTGGAAATGGTTACATCCCTACGCTAAAGCAGATCGTGCATACCAGTTGTGTAACACCTTACTGCCGTATTTTGCCGTAATTACCGTTGTCTGTTTAGTTGTTGGTTGGGTCTGGGGCTTAGCGTTTGCGCCAGCTGATTACCAACAAAAAGACAGCTACAGGATCATCTTTATTCATGTGCCTTCAGCCATTTTGTCTATGGGCGCGTATTCTTCAATGGCGATTGCTGCAATTGTGGCGCTCGTCTGGCAGTTGAGAAATGCTGAGTTGGCTGTAATTGCGATTGCGCCTGTAGGGGCTGCAATGACTGCAATTGCTCTCATCACCGGTGCTGCATGGGGTAAGCCTATGTGGGGAGCATGGTGGGTGTGGGATGCACGCTTAACCTCAGAGCTCATTCTTTTATTTTTATATCTAGGGGTTTTATCGCTCTATCATGCGTTTGAAGATAAAAAGGCGGCGGGTAAAGCGGCTTGTATCTTAGCGATTGTAGGTGTGATCAATTTACCTATTATTCATTTCTCAGTTGAGTGGTGGAACACGTTACATCAAGGTGCAACCATCACTAAGTTTGATACGTCGGCAATTGACCCTAGCATGTTGTGGCCTTTATTTATCAACATCGCAGGCTTTGCTGGTTTTGTGGGTGTGATTACACTGATTCGCTTAAAAAATGAAATTCTTCAGCGTGAAAAACACCGTCCTTGGGTACGCAGTTTAGTAAGTCGAGGTTAACAATGCAGTTCGAATCTTTTAGTGACTTTATAGCTATGGGTGGCTACGGCTTCTTTGTGTGGCTTTCATATGGTTCTTGTGCCGCTATTCTGGCTGGTATTCTACTTAGTTCTCTTAACGGTGGTAAGAAACTAAAAAAAGAAGTAAAAGCGCAAATGTTGCGTGAAGAGCGTATTAAGAAAGCAAAAGAGGAGGCGCAAGCATGAACCCTAGACGTAAAAAGCGCATGTTTGCTGTGTTAGGCATTATCTTTGGTCTTGGCTCAGCGATTGGCTTAACTTTATACGCATTACAAGAAAACATTAATTTGTTCTATACCCCGTCAGAGCTCATAAATGGTAAGGGTGAAAACTATGAAATGCCATTTGTAGGTCAAAAGTTACGAATTGGCGGCATGGTTGTACCAGGCTCAGTAAAGCGCGATGAAACTTCGTTAGATGTTGAGTTTAAGCTCATTGATACCGGCCCGATGGTGACTATTCGCTATCATGGTATTTTGCCAGATCTGTTTCGTGAAGGTCAGGGTATTGTCGCACAAGGTACTTTAATTGAGCCTGATGTGATTGAGGCCTTTGAAGTTTTAGCCAAGCATGATGAAGAATATATGCCTGCTGAAATTGCAGAAGCCGTTAAAGGTATCAAACACGAAAAACCAAAATATAATTTAAATAACGAGAATTAGTATGATCCCAGAAATTGGTTATTTCTCGCTTGTACTAGCAATGGGCTTAAGCCTGTTGCTATGTATTTTTCCTTTATGGGGCGCTTACACCGGTAATCTTAGGTTAATGCGAGCAGCGCCTTCTTTGGCTGTTGGTCAGTGTCTTTTTGTCCTATTTTCTTTCGCAATTTTAATTTATGTCACGCTGACGGATGATTTTACCGTCGCGTATGTGGCACATCATTCAAGCACAACTTTACCTTGGTATTATAAGGTTACGTCGACTTGGGGTGGCCATGAAGGTGCTATTCTACTTTGGCTAGTAATGCAGTCATCTTGGACTGCATTAGTTGCGCTTATGTCAAACTCGTTACCTTGGGTTTTACGTGCTCGCGTACTTGGCGTTCTGGGTTTCTTGGGTGTTGGTTTTATGCTTTATACCTTATGGATGTCGAGCCCATTTGAGCGTTTACTGCCTTATTACCCCGTAGAAGGGCGTGATTTAAATCCGCTTCTACAAGACCCTGGTATGATCATTCACCCGCCATTGCTTTATATGGGCTATGTGGGCCTGTCTGTATCTTTTGCGTTTGCAATTGCGGCATTACTAACAGGCAAGCTTGATAATACTTGGGCTAAATGGTCTCGCCCATGGACTATGGTTGCGTGGGGTTTCTTAACATTAGGTATCACTATCGGTAGTTGGTGGGCGTATGCTGAACTCGGCTGGGGCGGATGGTGGTTCTGGGATCCAGTTGAAAACGCTTCACTGATGCCATGGCTCGTTGCCACTGCGTTGCTTCACTCTTTAGCAGTGACTGAGAAACGCGGCGTGTTTAAATCTTGGACGGTATTACTTGCGATTACTGCGTTTAGTTTATGTTTGCTGGGTACCTTTATTGTTCGTTCAGGGATCATTGTCTCAGTGCATGCCTTCGCGACTGATCCAGACCGAGGACTATATATCCTGTCGTTCTTAGGCGTTGTGGTTGGCGGCAGCTTAGCGTTATATGCAATGCGCGTTTCTGAAGTTTATAGTGAGGGACGCTATAAGTTTGCTTCTCGAGAAGTGACTCTTTGGGCAAATAATATATTTTTAGTTGTTGCAACCCTCATTGTGCTACTGGGCACTTTGTTGCCTATGATCCATAAAGAGTTAGGCTTGGGCACAATTTCAATTGGTGTGCCTTTCTTTAATCAAATGTTCTCTATTTTGGTCGTTCCTTTTGCTTTATTACTAGGCATTGCACCTATGATGCGTTGGAAGCAAAACCAATTACCACCTATGGTAAAAAAATGGGGAGGCATGTTGATCTTAGCTCTGGCGCTGACGGCATTGTGGTTATTACCTAACTATGAATATGTTGCGCCGATGACGTTTATTGCAACGGCGCTTGCAGTGTGGATCACGTTAGGCACATTGTTAGATATCTTTGATAAAGCGTCAGCACAAGACAGTTTCTCTAATGGTTTAAAGCGTTTAGGGTTAAGTTATTGGGCAATGGTGCTTGGCCATATTGGTATTGCATTTGTGATAGCCAGTGTGACACTCACATCAGCGTATTCAGTTGAACGTTCAGTCAGTATGAAACCAGGTGACGTGGCACAGCTAAACGAATACAGCTATCGATTCGATGGTGTAAAGGAAATCCGTGGTCCTAACTACAGTGGTCATGCGGGTGTGGTAACAGTGTTGAAAGACGATAAATTCATCGTTGAGTTATATGCTGAAAAACGCCTATATGATATCGGCATGCAATTTATGACAGAAGCCGCGATTGATGATGGTTTCTTCAGAGATTTATATCTAGCACTTGGTGAGCAACTGAGTGAAGGTGCATGGTCGTTACGTATTTATCACAAACCTTACGTTCGCTGGATGTGGCTAGGTGGTATCTTAATTTCACTTGCCGGCTTCATGGTTGTGGCAGATAAGCGTTACCGTAGAAGAAAGGTAAAGGGAGCTATAGCATGAATAAAAAGCTATTAGGGTTTATTCCTTTTTTAATCTTTATCTTCTTGTGCGTTTTCTTATACCAAGGCTTGTTTGGTAACCCAAGAGAATTACAAACAGGTCGTATAGGTCAAACGATGCCAAGCTTTGTTTTACCTGATTTAATGGATGAATCAAAACAGTGGCGTGATACAGACCTAAAAGGTGACGTATATTTACTGAATGTGTGGGGCACTTGGTGCCCGACCTGTATCGCTGAATTGGGTTATCTTACTGAGCTGAGGGAGCGAGGAGTACGCATTATTGGTTTGTATTATGAGCAAGCTTATGATCCAGACTTTGGCGATCAATTTGATATTAATGCACTGCGTAATGAAGTGCAGAATATGCTTGATAGAGCTGGTAACCCATATCAATTCAATATTTTAGACCTAGACCGCACACTGGCACTTGATTTAGGCGTCTCAGGTGCGCCGGAAACTTTCCTTGTTGATGCCAATGGTACGATTTTATTGCACCACACAGGAGATATAAACCCTCGAGTTTGGCGTGCTAAGTTTGCACCTGTGATGCAGGAGTTATCAGAATGAGAATCTTAACTGTGTTATTTCTGAGTATTTTAAGCTTTTCAGCTTATAGTGCCCAAGATGAATATGAGTTTGCGAATGCTGAGCGTGCAGCAACCTTCAAGGCCCTTACGCAAGAGCTTCGTTGCCCGAAATGTCAAAACCAGAATATCGCTGATTCAGATGCGATTGTTGCAAAGGACTTACGTGACAAGGTACTAGTGCTAGTTAATGAAGGAAAATCAAAGCAAGAAGTCATTGATTACATGATTGACCGTTATGGTTACTTCGTTCACTACCAACCGCCGGTTACACCTGCAACCATTGTACTTTGGGTATTACCAGTATTAATTGTGATCATTGGTTTTGGCTTTATTGTCTTTCGACAAAAGAAGGCGTCAAAGAAACAAAAGTGGAATGCGCAAGACGAAGAAAAGCTCGCGCAACTGATCAAGCAGTACCAACGTCAGGAGCATAATTCATGAGCGCAATGACGCAAATGTGGGGCATGTTTGCTCTATTATCAATTCTTGCCGCTTTATTTGTTGTGGTGCCATTTTTACGACGTGAAAAGGTCATCGCGGTTGATTCTGATGCCAATGCAGAGCGTATTGCCATTTATCAACAGCGCCTAGATGATTTAGAGCAAGAGTTTGCGGATAAAAAAATCGAGCAAACTGCGTACAACGAATCAATTGTTGAATTAAAGCGCCGCTTGCTTAATGAGTTATCTCCTGAGAAACAACTTAATGCTCGAGGCAACAACCGCATATTCGCGCTAACCGGCTTGGCTTTTTTAGTTGCTGTGAGTGCGGTATTTTATGGCTTTACAGGCAGTCAAAAACAAATAGAAGACTGGTATACCGCCATCGATAGGTTGCCAGAATTTGGTGAGCGTGCGGTTTTACAGCAAGGCGAACCATTGTCTCAAAATGAACTTCAAGCATTTGCTTTAGGCCTTCGCACAAAGCTGGCAGAAAGTGGCGATGATGCCGTTGCTTGGATGCTGTTAGGCCGTGTTGCTATGTCACTGGGTGATAATGATATGGCCAAGCAAGCTTTTGAAAAAGCACTGGTTATGCAACCTGATAATAACAATGTATTGGTGAACTTCAGCCAAGTGTTATTAATTGAAGGTACAGAGCCAAGCATGAATCGCGCAGCGAGAATGCTATCAAAAGTTTTACAGTCTGATCCAAGTAATATGGATGCGATTTCGCTATTGGCGTTAATCGCATATGAGCGTCAAGACTGGGAAGAAGCGAAAGCCGCATTTGAAGTACTGCAATCTTCTATGACCCAAGATGACCCCCGTTATGCCATGATTTCAGAGCGTATTCATGATATCGAACATAAAATTAATCCTGATGCACACGCACATGAAGAAAATCAGCCTCCTGCAGGTGCGTCGTTGACGGTATCTGTGTCGTTAAATGAATCTATAGCAAGTCAGTTACCTGACAATGCGACGCTGTTTATTTTTGCTAAAGCCCATAATGGCCCGCCAATGCCATTGGCTGTGAACAAATTAAAACAATTTCAATTTCCGATTACTGTTACACTTGATGACAGCATGGCTATGATGCCTGATTTGAAGCTTTCTAATTTTGAAAAAGTTGAGATCACTGCCCGAGTTTCAAGTGATGAAGCTGTAACGGTACAGACGGGCGACTTAGAAGGTCAATCAGACGTGATAGCCTTAGATAATGCGCCTTCAATTGTGCGTGTTGAGATCAGTCGTGTAATAACCAGCACAGGAAGCTAAATGTTAAAACCTATATTATCTGCGTTTGCTGCACTCATTATTTCTGGGTGTGCAACAGTTGCCCCTGAAAAAGTTGATGAGAGAGATCCGCTTCAAAGTATCAACAGAACAGTGTATGACTTCAATATGGATGTACTTGATGCATATATTTTGAAGCCTGTCGCCGAAGGATACCTAGCCGTAACCAATGATCCGGTTAGAAAAAGTGTCTATGCGTTTACTACTAATATTGCAGCTCCCACTGATGCGGTTAACTCATTATTGCAGGGAAAACCAAAAGATACAGGCATTAATACTGCGCGGTTCTTGGTGAATTCAACGGTCGGTATTTTTGGTCTCTTTGATGTTGCAAGCTCATTAGGCTTAAAGCATAAAGATGAAGACTTTGGTCAGACCTTAGGTGTATGGGGCGTTGGTGATGGGGCTTATTTGATGTTGCCAGGCTATGGACCTTCTACTGCTAGAAACATCACAGGTGATGTAGTCGATAACTTCGTGTTGCCAGAGTTGGCTTTATCAACACCACAAAGCCTATTGGTATTTGCTGTGAGGGCGATAGATACACGTGCGAGCCTTTTGTCACAAGAAAAGTTGCTTCGTGAGTCACTTGACCCGTATGTGTTCATGAAAGATATTTACTTCCAGCGTCAACTTTATGAGCTTTATGATGGTAACCCACCAATCAAAGAAGAAGAAGTTGAAGATTTTGATGAAGACTTCTTAGAGAATCTTTAAGCGCGCAAGCATACTTAATAGAAAGCCAAGTCGTTGACTTGGCTTTTTTTATCTAACTCTAAGAGTTAAAAACGCCAGTTGAGGTTAAGCCAAGCAGTTAACCCAGCTTCGTTCACTCTGCTGGTTTGCTCATAGCCATTGACAGCCGCACCTGCACGACTAAAGTGCTCGCTGTAGGCTTTGTCGAGTAAATTATCTATTCCAAAACTCCAGTCTATGTTTTGATTTTGACTGTAGTTAGCATTCATTGACAGCACACCGTAACCGGCGGACTCTGAAACGTCTTGACCTGCGATATTACCCTGACCAACAGCAACACGATGTTGCTTTTGTACAATACGCCAGAGCATGCCAAGCTGCCAATCTTTTAGAGCATAATCAAGAGTAAAACGAGCCTGTAAAGCAGGTTGTTGCGCCAATGGTTTATGATCAGTTAGATTTGTAGCCCTTACCCAACTGATACTTGCACCGGTTGATAATGACTTCGTCAGTGAATATTTGCTGTCTAACTCAAAACCAAAGCTCTCAGAGTCCACGTTACGCGTTACTTTTGCCGGTTTGCCCATTTTCTCAAACGTATTGTCGACGAGAATAAAATCATCGGTTTGATTGTAGAAAACAGAAGCTGAGCTTTGCCAATTATCAGTTTGGTGAACTAAGCCTAAATCGAATTGACTTGTGGCTTCATGCTTTGTGTTAAAAGCACTTGTCGTCTTTTCGCTGCTTCGACCCGCACCTAGTAATTCCCAGTAATCTGGAAATCGCTCTACATAACCGAAGCCAGCAAAGTAACTGGTATTTTCGGTTTGTGCTTGAAATCTTGTGAACCCACTATACAAAGATGACTTTCGGGTCTGAAAAGCGGTAGGGTTAGGGGACATCATCATCATTGAACCGACCATTTTACGCTCATCAGTTGCTTGCCACCTGTCTACGCGCAAGCCCGATACCCATTGTTTGTTTTCCTCTGGACTAAATTCGTATTCAGCAAACACGCCAAACTGCTCAAAATGTCCGTCGGTAGTACGCGTTTGATTGTCAATTGGCATCATATTGATATTCATCGACATACGATTTGTATGTTCATTACTTTGATGGTCAACGCCAATGCTAAACTTGCTCGTTTTATTGTACTCACCGTGTGCTAAAAACTTCCCGCCGTAAGTTGTTCTGTCAGGGTTCATCGCTCTAGGCATTTTGTTCATTGGTGTTGCAACGAAATCACGTAATGAGAAGTTGTCCATAATATGATCGACATAATTGTAAAAAACTTGTCCTTCAATGCGTTTAATGACGGTGCCTTCAAGTAACCAATCTAATTTAATTGCACTATGAGTTCTATCAAATAAACTTCCGTCCATTGCTCTATCTGCATAAGCAACTTCGCCATCACTACGCCCAAGTGAAAGGCTAATAATCTTATCGTCACTTGGTGTGTAAGCGAACTCTAAATCGGTATTCCACTTCTCGTACGCTGAATGTACATGCGTGCCATTGCCATCCTTATAATTGTCCGCTTTGTTATAGCTGGCTGATATATTGGCAAAGTAGTTTTGATCTCCAAATTTAAGCTTGGAATTAATACCGCGACGCCCCGCATTGGCAAGCACTAGGTTGCTAAAACCCTCTACACCAGCTTTATCCATTCTGTAACTATCACGCTCAAATAATACGGTCGCAGCGCTGTTACCTGGTCCATATAATACTGTTTGTGGACCTTTTATTACGGTAAGAGTGTCGTAGGTTTGTGGCGTAATATAAGCCGTTGGAGGGTCCATACGATTTCCACATCCACCCAAGGTGAGGTTGCCATCGGTTAGAATATTCAAGCGCGAACCTGCTTGACCTCTAAAGACTGGATCTGAGCTTGCAGCCCCTTTTTTGATTAATGAAAAGCCACTGATACTTGAGAGTAAATCTGACGCATCTTGAGCAGGCAAGGGCTGCCTTGGCAATTTAGGATCGGTTTTTATATTAAGTGGTGTTTGCATTGGTGCTATGACAACGATTTTTTCTATGTCATCAGCTACAGCATAACCACTTAATACGGTACAGATAAGTCCACTTAGAATTGATTTTTTCATTTAAAAGCCCAGAGATTTAAAGAGTTGTGGGCAGTGTATAGATTTTTATTTGAAGAGGGATGTGACAGATTGTCGCACCTAAGCAGGCTTTTAGGTACGACATCTTTGTTATTGATTTATATCAAATTAACTTCGAGTTAAACGCATTCCATGACTTTTAGCTGCTCGTTACCCCAAGCTAGAGCTTGATTATACATTTCAGGTAATAAGTCGTTGCTAAACTTTATGCGTTCACAGTATTCACAGGTCAACTCCCAGTCTGCCTGCTCATAGGCTTTTATTAGGCCTAAGTATTGAGAAAGTACGCCTTGTTTCTGCACTAAGGCCTCTTTGATCAAATTACTTAAAGGCAACTTTTTCATAACGCCTTCCATACTTTCATCCAAAATCGCATCCATCAGTGACATCATGCCGACTAAAAAAGCCATGCCAGTGTCTTGGATCCCCTTGTGTTTTTGTGCGAGCAGTTCGCAAAAGCGAGCACGAGTTAACGACAGTTTTATTAACTCGACAGGTTTTTCAGATGAAACTTGAGCAGCAAACAATAGAGATAAAAACTTTTTTAATTCTTGGTTGCCAAGCACGACCACTGCTTGTTTGATTGTGCTTATTTCAGCACGGCGCTTAAAAGCAGCGGAATTAGAATAGCGAAGAAGCTTGTATGATAAATTAACATCTCTTTCAAACACAGAGGTAATTTTTTTGATATCCACATCAACCACAGAAGTTTCATATAGCAGCTCTGCAAGTGCCATCTCTGAAGGGGGGAGCGACTTGCTTTTCACCATTTCAGGTTTTGCAAAAAAGTAACCCTGGAAGTAACTAAAGCCCAGTGCCACGGCCTTTTCGAATTGCTCATTGGTTTCTACTTTTTCTGCAACAAGCTTAATATTTTCAAATTCTTTGGTGGCTTCGATGAGCTCTGCAATCTCTTCATCTGAGGTGATCAGCAGATCGACTTTAATTTGGTCTATGTATGGATAAAAATGACGCCACACTTTTTGATGCTTATAGTCATCTAGGGCTAGAGTATAGCCTTTACTTTTTAGCTCTTGAACAGCAGCAAGTAAGCGTTTACCAGGTTGAACGGTTTCGAGAATTTCTATAACGACCTGTTCACTGGGTAACATGCTAGGGTAGCCTTTGAGAATGGTATCCAGTGTAAAATTAATATATGCAGGTTTACTATCCGTTAAGTCTTCTAAACCAAAGTTAAACTGACTGCCTTCAATGAGCTTAGAGGTGGCTTCATCCCCATCTATATTTGGGAAAACATTATCCACGCCATCTCGAAACAGTAGCTCATAACCCATAAGCTGTTTGTTTTGGTCAAAAATAGGTTGTCGGGCTGCATAAAAATACATGTACTACTGATCCTGTTACTTACTTTTACATCGTAAATATAAAATATAATGCGTATTAAATCATTAACTAATTTACAATTAATAACCCAGTATTAATGCTTTGTTCCTAGTTTGGTGTGTGTTTTTGATGTTAACCGCACTTGGCTGGGGTTAGTTTTTCATACATGTTATAGTCATCTTGATAATAAGATTAATATTTATTCACCAACCAAGATTCTCTTAATGAGTAAATGGAGGTAAGTTTTGGAAACAGGTACTTTAGTATCTCTCATTTTGTATTTTATCGTGATGTTAGGCATTGGCTTGTATGCTTATCGTAAGTCAACCAGTGATGTTTCAGGTTATATGTTAGGTGGGCGCAGTCTACCACCTAGTGTTGCGGCTCTCTCTGCCGGCGCTTCAGACATGAGTGGTTGGATTTTGATGGGCTTACCAGGTGCAATGTTCGTGACAGGTTTTAGCAGCACTTGGATTGCAACAGGCTTAGTGATAGGTGCCTGGTTGAACTATTTATTAGTTGCCCCAAGGCTGCGTGTTTATACCGAAGTGGCAAATGATGCCATCACCATTCCTGATTATTTTGCAAATCGCTTTGAAGATAGAGGCAACGCGTTAAGAATTGTATCGGCTTTAGTAATCATCATCTTCTTCACGTTATACACTTCTTCAGGTGTTGTCGCTGGCGGTAAGCTGTTCGAGAGCTCATTCGGCATGAGCTATGAATCAGGCTTATATATCACAACAGGTGTAGTGGTACTTTACACTTTATTTGGTGGGTTCTTAGCAGTAAGTCTCACTGATTTTGTGCAAGGCTGTATTATGTTTGTGGCGTTAATTTTGGTTCCTCTTGTCACTTTCTCTTTACTAGATAACCCACTTTCGATCACGCTCAATGAATTGAATCCGCAGATGTTGACTTGGATTGGCGCAGGTGGTGCCATCGGCATTGTCTCTGCCATGTCTTGGGGGTTAGGTTATTTTGGTCAGCCTCATATCATAGTACGTTTTATGTCTGTACGTAGTGTGAAAGATATGCCGGTAGCGCGTCGTATCGGTATGAGCTGGATGATAATTGCAGCCTTGGGCGCAGTCTTTACTGGCCTGTTTGGTGCTGCTTATGCCCATGAAAAAAACCTTGTAGTCGACGACCCTGAAACAATATTTTTAATTTTGTCGCAGTTATTATTCCACCCATTGATTGCAGGGTTCTTACTGGCGGCGATTTTGGCGGCAATTATGAGTACAATTTCTTCACAGTTATTGGTGAGTTCAAGCTCATTAACAGAAGACTTTTACAAAATCTTTATCCGCCGTGATGCGACAGATAAAGAGCTTGTATTAGTAGGTCGCATCAGTGTGGCGCTGGTTGCATTGTGTGCTATCTATTTGGCGTATGACCGTGATAGTTCAATTTTAGACTTGGTAAGTAATGCGTGGGCAGGGTTCGGTGCAGCATTTGGGCCGCTAGTATTATTTAGCTTACTGTGGAAGCGTATGAACTTTGCTGGTGCATTAGCTGGCATGCTCGTTGGAGCAGGGACCGTTCTTATTTGGATTTATGCACCGATCCAGATTAATGGTCAGTCTTTAAGTAGTTTAATCTATGAGATCGTCCCAGGCTTTATTCTTTCTTCAATTGCTATTGTTGTGGTGAGTTTAATTACAGATGAGCCATCTGCGCAAATCAGCGATAAATTTGCTGAGTATGAACAAGAATTAAATGCATAGCCTGATATTTAATAAATGAAAAGGGAGCGATATGCTCCCTTTGTTGTTTTTAATAACGACTGACAGATAACCTTCTACTTAATGGATCTTAAATCCCTTCACAATTTCAGATAATTGATGGCTTGCTTGCTTTAAACTTAAGCTTGCTTCGGTAAGAGCATGTGTCGTTTCTAAAGAGTGATCTGTGGCTTCTGACAGATCGGTTATACGAATATTTACTTCCTGTGCAGCCGTGCTTTGCTCTTCAGTTGCGCGAGCTATATGGCTATTCATATCTGTAATTGACATGATGAGTCGTTCTATTTCATTTAACACTTCATCGGCTTCTGCAACTTGCTTTACTGTGTCTTCAGAGATTTGCTGACTTGCCTGCACAGCACTCACAGCTTCCTGAGCACCTTTTTGCAATTTCTCTATCATAGTTTGAATTTCATCGGTACTTTGCCCTGTACGGCTAGCAAGGGTTCTAACTTCATCTGCTACAACCGCAAAGCCACGACCTTGCTCGCCCGCTCTGGCAGCTTCAATAGCGGCATTTAAGGCCAGTAAATTGGTTTGCTCTGAGATCCCTCTAATTACATCTAATACAGAGCCTATATTATTACTTTCTTCAGCAAGCACAGTGGTTACCTCACTGACTTCTTGAATATTACTCGATAAAGTTTCTATCGCAGTGATGGTCTTAGCCACAACTTGCTTACCGTTATTGCTATTCTTGAGCGCATCATTAGCAGCATGCTCAGCGGCTTCGGCATTTTCGCTTACTTCCCTTATCTGCATACTCATTTGTTCAACCGCAGTGGCAACTTGTCGACTATTATCATTTTGATGTTCAATATGATTCAAATTGACTTTACCTGTATCATCTACTGAATTTGAAAGCCTTTCGACCTCAGTTGCACTGTGGGAAACGCGCTCTATAGAGTGGCGCATTTTTTCAGTGTAGGCGTTAAAGTAATTCGCTAATTGTGATATCTCGTCTTTGCCTGATTCATCTAGCCGTTGGGTGAGATCACCTTCGCCATGGGAAATGTTCTTCATCATTTCAGTCGCTAAATTGACGGGGTTGAGAATACTATTGCTAATTAAAGAAATCAGTGCGGCTAAAATGATAAGCAAGACAACTACATCAATAATCATTAAATTTCTTAGCTCTGCAAAGTCTTCTTCAATGGAATCTAGATAAACACCAGAGCCCAAAATCCATTGCCAAGGCGCAAACCCTTTAACATAAGAGATTTTGTCTACAGGGTCATCAAACCCTGGTTTTGGCCATTTGTAAGGCACAAATCCTTCACCTTGTTGACGGACAATTTTGACCATTTCCATAAATAGGTATGTGCCATCAGGGTCTTTACTCGCTGAGAGTGACTTACCGACTAATTGCGGTTTCATTGGATGCATAACCATATTTGGGTTGTAATCATTGATCCAATAGTAATTGTCAGTGTCGTAGCGGAGCTTAGAAATAGCATCAAGGGCTGCTTTTTGAGCTTGAGCTTGGGTCAATTCACCAGATTGTTGCAAGTCGTGAAAATGCTCTATGATGCCAAAAGTGTTCTCCACGAGGTTTTTGGTCTTCTCATATTGTTGCTGCTCTAGACTAGAAAATTGCTGTGGAAGACTCGTTAAACTTAGTAACACAAGACCTAATGCGACCACGCCTAATATCATTAGCAGCCGTTGAAATATTGAGAAGTTTCTTAAAAACTGCATACATTCACCACCTTTTTATATTTAAGCTTGTCTAAGCTACGCAAAACAGCTTTTGCGCGAAGAAGCATGCTGTTGGATCTGCATCTAGTAATAAAATTTAGCTTAGTTTAAAGATTTGATTTTGTCACAACTTGAGTGATCAAATATATTTAAAACAGGGGTTTATAGTGTTTTTTTATTCTAGATCAAGGCAATAGGAGATTGGTCTTAAGCCAAAAGTTGTATGGTGATTTATAAACGAAAATGCAATAAAAAAGCCCTCAGAAGAGGGCTTTTGAAGACATAATTTTATCTAGACTCTAAACTGTTCTACAGACTGCCTCAGCTCTTCAGCGAGCTTAGCGACTTCTGAACTTGAAATCGAAGTCTGGTTCGAACCTTCAGCAGTTTGCTCGGCGATAGCAACAATGGATTCAAGACGTTCGCTGATCTCTTGGGCTACTTGTTGTTGCTCGTTAGCAGCATTTGAAATTTCTTCACTGACGTCATGAGCTTGAGAAACTGCTTGGGTTATACTGTTTAAGGCTTCGTTAGCTAAGTCACTCTGTTCAACACAAGAAACCGCTTGTTGTTTGCCTTTTGACATAGCGTTTACTGCTTCTTCAGCACCCGCTTGCAGAGATTCAATCATTGATTGGATCTCTTGAGTAGACTCTTGAGTTTTGCTCGCCAGTGACCTAACTTCATCTGCAACAACGGCAAAGCCTCGTCCTTGTTCGCCCGCACGCGCAGCTTCGATGGCTGCATTTAGCGCAAGCAGGTTAGTTTGCTCAGCAATGCCTCGAATAACATCTAAAATACCACCAATAGATGCACTGTCTTGATGTAGCTTATTAATAACACGAGATGCTTCGTCAACTTCTGAAGCAAGTTGCTCAATTGTTTGCTTGTTCTCATGTGAAATACCTTTCACACGCTCAGCTTCTTTATCTGCATTCTTGATTTCTAGCAATGCCTGATGAGCGCTGTTACTTACACCATGAGAGGTACTGCTCATTTCAGTGGTTGCTGTTGCAGCTTGCTCGACTTGGGCCTGCTGACTCTTAATTGCCTGACTAGATTCTGTGGTGATCATAGATGTTTGCTCTGAAGCTGCAGCCAGTTGAGTAGAGCGGGAGACAATACCAGTAATTAGTTCTCTTAAACTGGTAATAAGCGTGTTACAGCTTCGTGAAAGCTCGCCGAATTCATCTTGTGCACTGTCATCTAAGCGTTGAGTCATATCACCGCTTGCCACTATGGTTAGGATCTTATTTACTTCCGCAAGCGGTTTGGTAATAAGTTGAACGGTCACATAAGCAACACCCACTGCGATAAGTGTCGCAGCAAGCATACCAACCCAAGTCCATAAATTAGCTGCGCTCACATCATCACGCACGCCAGTCTGTAGTTCTAAAGCGACTTCATTTGCTAACGCTACTAATTCAGAGAGTTGTTTTAATGCGGCCTCAGTAGCCAATTCTGAATCGTTAACAGCCTGTCGAGTTTTAGCTTCGGTTTGTAATAACGCACGTTTATTACCAGCTAAACCAGTTTGACCTTCTACTTGCTGCTTCAAGTCACCATAATACCCCTCTAAATCTTCTAAATAAGAAGGTTCGAGAGAATTTACCGGACCTCTGATCAACTCTATATTTCGAGCAATTTCTTTGATAGCAAAGTTTTGCTCGTTAGCAATAATGTCAACTGTGTTTGCGTTATCAGCGGCAATTAGATCGTTACTGCTTGTAACTAAGTTAGAAAAGTGATTTTCAAGGCTTGATGCGGCTTGGAAAGCCCTTTGGCTAGTCGCTTTTAGTTCACTGATGTCTAGGATATCGAGCACACTCGTTGTTGCGTCTTCTGCTGCTAACTCTATTTCTTCAAGCTGTGTTACCAAATCTTTTTTAATTTGCAGGGTACTGGCTTTATCGTCTAGAAGTAGATTTACAGTAGGTAGAAAGTTATTAAATGTATCTCCTACTTTCTGCGCGCGTTGAGATAAATCTGGATTACTTTGTACGACCTGTTCCAACTGACGGTATGCGTTTTTGAAGTTTTCTTGTCGTTTTTCAAATTGAGACTTCAATTGAGCTAGCTCTGAAGGTTGGGTTGCGAAGAAGCTACTCTGTGCGAGTTTACTCATCTGTGTGAACTCTACTTGTAGTTCAGAGCTATTTGTTAATGCTGGCAGAGAAAGGTTATTCACTTGCTGAGATGAGCTGTCAATATTTGCAATTCTCAGGAGAGAATTACCCCCAATCATAAGGAGTAACAAGGTGATGAAAATAAACCCACCCCAAATACGTTGACTAACAGTGAAATTCATATCGATTCCGTAAGTTGCTTAAGACAGTAAATATATCGGTCTGGTAACTGATAAGTTAAGTATTTTATAGCAGATGTAGCAAAATAATTCAGTAAAAAGGGAGGATTAACAAATTATTTGCTCAAATATCGCTCACCTGTATCGAGGTTCATTAGGGTCATGTTCCCACCCCAGACACAACCCGTGTCTAAAGCAAGTATGTTTTCAACATGGGTCACCCCTTCAAGGGCAGCCCAGTGACCAAAAACATAACGATTTTTATCATTTTTAAAGCGTTCATGTCTAAACCAAGGTATTAGAGTACTTTGCTGAGGGCTGCCTTTTTCAAAAAAATTCAAGTTTCCTGATTGCTCTAGGAAGCGCATTCTTGTGAAAACATTAACAGTGATTTTGAAGTTTGTTAAAAAGTCTTTGCTTGGAGTATAGGCTGGATCTTTACTGCCATACATATTTTCAAAGAAGATATTCGCTTCATCACTTCGGTAGTTTTGCTCTGCAATATATGCATAACTTAATGCCTGCTCGATACTCCAATGCGGATGAATGCCGGCATGAGAGAGAAAGGTCGAGTGATCTTTTAGATATACTGCGAGCGGTTGTGTTCTTAGATACGAAACATAGTGTTCGCAGAATTTACTTGAAAATACGGGGGCTAAATTGTCTTTTGGGTTTGGTTGCTTACCGAGGAGGTAGCAAGCGATAAAGTGTAAGTCGTGATTACCAAGAGTAACGGTTAAGGCATCTTGGTTTTGATATACAAAGTCTAGGCAAGCGAGGGAGTCAGGTCCACGCGCAATAAGATCACCCACAAGGTAGAGGTGATCTTTACTTGGATTAAACCCGACTTCAGATAGCAGTTTAATTAAGGGTGTAAAACACCCTTGTAAATCGCCGACTGCGTAATTAGCCATGATTAATGAAGAATGTTTGGTCTAGCAAGCCTGAAGACATCAATAGGTGCTTGAAACTCTGTACCAAACTCATTTCTCATCACATAGTGCCCCTGCATCGTGCCAACCGGTGTGTCTAGCACTGCGCCACTGGTATAGGAATAAGATTCGCCAGGCGCAATGGTCGGACGCTCACCAACGACGCCTTCGCCTTCAACTTCAGTTTCTTTGCCATTTGCGTCAGTAATAAGCCAGTAGCGGCTCTCTAATTTTGCGTTACACAAACTATGATTTTTGATAGTGATAGTGTAAGCAAAAACATACTTATCTTTTTCTGGTTGAGATTGGTGCTCAACATACATGGTTTCTACAGATACCTTGATAGGTGATCCTAAGTTACTGCTTGTTGTCATAAATCCAATTTGCGATATCAATAAATTGAGTCAGAGATAAACTTTCTGCACGTAATGACGGGTCGATGCCTAAGGCTGTGAGCTCATCAGCTGTTAACAGGTTTGAAAGACTATTACGCAGCGTTTTTCTACGTTGATTGAACGCTTCTAAGCATACAGTGTTCAATAACTTAGTGCTTTTGGCTGTTCGCTGCTCAGGTTTTTTCGGAATTAAGCGAACGACTGCTGAGTCAACTTTAGGGGCTGGTTTAAAGCATTCAGGTGGCACATCAATTACCGGCATTGCATGACAATAATATTGTGTCATCACACTTAAGCGACCGAACGCTTTAGAGCCTGGGCCTGCAACCATACGCTTAACCACTTCTTTTTGAAGCATAAAGTGCATATGTTCAATATTGTCTACAAACTCAAATAAATGAAATAGTAATGGCGTAGACACATTGTATGGTAAGTTACCGAATACTTTTAATTTCTCGTCGTCACGGATAAGGCTTGCGAAGTCGAATTTCATCGCATCGCCCTGATGAACGGTTAGCTTAGGCCCTAAGAAAGGATGTTGTGTTAATCTTTCAGCTAAGTCTTTATCAAGTTCGACAACGGTTAGTTGACCACTTAAATCAGTCACAGGTTCAGTGATAGCACCTAAACCAGGGCCAATCTCAACCAAGTTATCTGAAGGTTTAGGGTCAATTGCGGTGACGATTTTGTCGATGATCATGTCATCGTGTAAAAAGTTTTGTCCAAAGCGTTTACGAGCTCTGTGACCTAAATGTACGTTATCTGTCATTAATTCATTGCTTTTTTTGAGGCGAGCTTAATAGCTTCGCGGATCGCTAAATCAAAACTACCAACTTCTATCTGCCCTGTGGCAGCTAAATCTAAAGCAGTACCATGATCAACGGATGTTCTAACGAAAGGCAAACCAAGCGTAATGTTCACTGAATTACCAAAGCCTTTGTATTTTAGCACAGGCAAGCCTTGATCGTGATACATTGCAAGCACCGCATCGGCATTATCTAGATATTTCGCTTGAAAAAGTGTATCTGCTGGAAGTGGACCAACAAGCGTCATGCCCTGACTATTCAGTGATTCAAGCGCAGGTTCAATCGTTTCAATTTCTTCTCGCCCTAAATGACCCCCTTCACCGGCATGGGGGTTGAGACCACAGACTAAGATTTTTGGGTGTTTAATACCAAACTTGGTCTGTAAATCATGATTAAGAATATTGATGACTTTTGTAAGGCGGTCGTGCGTGATTGCTCTTGATACATAGGCCAATGGAATATGGGTTGTTACAAGCGCCACCCTTAATCCTTCAGTAGCCAGCATCATAACAACATCTTGCGTATTCGATTGTTGTGCAAAAAACTCAGTGTGGCCGCTAAAAGAGATACCTGCTTGGTTGATGATACCTTTATGAACCGGGCCAGTGACAACTGCGGCAAATGTGCCGTCCATATTCTTTTCAGATGCGACTCTGAGCGTCTCTAGTACGTATTGACCATTCGCTTCATTTAACTCGCCAGGTGTAACCTCAACGCCTTTATCAATTTGTAGATAAAATAAGCTACCGGCGGGGGCTAAACTAGGGGTGTCATTGTCTTTAAAAGGAATTAGGTTAATTGTTTCTCCTAATTCCTTTGCGCGCTTTTCTAAAATAGTTTTATCAACAACAGCGACGAGTTGTACAGGCCACGCTTTTTGTGCCAGCTTGATAACTAAATCAGGGCCAATGCCAGCTGGCTCACCCGGTGTTATAGCGATACGAATGGTCATATATTACCTATTCAGTAGGAAAAACATCGATATTTGCTTGCTCTCGCATTTCATTCATCCAACGCAAACTTTCTTCTTGAAACTTTCTGTTATAGAGGATGCCATGAGCACGATTTTTCTTAGCAAAATCAGTTTTATCAGCAACACGCTTATCGAGTAGTTGAACGATGTGCCAACCAAATGTTGATCTAAATGGTTCGCTGATTTCATTTTTATCTAAAGAAAGTAGGGTATCTCTAAACGCAGGCACGTATGTCGTAGGATCTGTCCAGTCATACTCACCGCCTTTTAATGCAGAGCCCGGGTCTTCAGAATGTTCTTTTGCTAATTCTGCGAAGTCAGCGTTACCTGCACGTAAGTCTTTAACAAAACCAGCAAGCATTGAGCGCGCTTTCTCTTCACTTAAGATAATAGAAGGCTTGATTAAGATATGACGCGAGCGTACTTCAGTGGTTTCAACCACCTGTCTGCCACGAATATCTTGTACTTTTAAGATGTGGAAGCCGGCGCCTGAACGAAGTGGACCAATAATATCATCTTTCTTTTTACCTTTAACTGCTTCAGCAAACAGTGAAGGCATTTCATTGATCCCCATCCAACCTAGTTGACCACCATCAAGCGCTTTAGCGCCGCTAGAAGAGGCAATCGCAATGCGTTTGAAGTCTTTGCCATCGTTAAGAAACTTAATCACGTTATTGGCTCGGTCTCTGGCATCTTCTAGTTCTTCAGGAGATGCTTTGCTTGGCACTTTTACTAAAATATGGCCAATGTCATATTCTTCAGACTGACCTGTTTGCTGCTCAAGAATGGTTTGTAAATTAGCGATTTCTTGAGGGTTAATATAGATACGGCGGTCGACGTTTGCGCGTCGCACCTGACTGATGGTGATTTCTTGCCTAATTTCTTCTCGATAGGCTTTGAAACTCTCACCGGTCGCTTCGATTGATTTTCTTAAATCAGCGATTGTTGCACCTTGTTCAGATGCAATATTTGCGAGCGTTTGGTCTAATTGAGCATCTGAGATTTCTAATCCCATTCTTTCAGCTAGTTGCAATAATAGAGATTGGTCAACAAGCCTGTCGATGGCCTGTATACGTAGTGTATTATCAGAAGGTAACTGAGTATTTTGCTCTTTTGCTTGTTGTTTTACTCGAGAGATAACTTTATTTACTTCGCTCTGCAATACAACACCGTCATTGACGGTTGCGACTACTTTATCTAATTGTACCCGCTCAGCTAGTGCTGCTTGACTAAAACCTAACCCCATTAGGGCGGCGATTAACAACGTTTTTAAATTCATAATGCTCTATTATTTTACTAATTATTCAAAAAATAAGGTCGACGGTAGCCAAAAATACCCTGTTGTAGTAATCGGCTTACATCATAGCTTGATTTACCACCTAGCCCTTTGAGTACAAAGTTAAGACGAATGCTGGTATCAAACTGAGCCTCATCTTGGTTAATTGTTTTATTTAAATCGGTTTGAATTTGTCTATTACCAGTAAGCTGAACTGCCCAACAACAGCTTTCATATTGTAAACCGGCAAAAAGTTCAGTACTTCTCTTTGATACTAAATCTCTATGATAACTTGCAATAAATTGCCATTGTTGGTTTAGAGGCACACTGGTAAAAAAACCAATTTGGTCTATTTCATATCCTGAGACATCGTTTGCATAACGATGGTTCAATTGTACAAGCTGATTTTTATCACCTTTATAATCAATCGTTGCGTGAGATTGGATTAATTGTTTGGTGTCAGCGTCGTATTGAATACCAGCAGACAAGTACCACCTACGATGCCAATGTATCATGCTTTCTGCAGCAAACAAGGCATTATAGTTTGTTTTATTCAATGGGTTTTGGCGAGTTGGCTTAACATTACTATCCAAGTAAACAATTTGCCCAACACTTAAATTAAAACGTTCTTGGTTTTTATTATCAAAAATGCGTGTTGTCGCACCTATCGTAAATTGGTTAGCTTGGGCAATGCGATCAACACCCGAAAAACGTTGCTCTCTGAATAAGCCTGAAAAATCATCCTGCATTTTAGTGGTATCGTACAGACCGATATTGTCTTGATCTTTTTTAGGTACGTATAAATATTGCAGTTGAGGTTCGAGCGTTTGCACGCCGTTATCCACAATTAACTTAGTTGCGCGTTCAAGATTCATTTGTGCATGCAGTCTCAGTTTCGGCAAAGTCCTGCTTACTCGTTCATCAAATTGTGTTTCGTTGAAGCTTCCATTTTGTTGATAGTAAGTATGTAGCAGGCTTGCTTCTGATAAAAATGACCAAGCAGTGTCGTTGATAGCGTAACTGGCTTTGGGTTCAATATGTAATCTTGAGGCGTCTGTAATCACTAACGCATCATTTTTAAAGTGGCTAAACTCACCAATGAGCGACCAATCAATGCCTTGCCAAGATATTGAATCAGTAGTGTGCCAAGAGAGTTGTGGTAGAGCAGCATAGGATTCTTGGTGATCGCCTAGTACTTCAAAGTTTTGCACTTTCAATTGTGCAGACCAAATATCACCGAGATAGTTTAAAGTACCTGTTCGGTATAATTGTGTGTCAGTGACATTACCATATTCTGAATTTAAATCTGTTAAATAGTTATCGTCACTGACGTTGGTAATATCAATGCTTGCGCGCCAATTTTCATTAAAGTAGCTATTTTGTTGCCAAAATAGCAAGTAACGCTCTTCTAATTCAGGTTCTGAATCATCTTTTTCTAGTAGCTCCATAGCAAACAAGCCTGAGTGGTGAGGCGTCAGGTACCTGAATTCAGTGTTAATTTGAACGCCCTTTTTAGACATATATCGCGGTGTGATAGTTGCGTCATAGTTAGGCGCGATATTCCAATAAAATGGCGTTGAGAGTTCTAAACCATAACGTTCAGAGCTTGATATGGTTGGAGCTAGAAGTCCGGTTTTTCGTCTATCGTCAATTGGAAAAGTAAAGTAAGGGATATAAATAACGGGCGTGTCTAAAATCCTGAGCACCGCATTGTATGTTTCACCCCAGCCTTCGGTTTTCGACAGGCTAATTGTGCTGGCTTCGATGGACCAAAAAGGTTTATCTGACGGGCAAGTGGTAAAGCTTGCATTCAGTAGTTCGATACTATTGTCGCGAGCAGATAATTGAGCTGCACCACCATGACCGAGTTGTTGGGTTAGTTGATAGTCAGCACCCATTAAGTCGATGTGGTAATTATTTAGATCTGCAAACAAGCCGTTGCTTTTAACAAGGGTGTAAGGGTCTTGATAAATTAGAGGCCCTTCGGCATTAAGTTGTAAGCTTTGTTTGTTAAACAGAGCTGAACTTGCAGATAGTTGCATTTGCTCTGTGTTTATTACAACATTACCAGCGAATTGCGCACTCGACGTATTATTAATATTTACTCGATCTGCACGAATGTCGATAGCGTTTTTTGGTAAACCCGTGAGTGGTTGCCACTGCTGAGGTAAATTATTATTTTGGCAAAGCAAAGGCCTTTCAATTTCTGTAGCTGCATACACAGCAGGACAGAGAGGAAATAGTGCCACGGTTAGCCAAACTTTGTTCATTAATTAACCTGTTTACCAGTTGTTACTTCAAGGACAGCACATCATAAAGTAAAACAGAGTTAAATTCAGTAATTAAGAATGTAAAATTGTGATAAAGAACGATAACAGAAAAACACAATTAGAAGCCTTTCTAATAAAGTACTTAGGCGATCAGCCTTTTTCTTTTCATGCAATTACTTCAGACGCGAGCTTTAGGCAGTATTACAGGGTCATAACCGACTCTAAAAACCTGATTTTAATGGATTCCCCTGCAGATTTAATTGATAACCGACCGTTCGTCGGGTTACAGCAAGATTTTGCGAAGGTGGGACTCATTGTGCCGCAAGTACTCGCTACAAATCTCGAGTCAGGTTTTATCTTATTAAATGATTTGGGCGCTGAGCACCTGGCAGATCGTTTAAGTTTGGATAGTCGAGTGACAGACTACAAGGGCGTTTTATCTTTGTTACCTCAAATTGCTTCTATCCCACCTAGCCAATGGATGAAACCGTACGACGCTGACTTTATACGTCTAGAAATCAATATTTTCAAAGAGTGGTTGCTCGAGAAATGGCTAGGTTTAAGTGTATCGGCGGATTATCAAAGACTGTGGCATGAACTGGAAATGAGTTTAATCGAGGTTATGCTTCAGCAACCCCAAGTGACGATGCATCGGGATTTTCACTCAAGAAACATTATGAAAACGTCAGATGGGTGGGCGTTAATTGACTTTCAAGACGCTGTTCAAGGTCCAATCAGTTATGATGCGGTATCTTTGCTCAAAGACTGTTATTTCACTTTACCTGAGCATGAGTTTGAACAATTGCTTAAATACAACTACGAGCTGTTTTATAAACAGGGTTTGATAGCGGGTTTATCATTTGGACAATATTGCGACTACTTCCACCTGACCGGTTTACAACGGCACTTAAAAGCCGCAGGGATATTTTGCCGATTGTTACTGAGAGATGGCAAATCAGGGTATCTACAAAATATTTTACCAACATTAGATTATATACGTGAAACAAGTAAACAGTATGAACAATTTCAATGGCTTGCAACTTGGCTCGACAATGAGATAATTCCTGCAGTTAAGCGTAAGTTAGAGCCGCAGACATGAAAGCAATGATCCTTGCAGCAGGTAGAGGCAAACGTATGATGCCTTTGACTGCTGAATTACCTAAACCCATGCTCGAAGTAAATGGGAAACCGTTAATTGAATACCATATCGAACGCCTAAAAGCGGCTGGGATCACAGATATAGTCATTAATCTTGCCTGGCAAGGGGACAAAATAGTGCAATATTTTGGTGGTGGCTCCCAGTTAGGCGTCAAGATAGAGTATAGCTATGAGCCTGAAGGTGGTTTAGAAACGGCCGGTGGTATCATAAATGCGCTACCAATTTTATGTAAATCGTGTGATAAGTTTATCGTCATTAATGGAGATATTTTTACTGACTACGATGTACACGCTTTAACTCAATTGGTGTTGCAAGAAGCTGAAGCACACATTGTTTTAGTCGAAAACCCAGCGCACCACCCAGGTGGTGACTTTACTTTGGGGTTAGCGAACCAAGCACAGAAGTATACCTTTTCAGGAATAGGTCTTTACCACAAATCTTTTTTCAGTGATTACGGCAATCAGTTTTTAGCTTTAGGACCTCTACTGAGACAAGGTATCGAAAAAGGGCGAGTATCACGTGAGTTATATTTGCATGTATGGTCGGATATTGGCACGCCAGAAAGACTTGAGGAAATCAACAAGCAATTAGGAACTGCATATGTGGGGTAAGCTACTAGGTACGTGTTTTGGCTTTATGTTTGGTCGTTGGCTTGGCGCTGCGCTTGGTTTTTGGCTTGGCCACTTATTTGATAAAAGCTTAAAGCAGGACTTTGACAAAGCCGGTGGCTTTCAAGGTTTTTTCGATAAAGGCGAGTTAGATCAGCGTCAAGCATTATTCTTCTCTAGCTGCTTTGCGGTCATGGGTCATATTGCAAAGTCGAACGGACGAGTCAGTGAAATTCATATTCAAGCTGCCACTGCATTTATGGATGAAATGGGTTTACATGGTGAAGAGAGAAAAGAGGCACAGAATGCATTTCGTTCAGGAAAATCGAGCGAGTTTTCATTAAAAGAGTCAATTCGAGATGTAAAAGAAGTATTTGGCCGTCGTTATGACTTACTTCAGCTGTTTTTAGAAATTCAAATTCAAATGGCGTTTTCAGACGGTCACTTAGCAGAGCAAGAAAAGCAACTTTTACAGCAAGTAAGCCGTTTGCTTGGTTTATCAAGCAGACACTTTCAATTCTTACTAAACCGATATCAAGCAGAGTTTCAATTTAGAAAACAACGAAGCCAGCAACATAGCTATCAATCAAGCCATCAGTCTGAGCAGCAATCTGATTATAGACATAAAGCGACACCACCATCTTTAAATCGTGACAACGCGCTTGCTGTGCTGGGCCTAACTAAAAATGCCACTGAAAAAGATATCAAACGAGCCTATCGAAAACTCATGTCACAACATCATCCTGATAAGCTGGTTTCGCAAGGCTTACCGCCTCATATGATGGAAATTGCAAAACAAAAAAGCCAGGATATCCAGTCTGCATATGAATTTCTTAAGGCTAGGTAACATTTATAGATGACTGAGAAATCCGTTCACTTCTTTTCTCAGTCTTTGGTGTTGCCTCAGCTCGTGACTTAGCCCAAACAGCTCCCTTTGTCTGTAATCGTACTTGCTGTTTCTTTTTGCCCAGCGTTTTCTGTTCGAAATACTCTGCGTGACCGCAGGTCCATCATTGCTGTAAAAAATATCTAGCAAAGGGGGGCTAACAAGGGAAAATGTAGCGGCTAAGTCTTTATTGCGTTTGGGATGGGGGAGATGCGCGCTGATAGTGACTAATGCATCAACGGGAAGTTGCGGTTGTTCTGATATCAGCTCTGCAAATACGCCCGCACTGGTACCGAGCGCTATAACCACAATATGTTCATCAGGCATTTTGCTCAGCTCTTGTGTCAATGCTTGAAAACGCGCTGCTAGCTCATTTTTGTATTCATTTAGCATGCTTTCAGATTGAAAAAACACCGCTTTAGCAAATGGGTTAGGTTGTTGCTCTTGTGTAAAGTCAGGTATTTCTAAAGACTCAAATAACACTGCTGGAGAAGGCAAAATATACGTATCATACCCATCATCTGCGAGGGCCTGTTGTAAAAATTGGCTTCCATTTGAGGACAGAAGTGAGTGACCAATATCAGGTAAGATAATTACAATGCCACGTTTGGTTGCATTCATATAGGTTTGAAATAACACATCTAAGGGTTGCTCGTTAACCGTTATATTAATGATATTACTGGCATCTATATAATTTTTCAGATCTTGTTGGTGCCACACTTTGGGTTCAGTAGGCATTACATGCTCACTCGGTGCTGCGTTGATAGCAGGTGTGGCAAATAGCAACATCATAAATGCAATAAAATAGGGCATAGTGATTTTAATTGGTTTACATAGTTACTTTATCGGGCAAAGTAAGCATAACTTTAGAAACATAATTTGCTTTATCGAAGCTGAGAGTGGTTCTTGTCTAAAGCAATTTAGGATAATATGACTCGCTGTTTAGATTTGGAGAAAAGGACACTATGTCGCAGTTGCAAAGTAAGCGTGACTTTTTATTTTTGTTTTTGAAAGGTGCAGGCATGGGGGCCGCTGATGTCGTGCCTGGCGTCTCGGGTGGTACGATAGCATTTATTACTGGCATCTATACCAGACTATTAAATGCCATAAAAAGTGTTAATTTAGATGCACTTTTATTACTTAAAAAAGAAGGTATTAAAGCCACTTGGCGCTATATAGACGGGACCTTCTTAGTGACGCTTTTCGCTGGCCTATTAACAAGTGCCGCTTCTTTAGCAAAACTGATCACTTACTTACTGGAACATCATAAACTGCTTGTTTGGGCATTTTTCTTCGGCTTGATCATTGCCTCTTTTATCTATGTTGCAAAGCAAGTTAAAGCTTGGAACCTAAAGACAGTGACAAGTTGTCTTTTAGGCGCGTTAATCGCATACGCTATTACGTCAATGTCACCTGCTGAAGCGAATCCGAGTTGGTGGTTTTATTTTGTTGCCGGCTCTATAGCCATATGTGCGATGATCTTACCAGGGATTTCGGGCAGCTTTATACTATTGCTACTGGGAATGTACGGCCATGTTCTGACTGCAGTGACAGAAAAACAATTTGCGTTAATTGCTTTATTCCTGATGGGTTGTGTTGTTGGCCTGATGGTTTTCTCTCGTTTTCTGGCTTGGTTATTGAGCCGCTTTGAGCAGTTAACTTTTGCATTATTGGCAGGCTTTTTAGTTGGCTCCTTGAATCTACTTTGGCCATGGAAACAAGTGCTGACGACTTACACTAATTCAAAGGGCATTGAAAAGCCGCTTATGCAGCAAAATATTTCGCCTGCAGAATTTGCGACAGTAAATGGGCAAGACCCAATGACATTGTTATGTATTGCGCTCGCCATTACTGGTTTGGTATTAATTTTAGCGATTGAAAAACTAACCGCGGAAAAATAGTAAATATAGACTTCTGTACAATTGGTAATCACTGCCGTTGTGCTATTTTATTGCCTACTTAAATACTCTCTTTTGACTATCATAGTAGGCAATAACATGTCCTTTCGGCGCTATACACTTCTACTTCTATTAGCTTTGATAGCTAGCTTTACTCCTTCGGTTTGGGCAGCAGGTGCTCACTTAGACCTAACAAATTCTGCGGTAGGTTTTGCCGCAATCGCAATTTTTATTCTGGCTTATACCTTAGTTATGTTGGAAGAAAAGTTACATTTGAGAAAGTCTAAGCCTGTGCTGGTGGGTGCAGGTTTAATCTGGATCCTCATTGGCAGCTTTTACGTCAGTGAAAATATCCCTCATGTTACCGAAGAGGCATTTAGACATAATTTACTCGAATTCGCAGAGCTGATGCTGTTCTTGTTGGTAGCAATGACCTATATCAACGCCCTTGAAGAACGCCGAGTTTTTGATGCTTTAAGAGCTTGGATGATCCGCAAAGGCTTTAACTATAAAAATCTATTTTGGATCACGGGCTTTTTATCATTCTTTATTTCACCCATTGCTGATAACTTAACTACCGCACTATTAATGTGTGCCGTGGTGATGAAAGTGGCTGAAGGTGATAAACCCTTTATCAATATATCTTGTATCAATATTGTCATTGCAGCCAATGCCGGCGGGGCATTCAGCCCGTTTGGAGATATTACGACCTTGATGGTTTGGCAAGCTGGTATGGTGACCTTTGGTGAGTTCTTAGTCTTATTTATACCTTCTTTAGCAAACTTCTTAGTTCCTGCGGCCATTATGAGTTTTTATGTTGAGAATAAACAACCAACAGCGGCTTATGAGGAAGTTGAATTAAAACGCGGTGCCTTACGTATTTTGTCATTATTTTTATTTACCGTGGCAACAGCAGTTGCGTGCCATAGTTTCTTACACCTTCCACCGGTATTAGGCATGATGATGGGGCTAGGTTATCTTCAGTTTTTTGGTTATTTCCTTAGAGTGACATTACCGGGGTCTTTGGCACGCAAAAAAGCGTTGGCAGAGCAGCAGGGTGACAAGGAGCGTTTAGCCAGATTAGGTAGTGTTGTACCGTTTGATGTATTTAGTAAAGTGTCTCGTGCGGAGTGGGATACATTATTGTTCTTCTACGGCATTGTGATGTGTGTAGGCGGGCTAGGGTTCTTAGGCTATTTGAGCTTGATGTCTGAAGTACTCTATGGAGGTTGGTCAACAACCGCTGCGAATGTGTTTCTTGGTGTCATCTCGGCTGTTATCGATAATATTCCGGTGATGTTTGCTGTTCTCACAATGCAGCCAGAAATGTCACATGGTCAATGGTTGTTAATTACTTTAACTGCAGGCGTTGGTGGCAGCTTGTTATCGATTGGCTCAGCGGCAGGGGTGGCGCTTATGGGGCAAGCTAGAGGCTATTATACTTTCTTTGGTCATCTTAAATGGACCCCAGTGATTGCGCTGGGGTATGCAGTAAGTATTGTTTTACATTTATGGCTAAATGCTGACCTATTTTAAATAGTGGGTGAGTGGACCTGTGTGAGCGTTGACTAGTTCATCGCTCACAGGTTTGTTTATCGAAACAGCTTTGTTTAGGTCTGTTTTGGTTAGTTGCGCTGCACTCAAGCCAAGCATAACCTTATCATCACCCTTGATTAAGGCATCAACAGCGTGTAGTCCAAGTTGAGTGGCAAGCACTCTATCTTCAGAGACGGGATCTCCCCCTCTTTGCGTATGACCCAAAATGCAAATTGCACTTTCAATGTTACCCTGAGACTTTAATTGCTCTTTAAGGGCATTAGCACCACCAGGCCATAAGTTCTCTGCTAGTACAATTAAATAACTCGCATGGCGGTTTAGCTGTTGTTTCTGTATTTTATCAATTAGGTTTTTGAGTATGATGTCATGCTTTTCATTGCTGTAATTCTCGAATGAAAAAATACTCTCAGCACCACAAGATAAGCCAACTTGAAAGGCGATATGACCACTGTGTCTACCCATTACTTCAACAATGAAAGCTCTATCAAATGCGTTTGCGGTATCTCTGATTTTATCTATTGCTTGCGTTGCGGTGTTAACCGCAGTCGCAAAACCTATGGTTTTATCACAGCCATAAAGGTCATTATCTATGGTGCCAGGTAAGCCAATAACTTGACCATGCCAGTGGGCCTTAATTGCTAATAAGCCATGAAATGAGCCATCGCCCCCAATGACGATCAGGGCGTCAATTTCGTGCTTTAATAGCGTATTACATGCTTGCTTTACACCCGTGTCAGTCATCATGGCAGGGCAACGCGCACTTTTTAATAGGGTGCCGCCATTCTTTATTTCGGCATTAACTAATTGGCTAGATAAAGGGAGCAGATGATCTTCGATTAGGCCGTTATAACCATGATAAAAACCAAAACAAGATAAATTGTTATATTCACAGTTGAGCACAATTGCACGAATAGCTGCATTCATGCCAGGGGCATCACCACCACTGGTGAGTAAAGCGACTTTTTTCATATTGGTAGTCTTCATACGAAGGGGGGAGGTGAAATGGCCCTCGTCAGATAACGAGGGAGGCCATTACACGTATACTCAGGTTATGAAAGATTCGCTAGCGCTTCTTTCTGAGCTGTAGGCAGGTTATCAACAACTATCTGATAAGAGTCATCGATAAACTTTTTGATTTCGTCTTCAGGTACCGTACCATCAAGGACAATCGTGTTCCACAGACGTTTGTTCATGTGATAACCCGGCAAAATTGATTCGTACTTATCTCTAAGTATTAATGCCTCGTCAGGATCACACTTAACGTTTAACCAAAAAACAGGCTCATTGTTTTCGTCTAGTTGACCTTCTTTACCTTCGTAAAGGGTGGCAAACATCTTATGTTGCACTTTGTAAACATCGCTATCCTGCGAAAAAGGCTGCGTAATAAACGTGCCTGGTTTACTTTGCAAATAATCATGTACGCTTTGTTTATTCATAGCTCTTATCCTTGAAGTAACTATTAATTAAAACCACATGGTTTGAGTTTAGCACTTAATTCGTAAAGACAATAATCTTAGGAAAAAACATTTTAGTCTGTTTACTGAGTTTACTAACACAACTTGATAAGCTGGAAAACTCGGCTTGCTCGAGTGATGAGCAATAGTCAATAAACGTCTTTATTTAAACTCACAAAACCTGTGTGTAAAAACCGTGCTAAAGCCTCGCCATGACGACCAGTTAAAATTTCACTTAACCTAACTATAAATCAGTTAGTTATGAAAAAATGAATAAAATACCATTTTAAGAGTGAAATTTATGGCTTGGTATTAAATGAAATAATGCAATATTTTGCAACAATTAAACGTTTTTTTGTGCTTCTTTTATGCTGTTTGCTGTATAATTCGCCAATTTAAAGGGGAGTGCTAATGTTAGTGATGTTTTGTTTGCTTTTAAGTGCAATGGCCATTTATTGCGAAACGATTCGCCTAGGCATGCCGACAAAGCGTTGGGTTGCATTTAGTTTGGCTGTTGGTCCTATTTGTTGGGTGTTTTTGAGAATGCATTACAGAATGGCTATTCTAAGAAATATGAAAATGGGACAACTAAAGTGCTTTAAGGTAAGCTAAACAGTTAGCTGACCACTTTTAAATCGGGTTTAGATTGTTTATTTTTCACAGCTCTTTGTTGTTTCAAAAATTCAGTAAACTCCTCTGCTGAAAGGGGCTTGGAGTAAAAGTATCCTTGTACAGTTTGGCAATTTAGCTCTTCTAATATTGCTAGTTGCTCTGCCTTTTCAACACCTTCAGCCACAACGTGTAACTCTAGATTTTGAGCTATTGTTACAATCGAGTCTACCATATTCCGACCACGCTCATTGTGCATGTCGTCGACAAAAGCTTTATCGACTTTTAACGTATTCAGAGGAAACTGCTTTAGATAAGCCAGTGATGAATAACCTGTACCAAAGTCATCGATCGCCAGGTGAATACCTCTGGCACTGAGTGAGCGCATGATATTAATGGCTTCTTGTGGGTCGTCCATTACGGTACCTTCAGTTATCTCAAGCTCAAGAAAGTAAGAGGGCAAATGGTTTTTCTGTAAGATGATATCGATACGCGTGGTAAGGTCGGGCAAACTAAATTGCTTTGCAGATAAATTAACGGCAACGCGGCCGTCAAATAAATCTTGGTCTATCCAGCGTTTCACGTCTTTACAGGCTTTGTCGAGCACGACTTCACCAATATCAATGATTTGCCCTGTTTCTTCGGCAATAGGAATAAACACACCTGGGCTTATAATGCCTTTTTTAGGGGTAATAAAACGGACTAACGCTTCCATGCCGACAAGCAGACCTGATTTGATGTCCATTTTAGGTTGGTAATAAACGACAAAATGGTCTTCTTTTAACCCAAACCGCATCAGGTTTTCTATTTGTAGCCGTTTAACGGCTTGTTCATTCATTGAATCGTTAAAGAATAAGTAGTGGTTACCTTTTTGTTTTGCATGATACATGGCTGTATCTGCATTCTTAAGTAAGATTTCTGGAGTTGCACCATCTTCAGGAAATAGCACAATGCCAACGGAAGAGGTGATCACGAGTTCATGATTTGCCATTTTAAATGGTGTTGCAATGGCTGCCAAAAATTGCTTTGCAGTTTTAGTTATGGTGTGAATGTCATTCGTGCCGGTCATCACTAATGCGAACTCATCACCACCTAGGCGATAAAAGGTGTCTTGTTGGCGAGCAAGTTTATTTAGGCGCATTGCCAGTTTTGCGAGTAAACTATCGCCAAGTTGATGACCCAGTGAGTCATTAATCTTTTTAAAGTTGTCTAAATCAAAGACAAGCAGAGCATGATGAACATCTTGTTGCGCTAATTTTTTTAAGTTAGTGAAAAATAAGTTTCTATTTGGAAGACCCGTTGTTCTGTCCCTGTTAGAGAGATTATGTAGCTGGGACTCTGCTTTCTTACGTTCGGTTAAATCTGAGAAAATAACAACATAGTTTGTTACCTGACCATGACTGTTTTTTATTTCGTCGATGCTGACTTCGATTGGCAACAAGGTATTCTTAAAGTTCCTAAGCTTAAGTTCTTCCTGCCAATGCTCAGACTCTTTTAGGTTTGCCTTGATCTCAAGAATATATTTTTCATCATATCCTGGAAGATTGAATTGCTTTCCGAGGTAGTGAGTCCTCAACCCTCCAAAGAGTTTTAAGTAGCTAGGGTTGACATCTACAAGCTGGTAATTTTTGTCATAAATGGCAATTGCATCAGTCAGTGATTCGACACATTTAGCAAATAAGTTGAGCCGCTCTTCGGTACTTTTTAGGTGGCTAATATCACGTACTGTGCCTGTCATTCTTACAGGGTTTAAATTGGCGTCTTTTTCAATGATTTTACCGCGATCTAACACCCAGTGGTATTGATCTAAGGTATCTTTTAGACGGTAACTGGCTTCAAAAAAAGCTGTTTGCTCAGCAAAATGTTGCTTAAGCAATTTGTCTACTAGGGGGAGATCTTGGGGGTGTATACGGTGCGCGTTGGGTAAAAAGCGTGCATTTTTTTCAGGCTGGTCTTGGCATACCATATATTTATCATTTATACGTATGATTTCCCCTGAGCTGATGTCCCAGTCCCATAGCGTATCACCACTGCCTTCAACAGTCCGTTTTAAGCGTAATTCAGACATAGCCAAGTCTTGCTGTGAACGCTTTAGCCTACGGTTTATAAATAGCAAATAGGTGGTGAATAATGTCATTAAGCCCACAGGGGCAAGCCAATAAATATTAGCTCCCAGGCTCTGTTGATTAAACTCCAATGCCATCAATGGCATGCTGAATAATGAGCTTAATAACGCTATGAACATCATTATTGTTATATTTTTAATCATAGATGTTTATTTCTCAGAACAACGCTTAATCTAATCTATGCTGAACTGAGAGTAAAGTAGATAACAGGGCCTTATCAGTTGAAAGTTAATGTTGCATGAGAGTCTTTATTACTTATCAGAGAGATAGCATCATTGATAAATACATCTTTTGTCAGTATTTGAAGGGCTGTGAGTAATCTAGATTGCATTGAAAAATGGTGATCTTCATTGGTGATCGCGACCCAAAGTCGTTGAGCTCTCAGTCTCAGGTTTTTATCGTTTTCTGCAATTTGTAGCTCTAAAGCTTGCTTAGCCTCTAAAAATGCTTCTGAACTTAATTTAGCCAAATTATTTAAGAACATGTTGATAAATTCTTCATGGCTTTGCAGCAGTAATTGGCTCGAATTATTTGGAGATTGTACATAAAACGCAAGCCCTGCACGGGTATTAAAAGGCGCGTAACCTGCACCGACTAAATAACCTAATTGCTGTTTGGTTCTGAGTTCATCAAAATAAAGATGTTGTACAAGTTGATTAATGAGCATGAGTTGTACTTTTTCATCAACATCTGAAGTTTTTGCTTGGATATAATATAGTAATCCATGTTCAGCCTGTTCTTTGAAAGAAGCATGCGTCATGTGTTGTTTGAGCTTAATAAGAGGGCGTTTTAAATCTTCTAAGATTTTGCTTTCTTTAAAGGTGTCTTTGATGCTGTTTAGCATATTTTCAGCATCACTTTCACGCCAATTACCATACATAAATGCTTTTATATGTATGGCTTTAAAAAATGCATGTCTAAATTCAATGAACTCATTAAATGTAATACCTTTTAGACTTTGCGCTAAGTCCTCCGGTGCAGGGTTCCACGGCATTAAATGTGCACCCAATATGCTAAATAGCGCAGACACAGGTTTATTATGATTATGTTGAAGCCAATGTCTCGATAGTTGTTTTTTATATTCAGCAAAGCGAATAGGGCTAATATCTTGAGATAAAATATAGTTAAGTAACTCTATTGCAAATTCAGGCTGGTTTGCCGAGAGACCTGCTGTATTGAGCGTCAAACCACCCTGATGAGAGGTGATGTGGTAGTTTAGGCCCGCAAGTTCAGCCGAGTAGAAAGGCTCAGCAAGACTATCCATTAATAAATCGGCTAATAAGCGTGTAAGTGCCATATTCTTAACACAACTAACCGCGACTTTTGAATCTATCTCGATATAAAGGTGTCCTTTTGTAACTTTGAATTCTGTGTCTTGTTTAAACCAGAAATTTAACCCTTCTTTGAAAGCGAGCTTTTTTGGCACCGAAAAAGACGACGCGCTAGTGTGTAACACTTGTTTTGCTTTTAAATAAGGATTGACGCTAGGCAGCTTCATTTCTGGAAGAGGGTGTTTTATTTTATCAAGTGTCTCAAGCCAATGCGCAGGTAAATCTTCTACTAGATAAGCTGTGTTATACCACTGGGCTCTTTTATTAGTTGCAACACCTTGATGAATTAAAACGACTCGCATGTTCTTCGCCGACAAGTATTGGCAAAGTTTTTTGTGTAATTGAGGCTCGAACCCAGTCATGACATAGTCACCGCACAAATAATCCGCTTCATCGAAGTGGTGCATATTCACGCTTAACGCATTAACCCACTCCACTAATTTGCTTGGTTCTTGATTGTCAAAGGCGATTTCTAATAAAGCTTGTTTGTCGGCATAGAGTGCAGGTAAATCGACAAACTTATGCTCGATAAGTGCGATATATTCGAATAACATTTCAATAATGTCTTCGTAAAACTCAATCCCTTGCTCCGTGAGGGCAAAGCTGACATTAAAGTCTTTATAATTACTGCCACTCACGCCGCCACCGGCTGAAAGCGCGTTGATCCAACCTTGGGCTTTTAATATTGAGTACAGTGAGCCTTCGCCTTCAAAGCCAATCAAGTGAGCTAAAAAGCTTAAACTCTTAGATTTATACAGGTTATGAACATTAGGCATAGCAAAGCTAACGATCAGTTTCTGCATTTGCTTTTTAGGCGTAATGTGAATGAGTTTACCCAGATCATTGCTACGGTAGAGAGGTACATTGATAGCGGGTTTATTATTTTGGCTTGAAGGCACCTTAGAAAAATATTGTCTAGCCATATCGGCTAACTCATTCAACGATTGAGGGCCGGCAATGGTTAATGTCATCCATTGGGCAAGGTAATGGGTGCTGAAAAATTGACGCAATTCGTCTGAGATACAGGTTTCTCTGTCTTCTAATGTTTGGTGGTTGCCCACGGCAAACTTTGCGAATGGATGAAGAGGGTTTGCCGTTTCTTTATGGACTTGATAAATGCGTCTGCCATCATCTTTAGTTTTCATCTTGTATTCGGCATCTATCGCATTTCTTTCACTCGTTGCTTGAAGCTTGTTGAACAAGGGAGCAATAAAGAACTGGCTGAAAATGTCTAATGCAGCATGTAATTGTTGATGATCACAATCGAAAAAATAACTACTGTGTTCAGTGCCAGTCCATGCATTGCAATGCCCGCCAGCTTGATTAATGAATTGAGAAAAATAGCCGGGGTCTGGGTAGGCTTCAGTACCGAGAAATAACATGTGTTCAATAAAATGTGCCATACCTTGGCGATCGTTAGGATCATCAAAGTGTCCAGCATTGACTGTCAGTGACGCTGCAGATTTTTTTGAATCTAGGTCTTGTACAAGCAGTACTTTCAGACCATTGTCGAGTGTAAGAGTTTGATAGCTGCGTTTATCATTATTGCTAATTTTCAAGAGTCTGCCGCCGATATAAAGTAAGAAATGAGGCCAATTTGAACTAACTTACCGCTGCTAAGGTTCTTTGGATTGTCATGTGTTTTGTTTTAATATAGCGAACAAAGTGGCTAAGTTGCTACCGCTTTACTGAAAATTATTACTCTAAGTGTTTGAGGTTTTATGAAAACAATCTTAATTATGCGCCATGGTGAAGCCGAACCTATGCAAGCTGATGATGCCGCAAGAGCCCTGACCCCACGAGGAGTAAGCCAAGCGAGTGAAATGGCACTATGGATTAAAGCGCATTATCAGCCAAAGGCAATACTCGTAAGCCCTTTTATTAGAGCGCAGCAAACCGCCGAGCAAGTTATTAAGCACAACCCCGCGGGTTATTTTGAAGTGTGTAAAGATATCGTTCCCAGTGGCGATGCGCGATTTGCGATTGATTACCTAGAAACTTTAATGAGCTTGAATCCTGAGATTGATACTTGGCTCTTGGTAGCGCACATGCCAATTGTGAGTTATTTGGTCGATCAACTTAGCCCAGGAGATATGCCTATCTTTTCTACAGCGGGCATTGCGGTTATTCGCTATGATGAAAAAAACAGAAAAGCGGATTTTTTAAAAATAGTCTCTCCTTCACTTTAGTTTGTTTATTGTACAAACTTAAAATCTCTCCCTTGCTTAATTAAAGCGTAAAAATTAACGTCTGCCGATGTTGGTACAGGACAAATGTCCTTGTTTTTGCTTTTGGCTAAGAAAATAAAAGTTGTTAAAATCGGTAATCTTGTAGATAAAATTTATTATTTTTGGCTTTTTTGGGGTTATTTGAAGCAAATTTGAAATTTGCTGTTATAATTATGCCGTTAGATTCAGCCTTAGAATTCGTTTTGCACTCTCGACTCTAAGGTCCGCATTGTACGTTCAGTATAGGCGAAAAATTGAACTAATCACGCCAATGTGATACGGCGCCCATATTTTACCGTTGAACAATAGAGTGCTTATAAAAGGTTTACCCCAAACATGAAAGCAATCAAAAGATCTACGTTAGCAGTTTTAGTCAATGCAGCGTTGTTCTCTACTGTAGCAAGTACTTCGTTCACCTCGCATGCTGAAGAGCAAGAAGCTAAGAGCAACCAGCTTGAAGTTATTCAAGTAACAGCACGTAAACGTGTTGAAAATGCGCAAGAAGTGCCTGTGTCTGTGTCGGCCCTACAAGGCGATGGATTAGACGCATATAGCTCAGCGGGTATGGATATTCGCTTCATGAACGCAAAAATCCCAAGTTTATCAGTTGAATCATCATTCGGCCGTACTTTCCCGCGCTTTTATGTTCGTGGCTTGGGTAATACCGATTTTGATTTGAACGCGTCACAACCTGTTTCATTAGTTGTAGACGAAATTGTTCAAGAAAACCCTATTCTTAAAGGTTTCCCTGTATTTGATATCGAGCGTATCGAAGTACTAAGAGGCCCACAAGGCACACTGTTTGGTCGTAACACGCCAGCAGGTCTTGTAAAGTTTGACTCAGTTAAGCCAAGCCAAGAGTTTGATGCTTACAGTGCTGTATCTTACGGTAGCAAAGGCTCAGTAGACTTTGAAGGTGCCGTAGGTACTGGTCTGACTGACAAGCTTTCAACGCGTGTTTCTCTACTTATTCAAGATCGTCCAGATTACATCGACGTAAAAGCACCGGGCTTCGAAAAAGAAGACTCGCTTGGTGGTTACAATGAAAAAGCAGCGCGCGTTCAGTTTTTATATGAAGGTGATGACTTCACCGGTCTTTTAAACTACCACAAGCGCGACCTTGACGGTCGTCCAATTGCATTCCGTGCAAACCTAATTGAAAAGGGCACAAATAACATCAACCCACTGTATGACAATGATGTTGTTTACCATGATGCCGCTTCACGTTCGACTCAACAGGTAAATACGCAAGGTTTAAGCCTTAAACTTGAGTGGGATTTAAAAGAGCACACATTAACGTCGATCACTGGTTGGGAAAGCGCTGAAATCTATTCTCGCGCTGACGTAGATGGTGGTTACGGTGCATCATTCTTACCTGCAATGGGCCCAGGGTTTATCCCGTTTGCATCTGAAACTGCTGATGCAATCCCTGAGCATGACCAATATACTCAAGAGCTTCGTCTTTCAAGTAACTTCTCTGGCGATATGAACTATCAAGTAGGTGTGTTCTTATACGAAGAAGACTTAATTATCGAAAGCTTCAGTTTTGATACGTTTGCTTGGGATGCAGCTGCAAATAACTATGGTCTTCAAAATGGTTACGCAATCCAAGATCAAAGCACGTCTGCATGGGCATTATTTGGTTCATTTGATTACACAGTATCTGATGAATTAAAAGTAACAGCAGGTATTCGTTACTCGAATGATGAAAAAGAGTTTTACGCGAAGCGCACGAAAACACCTGTGCCATTTACAGGCGCGACAGACTTTAAAGAAGGCTCTGCAAACCCAGATGACAGCCATGTATCTTGGGATTTAAGTGCAACCTATAAGTACACTGATGACATTAACCTATTCGCACGTATCGCTAACGGTTTCCGTGCACCAAGTGTGCAAGGCCGTATCTTATTCGGTGATGAAGTAACAGTTGCTAAATCTGAAACGACTAACTCAATTGAAGCTGGTATTAAGTCTGATGTTTTAGATGGCCAAGGTCGTGTTAACGCGACAGTATTCTATTACCAGATGAATGACCAACAGTTAACAGCTGTAGGTGGCGACGCTAACTTTAACCGTCTGATCAATGCTGATAAGACAACAGGTTACGGTATCGAGCTTGACTCAGAGTGGGTTTTAACTGATGAGTTAAACGCAACATTTAACCTGAGCTACAACAAAACTGAGCTGAGCGATAAAGACCTAGCTGTTCAAGTGTGTGCTCAGTGTACAGTTACAAACAAAGTAGAGAACGGTTTAGCGGTTTTAGATGGTAACAGCTTACCACACGCGCCAGAGTGGATTGCAAACGCGACTCTTCGTTATACCAAAGAACTTGAGGGTGGCGACTTCTTCGTATACTCAGATGTGTCTTACCGCAGCGAAATTGACTTCTTCCTATATGAAGCGGTTGAGTTTAAAGGTGAAGCATTATTTGAAGCCGGTGTACGTGCAGGTTACCAATGGCTAGCTGGCGACAACGAATATGAAGCATCTGTATTTGTACGTAACTTATTTGACGAACAAGTGGTTATTGGTGGCGTAGACTTCAATAACAACACAGGTATGTTAAATGAAGAGCGTTACATTGGTGCTGAATTTAAAGTACGCTTCTTCTAATCTTATTTCTAAATAGAAATTTGTTTTAGTAAAAACCCGCACTTTTGCGGGTTTTTTTATATTTCAAAAACATAGTATTTAGCCTTTTGCCAATTACTCCCAAATAAGTCACATTGAGGATTGGTATTAATAAAATGAGCTGGTAAAGTTGCCCTAAATTGAAAGTAAGAGAAAAATTATGTCTGGATTTTGGAATTACCGTGTTATTTTTTGTGAAGCAACTAAAGATGAAGCGGCGCTTTATCAAATTCACGAAGTTGAATATAACTTAAATGGTAAAGTAACAAATTGGTCTGAAACAGGTGCTGCACCCTTCGGTCGCACTGTTGAAGAGCTTCAAGCTGATACAGATCGTTTAAAGTCTGCGTTTGAAAAGCCAATCTTAAAAGTAGTACGCCAACCTCGAGGCTATACGCTTGTAGAGGTTGAATCAGGTGAAGAAGCAACAGCAGAAGTACCTGAGAGCTTAAAGCAATAATTTAAAAGCTAAAAGCAATCAATTCAAGGAGAGAAACATGGAAAAGCGAGCATTACTAATAGATTTTGACGGTACCTTGGTTGATTCTGAGGTCGTCCATTATGATAGCTGGCAACATGTTTTATCTCCTTTTGACATTCATTACACAGAGCAAGCTTTTTGCTTAGAGTTTGCCGGTGTCCCTACCTTACAAGCCGCAACAGTAATAAAGGCACGGCATAATTTAGATGTCTCAGCTCAGTGGTTATGTGAACAAAAAAATCAGCAGTTTGTTTTAACGTCTGAGCAGGTAAAACCAAGGTTATTAGCTGGCGTGAAGGCTTTCCTCAATGCAGCTAAACAGCAGTTTACTTTGGTATTAGTGACGGGTAGTACACGCAACGAAGCGATCCCCGTATTAGCGCACTACGAATTGCTAGATTTGTTCAATGCGACGATATGCAAAGACGATGTAATCAACCCAAAACCTGACCCTGAGCCATATTTAAAAGCTCTTAAGCTATTGTCTATAAGGCCCCAGGAAGCATTTGCCTTAGAAGACAGTACAACGGGCCTACAAAGTGCAACAGCAGCGGGCGTACAAACAATTGTTATCCCTCATGAATACTCTAAATCTCAAGATCATAGTAAGGCTAACTATATTGCCAATGACATCGGTGAGGCTTGGGAGTATATTCAAAAAAATACTTACATTGAGACGTTATAAAGGTCATCAATACTTCAGTTAGTGAGTGCAGCTAGGAAGTCTAAACTCATTATTAATCTTACTTCAGCGCATAAGGAGCCATGCGTATGTACTATTTCTATTTTTTAGCTTTTTTATTGCTAAGCTTACCTTCTTGGTCAAATACCTCACCCGCGCAATTAGCTTCTGTATTCAACAATAGGCATCAAGTCGAACACTATTTAGTGAGTGAAAAATATGATGGTGTGCGGGCCATATGGGATGGCACGCAGCTTAAAACCCGGCGTGGTAACCTAATTTATGCACCAGCTTGGTTCACAGAGAAGTTGCCAAACACTTACCTAGACGGAGAGCTTTGGGTCGACTACGGGCAATTTGAGTTTGTCAGTGGTCTTGCCAGACAGCTTAACGGCAATGATAAAGACTGGCGTAAAGTGAAGTATATGGTCTTTGATATGCCAAAAGCGTCTGGCAGTTTTGCTGAACGCTATAAAAAGTATTTGCAATTGGTCACTGTAATCAAACAGCCTCATATTCAAGCTGTTAAGCAGCAAAGCTTTGCCAGTAGAGCTCAATTAGATAATTACTTTGATGAAGTGGTAGCAAAAGGTGGAGAGGGGGTAATGTTACATTTAGCCACCGCTTCTCATTTAGCAGGACGCTCAGCACACTTATTAAAGTACAAACCTTACTCAGACGCTGATGCGGTTGTAATTGGTTACAGCGAAGGCAAAGGTAAGTACCAAGGCAAAACAGGCGCTTTGCTCGTGCGCAATTTAGACGACGGCGTTGAGTTTAAAATAGGCTCGGGGCTTACCGACGTACTCAGAGCAAACCCGCCTCAAATTGGTACTGTGATCACCTATCGTTATCAAGATAAAACAAAATATAACAAGCCGCGTTTTGCACGGTTTTTAAGGGTGAGAGAAATATTTTAAACTCGTTTTATCTGTGATACCCTGCGCGACCTTTTTTGTGTCGGAGGTTGAAGATGATAGTTGGATTTGATTACGGTAGTTCTAATTGTGCGATGGGTGTGATGCGTGATTCCCAAGTGACGCTCGTTAAATTAGAAAACAACAAGCATTATTTACCTTCGACTTTATATGCACAGCATAACGCCTTGATCTCAGACTATGTCGCACATAATTTAAGTCTGGGTGATGTAGAGGGGTTTAGACAATCTAGGGCGCACCTTTTAAATGCTGTGCCAGCTATTAAACGTGACCTAGATTTGGAGTCTTCTGATACGGGTATTTCTATTGGTCAGGCTGCCATAGAAGAATATATCGACTTTCCAGAAGATGGCTATTTCGTTAAATCGCCAAAATCGTTCTTCGGTGCAGTAGGCTTAAAGCCACAACAAATCGCCTTTTTTGAAGACATTGCCAGCACCATGATCATGCAAATCAAACAACGTGCAGAGCAACAACTGGGATATGAACTGACACACACGGTCATTGGTCGTCCGGTAAACTTTCAGGCCATTGGTGGCGAAGAAAGCAACCAACAAGCGGTGAGCATCTTAACAACAGCGGCAAAACGTGCAGGTTTTAAAGAAGTGGAATTCTTATTTGAACCTTTGGCTGCGGGAGTTGATTTTGAATCTGGACTCACGACTGACAAAAAAGTGCTGGTGGTCGATATCGGTGGGGGTACTTCTGATTGCTCGTTTGTGCAAATGGGACCAAGTTTTAGAGACAATGCTTGTCGAAATGCCGACTTTTTATCGCATACCGGTAAGCGTATTGGCGGTAACGATTTAGACATTGCATTGGCGTTTCATGAACTAACTGATTTACTTGGTCGTGACGATAAGTTTAAGTCAGGCCTTCCTATGCCTAACCAGTTGTTTTGGCAAGCATGTAAAATTAATGACCTGCAAATGCAAAGTGACTTCTACTCAGATAAAAACCATCGTGACTTAAGCGCGATGCTTCGAGAGATAGGGCAGCCAGAACGACTACAGCGTTTAATTAAAGTGCAAGAAAATAAGCTTTCACACCGTTTAGTAAGACAAGCTGAATTAATGAAAATTGCGTTAAGTGCTGACTCGCAGACTCACTGTGATATGAGCTTTATTGGTAAAGACTTAGCTAAGCTTATCACTGATATACAGCTTGCTGAAGCCCTTGAAAACAGTTTAGAGCAGATCTGCACCTTGGCCGAACAAGCTATTCAAGATGCTGGAACGCAACCTGATGTGATTTATCTAACGGGCGGTAGTGCGCAATCACCCTTATTAAAGGCGGCGCTAAAACACCGATTGGGTGATATCGAGATGTTAAGCGGCGATAACTTTGGTAGCGTAACCGCCGGTTTAACGAAGTGGGCTGAAAAGCTGTTCAGATAAACATTTTTAACTCTATAAAGATATGTTAGGTATTTAGTCGCGTTGCCAAGTATTTATCGTAATCAGGTAAAGCGCGACTAAATTCAGTACTCATCAAAGATGAATGCAGCAGCATATCGGCGGTTGCTTCATTACATGCCACCGGAATATTCCATACAGCAGCCAAACGTAGCAGTGCTTTAACATCTGGGTCGTGCGGCTGTGAAGCAAGGGGATCCCAGAAAAATACCAGCATATGTATTTGATGCTCGGCTATTTTCGCCCCAAGCTGCTGATCGCCACCCATAGGGCCGCTAAGTAGTTTATTGACGCTTAGGCCTGTAGCCTGCTCAATAACATTACCCGTCGTGCCAGTGGCAGAGAGCGTGTGACGTTCAAGGGTATTTCTATGGGCTAAACACCAGGCTTTTAACGCGTCTTTCTTACCATCATGAGCAACCAGTGCTATATGCTTATTAGCGGGGATTTTCTCAACCTTGGTTTCCATACTCATTTCTCTTTTTTATTTGTTAGAGTAACAAGTTAATCGCTAGGGCGATAAAAATAAAGCCCGAAAAACGGTCTATCCAGATTGGTGCGCTTGGATGCTGCCTGAAGTAGCCTGCGATTTTGTCACCACTGTAAATGTAGGCACAATCTATCGGGAAAGCCAAAATAGGGTAAAGCAAGCCAAACATAGCCAGTTGTAGAGTGGTAGAAGAGAGCGTAGGGTCAACAAACTGCGGAATAAAAGCAATAAAGAATAACGCCACTTTTGGATTGAGCACTTCGGTCATCATGGCTTGTACAAATACATTACCTTGTTTTTTAGTACTCACATGAGGTTTATCTTCAGAGTCAATTTGCTTCTTAAACGTATCTTTAAGGGTCACAAAACCCAAATAACATAAATAGGCTGCGCCTAAATACTGTACCGTCGCATAGGCCGTTTCAGAAGCTTTTAGAATGGCCGACAGTCCTATTACTGCAAAAATGGTGTGGATAACCCCACCGGCGGCAAAACCTAACGCGCTTTGCATACCTGCCTTACGACCATGGGTAAATGTTTGTGCCATTAAGAATGCATTTGAAGGGCCTGGTGCCACGGCGATAACCGCACTGGCAATTAAAAAAGAAATGACGGATTCGGGATTGAGCATCGCATTTATATTTTTATTGTTATTGATTGGGGCAGAGTATAAGCGGGTTTGAATAAAATATACAGGGGTAAACAAAAGCGGGCATGAAGCCCGCTTAAAAATGGTTGGTTAGAATACTACAGTCTGAGTGCTTGAACAGGCTGAAGTACTACCTTGTTCACAAACTTGGTAGCTGTAGCTACCGCCGCCTTTACCACCTATGCTGTCAGTGTAGCTATTATCGTTGCTGGTTGTGACAATTTTGCTACCGTTACGGTAAATATCAACATTTGATGTGGTTGCACCCTGCCAGTTTAGGTCAACATACTTTGAACCTTTAGACTTATAACCTGAAGCAGTTAGGCTGAATGAACCACCTGTATCGCCGCCACCGTTTTCACCACCGCCATTATTTCCACCAGCACAACCGTTTTGTGTTAGGTAATCGTCAGCGGCTTTTGCTTTAACAATACCGTAACCGAAGTAGACGTCATTACCTGCCGCACCTTGGTCTTCTGCTGTTGCTTTTAGTGCTGAACGAATCTCTTCACCAGTACAATCTGGATGATTTGACCAAACGAGTGCAGCAAGACCAGCAACTGCAGGTGTAGCCATTGAAGTACCGCTCATTAGGCCATAATCACTTGAGCCAATACTGATAGATGCAGAAGTTGCCGCCATTAATGCTGAACGATCTTCAAAAGCCGCACCTACTGCTGGAATTGATGTTGTGTTTGTATCGCCTAATGTTGCGTAAAGCATGCCAGCTTCATTGTTTACAATGATAGCGCCTACACCGCCAGAAGCTTCACAGTTTGCAACTTTGTCATGGAATGAAATATTGCCACGGTCAATTAGACATACTTTACCTGCGGCTTGTGCATCAGTTGCTTCAGCTGTGCCCATGAAGTAAACATTTGCGGTTACTGAGCCTGAGTTTTCCATTGAAGAGGTTTCAAATGCAGTGCCGTCCATAGATAGGCTTGCAGATGTTGCCATACCTGCTGGATAAGTAGATAACGTATCAACACCGCCAGCTGTTACTTCTACACAAATTGTTTCGTCAGTCGTAACTCGACGGCCCTTGCCCGATGTACAGCTTGGGTATTGAGAGAAATCTGCAATTTGATTGTTCGCATCATTTGCACCAATCATCATGACTGACGGATAGCCTGCAGGGTAAGAGCGAACTGAGTTGCCATCATTACCTGCAGCTGCAACTACTAGGCCACCAGCTTGAGAGAAGCTTGCAAATGCATTTGATTCAGTGCTGTTTGAACCACCGCCACCAAGGCTCATGTTGATGATGTTTGCACCTGCTTGTGAACAAAGGTTTGCAGCATGGGCTAGGTCAGAAGAGTAACCCCAGCCTTCAGCGTTAAATACTTTAATGATGTGCATGTCTACACCTGGCGCCATACCAACCACACCGACATTGTTGTCAGCCGCACCAATAGTACCTGCTACGTGTGTGCCGTGAGGGCCACCATGCTCATACCAGTTACCTGTGCCTGAGTCGTTATCGCCTGTGATGTTACCCCATATAAAGTCAGGGTTAGACATATCAAGACCTGAATCGATAACACACACCTTCATACCCGCGTTTGCATCAAACGTAACTTGGTCAGCTTGAGACTGGTAAACAGCATAAGGCGTGATCTGCTGCTGCATTGCATTACCTAGATCATCGTTATAGATGCCCATTGCTTTACGCTTTTGGTCTTCTTCAATAAGTTTAATATGTGGGTTGTTTAGTAAGCCTTTTACTGTTGATAGGTCTTTACCAGAGAAACTGGCTGCAAAGAAACCATTGCCATCAACATGTAGTTCAGCGCCTAATTTTTTAGCTAATGCTTTAACGACGCCTTTTTTGTCATTATCAACCTGAATGATGTAGCGGTCGTCCGCTGCGTTTACAGAAGCGGCTGAACAAACGCCTGCAAGAAGTAGTGCTGAGGTGAATTTATTAAACTTCATACTTGTTATCTCTTTTGTAATTTTTATCTAATGCTTTGTAAACATCTTTTTAACAAGTTCGAGGTTACGCGAAATTTTTAGGTTGTAAAGGGTACAAAATTACATTTTATCGAGTTTTTTAGAATAAAAAAATCTAGTCGTAGAAGTAAAAAATATTAACAGAAGTCCAGATATTTAAATGGTTTACCATAGTGGGAACGCAGGTGAGAGTAAGACCTATTAGTAAAAACAGGTCTTACCATTTTGTCATGAGTTTGAATAAAGTACGTTGCTCTTTGTTGATTTAAGTGCAATTAAAAATAGCAAGCAGGTGGCTAAATGAATACCAACTTGAACAGGCGCACTCAGACCAAGTTGCTGTGTTAATACAGCAAGTACTGCAGCGCCAGACATTTGCATTACACCGATGAGTGCTGATGCGGTTCCCGCTTGTTGTGCAAAGCCGCCAAGCGCTTTTCCTGCCGCAGAACCTAAGGTAAATGCAAAGCCGATAGAAGCGATATACATAGGCAGCATAAATGCCGCGGGTTCAGCGGAAGAACTAAGTACCATCATGAGCAAACCACCAATCATCAGTAGTGCTAGACCAAAAACTAGGCTCTGTTTAGGTGCGCTTTGAATGTATTTTGGCGCGATAAAGCTAGCAGTAATGCTGATCACAGCATTAATAGTAAACCACAAGGTAAACTCAGAGATGTCTTTATCCAGCTGTGTCATCACCCATTCAGGTGCCGTTGTAACAAACACCAGCATAGCCGACATGGCGACCATGGTAATAGAGGCGTTAAACATAAACTCACTGCTTGCAAGCATAGGTTTAAAACGCCTTAAATCTAATATATGACCAGAATAAATGGTATCTTTTGGACGCGTTTCAGGACACAGCACAAATAGCAAAATAAAACCAAGTACTGCAAAGATAACTAAAAAGATAAAATTACTTTGCCAGCCAAATTGCACCGTTAACCAAGCACCGAAAATAGGCGCCAATGCCGGTATAAAGCACACGATACCATTGAGATAGGTGATCATTTTACCACTGCCTTTATGACCGAACTGATCTCTGACAATGGCAAAAGCCGTAACAAAAGTCGCACATGCGCCAAACCCCTGCAATGCTCGGGCTGACATGATCACGTGCCAGTCATTGGTGTTTGCTGCAAGCAAGCCACCGAGTGCAAATAATGAAATACCAACCAAAGCAATGGGTCTTCTACCATATCTATCGGCAAGCGGCCCTGCTATTAATTGTCCTAAACCGACGGTGAGCATATAAATGCCAACGGTTTGTTGAATGTGCGCATTGCTTACTGCTAAGCCAGATTGCATGGCAGGGAATGCGGGTAAGTATAAATCTATGCCAAGTGGGCAGAAAATAACGAGTAAAATGAGAATAAAAACGCTGAGTTTTGAATTAATTTGGGGGTCAGACATGCGCACTCCTTATTAAGGGCGCGTATTGTAACGCTCTAAAATAAAAACGACAGGACTTAATACCGAGAAACGATAATATATTTTCATTTTTGGCTTTTTACTTGAGGTTATATTCAATTTAAACTTGCTGAAAACTGGTCTGATGAGTTATGTTTTATCATCATAAAATAATAACAATTGGAGCAAACATGGCTGCATCATTAATGGGTATTTACAAAAGTGTGCGTTGGTTACCCTTTGGTAATTGGCTATTTAGCAAAGCTGTATGCATTAAGGCACCTTACTTTGGTTCTATCAAACCGACTATTACACATTTAGAAGCGGGAAAATGCGTGGCAGTAATAAAGAAACGCCGCTCGATTCAAAATCATATTGGTACTATCCATGCCATTGCACAGTGTAATCTTGCTGAGCTGGTGGCAGGTGTCATGACAGATGCTACCGTCCCAGTTAAAACCCACCGCTGGATCCCAAAAGGTATGACAGTGCAATATCTAAAAAAGGCAGATGGTGTTTTAACTGCTGAGGCTAAAATTGACTTACCGAGAGTGTGGCAAGACAAAGAAGATTTGATTGTACCTGTAGAAGTATTTGATCAGCACAAAACCAAAGTATTTCATGCTGATATTACTATGTATATTACTGAGCGTTAGCTTGCTCTTTGATGGGAGTGATATTGTCGGGGGCTTGCTTATGAGTAAGCTTGCCTTCTAAATGCGCTCCTGCATCGATAGTCAGTGTGTCATGAGCAACGTCACCATGTACTTTGGCGGTTACTTCTAGGTGAACGGATTGCGCGTCAATGTTGCCGTTGATCGTCCCTTTAACTTGTACTTTTTCAGCGATAATATTTCCGTTAACTTCACCATTTTGACCCACGATCAGTGTCGATACTTTTAAATCGCCAGTTACTTTTCCATCTACTTGTAACTCCCCATCACAGTCAATCTGCCCAGTCACATGGGTGTTGGGTGAAATTAAAGCGGGTAAACTTGCGCTGCTGTTATTTTTAAATTTATTGAACACGAGAAAGTACCTTAGCCAGTTTTATCGGATTGATATGCTTACCATTTTGTAAGACTTCATAGTGTAAATGAGTGCTGGTACTTCTGCCAGTACTTCCCATCAAGGCGATCACGTCCGACTTTTCGACTTTTTGCCCTTTCTTAACTTTAATGGTGTGAAGGTGACCAAAACGGGTCACTAAGCCATTGGCATGCTCAATTTCAACGAATTTGCCATAGCCGCCATTTTTGCCGGCTTTTTTCACAATACCAGCTGCAGGCGCATGAATGTCTGTTTTATGCCACCCGGCTAAATCGACGCCTTTATGCATGGCTCTGCGGCCTGTGATGGGATCTTTTCGATAACCAAATTGACTTGATACATAAAACTTTTCTTGTTTTACCGGCATGCTATCAGGCAGCAATGTGATCATTTGTTCAAGCTCATTAAGTTCAACCAGCTTATCAATCACGCTTAAATAATCAGAAGAAATATGTTGTGTGTCTAGTTGGTGGTAAGGACCACCTTGCGCGATAGGTGAAAGTGTTAATTGTTTGTCTAAACCAATTTCATCTAAGTGGGTATGCAATTCTCTTGCTCTTGCGGTGATGCTATTTTCGATTTGGTTTAGTAATGATGCTTGCTTATCGGCCAAGTTTTCTGACTGCTCTTCAAACTCGTCTTTTTGAATGCTTTGCTCTTCAGACGTTGCTGGCGAAGCGACACTTTCAGGTAAAGCCTCGACTAAGCCCTCTAATAAGTTCTGTTGTTGCGAAAGATCTTGAAGTGTCTTTGTTTGTTCAGCTAATTTTTGTTCTAATTGTTGTTTTTCTAGCTGCCAATTTGATTCAGCCACCAAACGTTGTTTTTCTAACGTTTGTATTTGGTCTTGCTGTTGTACATAACCATAAGAGCTCACACTGACCCAGCAAACCGCACCTACAGCGGCGCACAACAAGCTTACTTGCAGGCTGCTAGGTAGAGTAAACATACTCACGTCACCATTTTGACGGAGTAACAATTGTTTTGGCTTAAATGCGCTTTTTGCTAGGTAACTGATCTTGTTCAACATATTTCTTAATAACCTGTTAACAACGCTCTACCTTAACAATATTTATGCAAAAATCCAGCTTAAAAACACAAAAAAAGGCGTGCTTTATGCACACCTTTGATTTGAATAGTGTTTTTTATTAGGTTTTGACAGTTTATTTTGCAGGTAAAACTGTGCCTTCAACTGAGCCAAAACCAATACGGTTAAAGCCGTCAGCTTCACACCAACCGCGCATGATAACCTTGTCACCATCTTCTAAGAACTTACGCTCTTCGCCGTTGTTCAGTGTGATTGTTTCTTTGCCGCCACGAGATAATTCAAGCATTGAACCTGCTTCTTCGTGCTCAGGACCAGACTGTGTACCAGAACCCAGCATATCACCAGGAATAAAGTTACAACCGTTTACCGTGTGGTGCGTTACCATTTGTGCCACTGTCCAGTAGCTGTGCTTGAAGCTAGACTCAGAAAGCTTGCTTGGAGCAGCACCTTCGCTACGCATTTTTTCTGATTCTAGTAATACATCCATTTGAATGTCGAATGCACCTGCTTCACGGTTATGTGAAGACTCAAGATACTCTAGTGGTTGAGGATCGTTTTCGTCACGGTGCCATTGAGTACGGTATGGTGCTAGTGCTTCAGTTGTAACAATCCAAGGTGAAACTGTAGATGCAAAGTTTTTCGCAAGGAATGGACCAAGCGGTTGGTATTCCCAAGCTTGTAAATCACGTGCTGACCAGTCGTTAAATAGACAGAAACCAAATACGTGATCTTCAGCATCTTCAATGCTAATTGCATCACCAAGTTCATTACCTTTACCAAGGTAAATACCTAGCTCTAACTCGTAGTCCATACGCTTAGCTGGGCCAAATGATGGTGCATCTGCGTCAGGCGCTTTAGTTTGACCTTTAGGACGTGGGAAGCTTTGACCAGATACATCAATAGAAGATGCACGGCCGTGATAACCAATTGGTACCCATTTGTAGTTAGGTAGAAGCGGGTTATCTGGACGGAATAAACTGCCTACCGCAGTTGCGTGATAGATTGACGTGTAGAAATCTGTGTAGTCACCAATGTGGCATGGTAGTGCATATTCAACGTCATCTTGTGCAACTAAAGCAGATTCAAGTGCACCTTGGTGCTCAGAACCTTCACGTAGTGCTTTTGAAAGCGCTAAACGAAGTGCTGACCAATGTGCTTTGCCCATGCCCATAAACTCGTTAAGCGCAGGTGCGTTAGCCGCTTCTACCGCTTCTTGTGCTTCGCCAGAGAAAATACCAGCAGCCGCAACTACAGCTAAATCTAAAACTTGGTCGCCGATAGCAACACCACCGCGGAACTCTTCAGATGCGCCTTTACGGCGGAAAGAAGCGAATGGTAGATTTTGGATTGGGAAGTCATTACCCGCAACGTTTGCGCTGCTTACCCAGCTTTTTAAATTAATATCGTGCGTTTCATTAATAAAAGACATGGTCTTTCCTTTTGCATTAATTGGCTAAGTCTAAATATGGAGATTCAATAAAGTAAATCAAGCTAGAAAAACGACTTAGCTTTAAAAACTACAAAAGCAGCTACGTTTTTAACGTCAGCTGCTTTTAATTTACTCAGGTTATCTAAAATTAGATAACACCACGACGCTCTTGGTCGCGCTCGATTGATTCGAATAACGCTTGGAAGTTACCTTCACCGAAACCACCGTCATCGACACGTTGGATCATCTCAATGAAGATAGGGCCGAATAGGTTCTTAGTGAAGATCTGTAGTAAGTAACAGTCTTCGCTTTGGCTATCTACTAAGATTTGGTGCTCTTTGATTTTCTCTTTATCTTCTTTAACCCAAGGAACACGGTCGAAGATAGTGTCGTAGTAGTGTTCAACGATATCTAGTGTTGCAATGTTTGTTTTGTCTAGCTTATCTAGTGAACCAACAAGGTCATTTGTTAAGAATGCAAGATGCTGTACACCAGGACCGTTGTACTCGTCTAAGTACTCGTCGATCTGGTTGTTGTTGTCATCTTTACCTTCGTTGATTGGAATAGAGAAAGTACCACAAGGCGACTTAAGCGCATAAGAAAGTAGTGCAGTCTTTTGACCTTTGATGTCGAAGTAACGCACTTCTTCAAAGCCGAATACGCCTTTATAGAAGTTAGCCCAAGTTTCCATCGTACCTTTGTAAACATTGTTTGTTAGGTGGTCGATACGGATGAAGCCTTTATCTTCAACAATGTTTTGCTCAGCTAGGTCTTCAAAATCATTTTCAAAGATTGAACCTTTATCACCGAATACGTCGATGAAGTAAATTAAGCTGTCGCCAATACCGTAAATTGCTGGGTACGGTAGGTCTTTGTTTGCTGAATCTGTAGCTGGTTTCGCACCACGCTCTACTGCAATATCAAACGCTTTTTGAGCGTCTTCTACACGCCAGCCCATTGAACAAATCGCAGGACCATGTGACTTAGCAAACTCAGCAGAGAAACCGCCACGTTCGTTGTTTAGTAAGAAGTGGATCTCGTTCTGGTTGTAATGAACGATGTCTTTACCTTTAAACTTTTTAAGTTTAGAGAAACCAAAATCAGCAAAGATTTTGTCCATGTAATCTGCATCTGGGGTTGCGTATTCAGTAAATTCGATACCAACCAAACCTAGTGGGTTTTTTACTTCACTCATTGTCATACTCCGCAATTAAGCACAATTGGGTTGCTTGTTAGATTTGTTGTTGGAACGAATCATTAATCAAAAATCGCAATAGGGGAAGCTAGTGCAGTGATATTGTCAGGGGGGCATTTGTAAATTTAAAAACACACATTAATAACGACTTTGCTGTATTTCGATTAGGGCAGGTGATGGAATCTCCTCAAGCGGGCCAGAACAAAAATCGATGACTATTTGCTGTTTTAAAACGTGGAGCTTTAAACTTATAAAATATTGATATTAAATGATTATTTTTGGTTGGTGGTTTTTCCAGGAAATGGGTTTATAAGTTTAAAGAATACCTCTGAACTTGCATCTAAAAGGAGTGGGTGTAAAGAAATTAATACAGTTTAAAAACAGATACAAAAAAAGCCGCATAAGCGGCTTTTTTGTCGCAAGGAGAATTATTGCTTAGAACCTGATACTTCTAATTCTTCGCTTAAATAATGCTCTTGAGTGTGTGGCTCGTGGTTGCCCTCTGCGCCATGCATCCAGTCAACTAAACGGTCACTTAGGAAGTACATTAATGCTGCAGAGATTAAACCTGTTGCACCTAGACCAATAAATATGCCCATTGCATTTTCCATAGCCGCTTCACCTTCACCGATGAACGCACCTACGAATGCAGCAATTTTGTTTGCAACTGCAGTACATAAGAACCAAATACCCATAAGCAGTGAAGCAAGGCGAAGTGGTGCAAGCTTACTTACCATAGAAAGACCGATTGGTGACAAGCACAGCTCACCTAGAGTATGGAATAGATAGAAAAGCACTAACCAAATCATGCTGATTTGCAGTGCATCTTGACCATTACCACCTTCAGTCGCAAGGGCAAGCATCATAGTGAAGAAGCCAAGTGCTAAGAAAACTAAACCAATGGCAAACTTAACTGGCGAGTTTGGCTCTTTGTTATCAAGCTTAAGCCAGATCATAGCTACAACCGGCGCGAAGATAATGATGAAGATAGAGTTAAGAGATTGGAACCAAGATGCTGGAATTTCAAAGCCCATCAACATACGGTCAGTGTAATCGTTGGCGAAAATATTCATTAGACCGCCAGCTTGCTCGAAGCCCATCCAGAAAATGATGCTGAAAACACTCATAGTGAAAATTACCTTGATACGGTCTTTTTCAACTTTAGTTAGAGGCTCTTTTTGACCTGATTCAGACTGCTGCTGAGACAGTTTTGCTGATGGTACTACACCGATGTCGCCTAAATACTTTTTACTTAAGATCATCTGCATCACAACAGAGATAACCATACCGATACCTGCCGCGATAAAACCAGCCTGCCAGTTTATTACAGCTGCAACGTAACCTGCGATAAGTGGACCTAAAGCGCCACCTAAGTTAATACCCATGTAGAAAATAGTGAATGCACTGTCACGACGTTTGTCACCTTCTTGGTACAAATCACCAACCATAGTAGAGATATTTGGCTTGAATAAACCATTACCAATACAAAGTAATGTTAAACCAATATAGAAAACATTTTCTTCGATACCACTTACCATGGCATGAGGAATACCCATAGTAAAGTGGCCAGCAGCCATTAAAATACCACCAATAATGATGGCTTTACGTTGACCTAATACGTTGTCGGCTAACCAGCCACCAAATAGTGGTGTTAGGTATACCGCCATAGTAAATGTTCCGTATAGACTTAATGCATCGGCGTTGCTCCAGCCGAAGCCGCCGTCTTGTGCCATAGCAACAAGATATAATACCAAGATGGCACGCATGCCGTAGTAACCGAATCGTTCCCACATTTCTGTGCCGAATAGCAGGAAAAGCCCCTTAGGGTGCCCTAAAAACTCACCTGCTTTAGGTAATGTGCTCATATTTCTTCCTAAATTATCAAAATGTGTTGTATGGCCTAATTATAATTATGCACTGTGTGCTTGAGTGACGTTTGGCCAAACGTCTAATAACAATTTCATTAAAGCGATGTATTGTTAATAAGCGCATTGCTTTAATGAAATTGGTAAAACCTTGAAACAGGTACATTCGCATAGTTTTTGCGTAAATATGCACTGCAACGATGCAGTATACCCAGCGCTAGGCGTTAGGGGAAGTCTGACAAGACAAACCGAGTATTGTATAAGATAAAATCTGCTGGTGCCGGTTAAGAAAGTTACAAGTCTTGTTGTTCATTCTTTGATGTTAACCAACCTGGCTTTTGACTTCGGTTCAGAGTCGCTAGCACTGAGATAGCTTTTTCTATCGTGATGCGTTGATCTGCAATATCTTGATAAACCTGTTGTGCTGTTTTCTTACGTTTAACGGCAGCCCCTGCATCTAAAAATGACTCGATAACCTGATTAAAGAATCCTCTAAACTTGCTTTTCGGTTGTTGCTCGTCATCTTTATTACTCCCGATTTTAGCCGTTGAGACTTTTTCTTGAATATACTTAATTTCGGCTTGGCTAAATTCATTTTGCGCATGCTCTGAGTGTGCAATGTCTTCTATGGCTCGCTTTAAGTAATCAATCTCAAGAGCACTGAATTTAGGTTGTTGAGCAAGTTTTAAAAGTAGCTTTCTAAATTCAGATTGTTTGGTGACCGAAGACTTAAGGGTTTCGCAGATATAGTAGATCTTTTGCCATTGCTGCCACATGTAAACGTAGTTGAGGCCAGCTCCTTTAATATTTTGCATACCCACGATGAGTTGATGTTGATTTTTCATCGCTAGGTTGGCGATATGGCTTGTTAGTTGATCTGGTTTTACATAAGCGTTTTCTACCAAGACTATTTTGCTTGCAACGATGCTTTGCACTGTTTCCTTTAATAACTCTGAATGATTTGATAAATCATCTATATCAAGCAGTGAATTAGCCATTTGCCAGTTTTCATATTGAGTGACAATTTTTTGCATATGGTCAGCATCGTTTAACAACCTAGCATTTAACAAGGCTGTTAAAGTTTCTAGAGAGGTAATATCCGTTGTCTGTAGAGGTATGTCTAAGGTGTGATTAATTTTCTCAAGCCAAGTCTGGGCACTATAAAGTACGTTCAACTGGTTAAGAAAGGCCTTGAGGTCGTTTACATCGTTATTTTTCAGTAAGGTATCGAGACGTTCGTCAATGGCATGCTGTAAATATGAATTGAAGCCGTCCACGTTGGTGCCTATCACAACTAGGAAGTCGAAGCGTAAATCTTCCGCCAAAATCTGCGCGAATACTTTGGAACGAGCAATACGGTCATTGCGGTTATTGATTAATGCAATGGTTTGAATATGGGGCTGGTCGTTTAAATCAAATAGCTCCAAACGCTTCCAGTTTTCTATGGTCGCAAGCCGCTCATTGGCTGACATACTATTCACAAAGGATTGAGAGATAGTGCCAATAGGGGCCGACTGAAAATGTTGTAACACACCAATGTCTGGCACGATGCGCTCAGCCGTTTCCTTATATACATAGTCTTTTTCTATGCCAATATACTGAGCCATTTTACACACAAGTGCGATGTTATCAGGATGCTCTTCATAGGGATATAAAGCCCGAATGTCAGGCGTTATTTGATAGCCGTCTCCCCAATGCGTTTGAATTAGGGTTGTGCGTTTGGCATCTGCGGCATCACTCAAAATCGGCATCATCGATTGTTCAGCAGTGAATACTTGTGTGTTACTCCCTATAAAGGCTGACATCTCTTTGGCAACATCAATGCCTGTTGGCCCTAGAATATCTTCATGATCTGGGTAAGCATTAGTAATGGTGGCAAAGTTATCTTGCATCCAGCGGCGTAGAATTCTTACATATCTTGGGGTTAGGCCCATACATTCCCAGAGAAATACATCGGCTTTGGTTTTTCTGGCAAAATCGAGTACATCGCTTTGCTCCCATATACTGGCCTTATCGAAAGGTCTGAATAGTGGTACTTCGTACTGCTCTCCGCTACTCTTACCATAAATCATCATGGCTTCGCACCCTGTGGTTTTGGCGATAACACGTAAATCTAAACTGCTGAACAGTGCAGCTTTTAATCTTTCAGTACCTGACTTTCCTCGCGTTCCCCAACCACCGATGCTGACAGGGATTGCCTTGCGGTTACGTTTTATTTTCTTGCTTACATGGATGTGGCGACCCCAAAAATAAGCCATAAAGCCGGTGACGAAAAAGACCAATTGCGAAATCGAATTTTGATAAATGGAATACAGGTACTCTTTAAAGCTAAACCAGATATTAAGGAGCACTGGGGTTAATGCGGTTTTACTATAGAGTTTAGCGATACTTTGCTCGACAGGAAATGACGCACCAAGAACATCACCGTATGCATTAAATTTTATTTCGAAACCGAGTTCTCTCAAGGTTGAAATGAACTTCTTTTGCTCAAATTCACTGCCTTTTCTTAAGCTATCGAGTTGCTCAAAATGAACTGAGATGTGCCAATATGCTTTAATTCGTTTGGTGAGTGTGACAGGGCGATGTATTTCTAAAATACCATCTGGGGTGTAGCTAAAAGCGGGCTCTTTGCTTCTATCTTGGCTGAGCACAGACAAGAGGTAATCTAAAAGGGGTAAATGTGGTCTTGCTGAGTGTTCGGTTAAGTTAAATAGCGCCTCACCAGGGACGTTGGTTTCACTAATTTCAGCGACACTACAGCTGGCAACATGTAACTCAGCTGAGGGCTTTTTTGTCTGTGTATGGTTAAAACTCTGACGCTTATCAGTACTGGGGTTAAAGAACTCATGCCAGATCCGCCAAAAGCGTCGACCTCGTCGATAGCCAGGTATAATATGCCAGTGTTGCTTTGTGACTTCGCCGCTAAATGCTTCTGCATGTTGCGCTTTAAAGCTTAATGCTCGGCCTAGAGTGTGACGATCAATGCCCTTTGATAGCGTAATACTTTGTGTTTGTGAAAGCTGTTCGTCGATATTTGCCAGTAGCGTTTGCTGACTAAAGCTGACCAATTGCTCTCTCGCCCTAGTTATATGTCTTTTTAATGCAATATGGGACTCTTGTTCGAGAACAATATTAAGCATTTGAATAAATTGCTGAAAAATCTTTTCAGGCTCATCAGATTGCAGCTGCAAATTGAGCATTACACGGGCACTATTTTCGATATTGAGCCGTTTTACTTCAAAAGGCAGCGGCTTTTGAAGTACTTGTTGCCAAAGTTTAAAGATAAAGGCATCTTCGGCATATTGAGGTTGTGTAAATTGTTTTACCAAGGTAAATAGCACTGCACCACAGGTCTCTTCTTCGAGCCTTCTCACTAGCAGCGCTTTTGCTTGTTCGAAGTCAATGACATTTAATTGCTCAATTAACGCTTGCCTTACACGTGGGTAAGGGTGTTCACTTAGGCTATTAAGCAAGTCCATTTCTTTGTTTGAAAAGTGAGGTTGCTTGGCAATGATTCGTGGCAGCGCAGCAAGCACAAATAAGCTGTCATTATTTTTAGGTTTGTCAGCAAAGTCGATGACGGTTTCTTGTATTAGCGCCCAAATATGCGCTCTGATAAAAGTGGGGCGCTGAACATATAAAATCTCAAGAATATCAATCACAGCTTGGTAAGGGGTATTGGGTTCTTCGAGTAATTCAATTAACTCTGCAGCCAGCTCCTCGTTGAGTTCTGGGTCGGCGTGGCATTGATGGATGACCGCTACCTGATTCACTAAAGCACGAATAAGACTATGCTTGATGTGAACACTGTGATTATTTTGCAGCATCTGCATAAAAAAGGGCTCAAGATCGAGCTTTTTCCAGTTGTCTAAGATTTCAGCTTCATTGGCGCGCAAATGAGATGTGGTTAGAGCGCCAAGCTTACTGATCAGAAATTTAAGAGTTTGTTCTGTATCTGCAACTTGTCGTTGATAACGATCGATTACTGCACCATCATCAAACCAGCGTGACAAGGCTTGTTTGTCCTCTTTTAACTGGGCTTCAGAGGCGCCGAGCTCTCGTGCATAACTCAGAATATGAAGCTCTTTTTCTGCGCTGATCTCTGCTTTTGCTAAGCGCTGTACAAATAATTGATAAGACGCGTCTAGCTTTTGACTTTGTGCATTAAGCTGTTCAATTTTATGCCTTAAAAATGCGATAGATTGTAGTTGTAACCAGGTTTGTACCGATTCGTTCTCAGGAATATTTCTAATTAATGGCCATTGCAAAAGCTCATTGATCAGATTCTGATATTTATGACGATAGAGTTTGAGCCAAAACTCTTCGATATTGGCGAATAAGATTAACTCAAGTTGTTGCTTTAATTCATTATTGGTCATAAATGTCTTGTTCTAAAAAATGCGTCAATTGGAGTGACTTAAAGAGAATTTCATCGTGAGCAAATGGTCCAAACCCAGTATTTTGCAAGTTGCCTAGGTTAATTTCTAAACGTAGTGAGTGGTCTTTTCTAAACCAATCCTGTGTCCAGCTCAGTTTTATCCATCCTGCTGTATTGTCTGAAAAGTCAAACAGGGTTTGCCAACTCACTTGGGTTAAATATTGCCATGTATTGTTAGGCCTGTGTTGATCGGCAAATTTATATTGAGATGCGCCTGCGAGCGTAAAAATATGCCCTTGGTAATATTGCTGTAGCTCAATATCAAAACCTAGGCTGTCTAAAGACGACCAGTCTTCATTTGAAGTTGTAGAAAAGCTAGCGGATAGCTGATTATCTACCCAAGGTTGATAGCGATATTGATAAGCCGCCCGCCAGCCATGCATATGATCTTCACGATAAAAACTAAACATCGACGGGCTCATTAGTCTGTCAGCAATATATTCATCTGCGGTGATGCTAGTGTAGTAATAAAATGGCTGCCACCACCATTGATGACGATGAATGTTGTCGTCACGCCAAGTTTCGCCAATTTTAAAACTAATATTAGAGCTGAGATGGCTCTCGCTAATAGGCGTATCGTTTTGCCAACGGTTATTTATTCTAGCTTCACTGAACCAATGACTTTCTTGTGATAACCAATTGTGTTGTGCGTTGATAGAAAACGTTTCGTAATTTTGATTATCGAGTGTGAATAATGATTCTAACAAATACCAATGCTGCTTATCTTTATTTCTTAGCCTTAGTCCAAAATCGGTATAGTGACGAGCTGACTGGCTTTGTTCACTTTCGAAGATACCTGCTCGGTTGTATCTAACGAGCCCTTCAACATGAGTAAGGTTTTCATCTGTAGATAAAATATCCTCATAAAATGGCTTTTTCGATGGCTCATGAAAATAAATCGGTTTTTCAACGATTAAGGGCTCGATTGTTGGTGCAAAACTGGTTTTAGCTCGATTGAAGTCGAGTTGCCATTTAAAAACGCGTGCTAACTGTGAAGTCTTTGCTTGAACATTAATTTTTCCCGCAGGATAAAAACCGACTTGCTCTTCTCTGACTTGGCCTGAAAGGCGCTCAATTTTTATTAAACTATCTGAATTTAGTTTTGCGCTTATTTGCTGTTCAGCTTCTGCAAAATAAAATAGTTGGCGTGTATCTAACTTCGCATCTTGCCAGCGGCCTTGTTGATAGGTTTGAATTTTTACACTGACCAGTTGAGAAATAAATGGATTCATCCAGCGTAGTGCGATTTGACCATTTGCAAGTTCGTCATCTGTTAATGCTAACTCACTATTGTGATTACTCTCTATGGTCCAAAGTACATTATTTTTGCTGGTAGAAACGAGAATATTGGCGTAGTTAGTTTTGACTAACTCTGCAGCGGCGAAATCAAAAATGAGTTTCACCTTATGACCTGCTAATTCTCTCAGGTCTAAGTTTAGAGTGTGATTTGGACGAATTAATAGCCCGTCTAAATTTGAACTTTTGCTTGTATGACGGCTTATTTGCTCAGAAAAACTGCGTCGCGTTATGGCATTCATGTCAATCAGTTGAGTGCCAGAATAATTTAAGTACTGCTCAATCGGTTGCCATGACCCATAATGCTCAATACGGTTCTTAAGTGAGTTTAAACTGTCTGATAGCTTTACGTATTCAAGTTTGGCAAATAGTAAGTTGAACTCGTAATTGTTTAGAGTCCCATGGCTTAATCGATATAACGCATTCGTGAGTAAGGTTTTAATATCGATATCAGGCTGGTGGAGCAGGTTAATAAATGGCTCTTTAAGAGAAAATTTTACAGCGTCGGAGCTTAAGTGTGCTTTGTATGCAAGGGAGTCAGGTAATACCCGTAAACTTAAGTACTGCTGTTGCTCACTACTTAAAGTCAGTTGTTCACCTTTATTTAGCGTGATAAGTGCCTCACTGGCCACAGACAGTTTAAGTTCATTGTGCTGAACTTGCGTTGTAGAATAGACATCCGCGAAGACAGGCAAAATAGACTGTGTTGAGTTTGTATCTAAATGTAGCCAGTGTTGTTGCTGCGTACCATCGTGAATATAAGGCGTTCTGACTCTTAATTGCAAAGTTAAATCTTGCTTAGCATAAAGCTGTAAAGGTAAGCCATTTTGCAGAGTGTAAGCATTGTAATCAGATGTATCACCTTGTAAGTTCACGGTGCCAAAATGTTTGATATCAAATGAAGAGTTTGTTGGTTCTTTCAAAGGGGTTAATTGTGCAATACGGCTTTGCATCCAGCTATGTACAGCTGTGTCTGTAAAATTATGATTATCATGCTGTAACCACAGTGCTTGTAGGTTTTTTTGTTGTGCTAACAAGAATTCCCTCATTAAGCTGCCGCAGCCAGTTAAAACATCAAACTTATATGCACATAAACCTTGTAGCTTATAGACTTGTTTAGCTTCTAAGTAGCGGCTAAAGAGAGCTTGTGCAGCATAATTACTGAGTAGTGGGCGCTCGGATTGCAACAAGCTTTCTAAGTAGGCGTTGGCTGTCGAGACTCTATCAAGCTCAGTCAATAAATCAATACGTATTCGCCAGGCATCGAGTGCTATGCTGGCAATCTTGCTATTGACTAAATCTTTCAACAAGGGCAAAGCCTTACTCGGTTCTGACAACGCTAAGTTCATCGCTTTTGAAATTAACTGATAGTCGCTTTCATGGCGCCTTTTGTTAACAGGTTTCTCGATAGGAAGGGGCAGACTATTGATGTAAGCCTGCGTCTGCAGATTATTTTGTTGGTTAAGTAATGTTGCCAGTGTTGGGCTTTTGGCTGTTATTTTTCCTTGCATTAAATAAAGTAATGGGTTGTTTGGTAAGGTCAATAAATCATCTACTTCAACGGCAATATTGATTGCTTGTTCATCGGCACTGAATAGTTTTAAAGAGGATGATTGCAAGCTTACAGGCAGCACAATGCGGCTGAAAGCTTGGTTTGGTGAAAATTGAATAATGTGCCTTTGATTGTCGTATTCAGCGACTAAGCGGCCGCTATGCTCAGCTTGAATATAGAGAAATAACGCGTCTCTGATCCGCTGAAACTGGCTGATATCAAAACTTAGCGTGTCTTTTAGTTGATGGCTGGTAAGTACCTTGTGTTGAGACACAGAATAGAGTTGTTCGCTTGCAGCACGTAAACCAGACACAACCTTTTGCTTGCTATTGTTGCTTTCTATAGGTAACCCTCGATGACTGACTTGCGCATTTCTTCGTGTTGAAATGGTGCTCACCAGATCTTGGTAACGTCGCTGTTCAAGCACTGAAGCATCAGCAATTGAGAAGTGACTAATTGAAGATAAGTCTTGTTGTGAGTAGATTTTTACAAAGGCATCATCTAGGTTAGCTGTCCAGTAAGGGTTGAGAAGCGCCTCTGGTTGTTTGTCTAGTGCATCAAGGTCGTAAATGCCGCGATGCATTTGTTCGAGTTTTATAAGTGCTTGATCTTGAACTGTGATTTTTAAGTAACTGCCTTTGGGTACAGCGAAGTAATCAGTATTTACAGTGCTGACTTTTTTATCTTGATATTCAGGTGCATGAGTGTTCGATACATTCACTAAACTGACAGGTTGATCGTTCACTTCAACAAAGACTTTATTATCCTGCTTTAGGTTTGACATCCACTTTCGAACTGAGAGCTTAAGCTTTTTAGCCTCAGCGAAATATAAACGCATGCTCTGTTTCGGCTCTAATGTGTAGTAAAACTCGTGATCTTGAGCAAGACTTAATTTAGTCGCTTTAAGAGGCAGTTTTAAAGCGCGACGAAAAGGGTCTCGATGAAAATGAAACTGGCCTTGTTCGATATCTAAATTTATCCAATCTTGAGTGATATTTTCAAACTGGACAAGTTGGTTGTATTGCGATGCAGGTAACTGGCAGCGATGCGCTTTACACATTAGTTCACTGGGGTGGAGCTTACGCATGGCATACTGTGTTTGGCCTACCCAAACTATGGTTTTGTTGAATATATCGTCAGGTAAAGTGAGCCAGCGAGCGGCAGGTAAGTACAGGCGTTTCGATTGACTTTTATCAATACTAATAAGGCTTTTAGGCTGACCAAGTGATAAATCTGAATTTACCCAGGCAGGTGCAGTCTGCAGTGGTGCGGGCGCTGCAAACAACTGACAGGTAAATAAAAGACCGATTAAAACTAAATAACTTGGTTTATGCATTCAGAAAATTGACTCATTGTATGTTGTTCTTTTACTAGGCGTTCTCGCATAGGTTTGCTTATCTCTATGTGAATAAACGAAAAAGGTGTTAAATCTAGTTTATGTAGTATGTTCTTCGTTCCGCCAAGCTCTTGTATCAATTCTGGATAGAAATAACTATTTCTTGATATTTTACTTAAGCATAGAGTTAATTGCTGCTTAATGACATTGCCTTTTCTACCTTGACTGATAATAAAATCAGCCAGTTTTCCCTTATCGCTTTTACGTTTGCTTTGATTAAAGCCATGTAACTGTATGATTTTGGCTCTCGGGTGAAGCGACTGAAAGGCTAAAATGGCGCTGTTATGTAAATTATCGCGACGTTTAGAGTAATCCATTGACTGCTTATCCAAACTGTCACTGTGTCTGTGATGCGTATTCGCTAACATGAGTTGGCAGTGGGTATTAAATATTTGCTCACCTATTGTATAGGTGTGTGTATCAAAGAAACGATGTGGAATAGAAATAATACATGCTTTGGCATTCAATCGATAAATGAGCGTGCCGCCACCATTAACTTTTGAGGTAGCTTGCAAATGATGCCTATTATTTTTAAACGCATATTGCCAAGAAGCTAAGTTGGCCTTACTCGCAGACTGAAACCAGTTCGATACATCTTTCGTCAGTTTTTCTAGTGGTGATTTTGGCTCTGCACAAGCGACGGTCACACTACAACTCACTATGATGGCAACAATCAGCTTAATCATTTTCATATTGCCTCCATTGCGCTTCAGAGGGAGCGTGTACTAGTTCATCAAGTACACTGATCCAAATATCTTGTTCAGCAGTGATGGTGATACTTTCCAGTGTCTGTACATCATCGTTTATCGCAAGTGAGACACTGTTATATGGTAGCACTTCTGCAATTGCAGGATGCAGCGCAAAGACGTGGGTCAACGGTGCCTGCATCAGTGCAAACCGTTTATTTTTAATTGTGTATTCAGGACTTAAACCAGCTTTAAATTGACCACTAATGCGGGTGTTTAGTACCACGAAGTCTTTGACCCCTTTGGTTTTAAGCACTTTAATGACAACCGATTCGGATTTATTTGAATAGTTTAAAGTTAAAGGCTGGCCTGCTTTTAAAAAGTAGCCTCGCTGTTTTTGCCAAGGGCGTTCACTGCCTTCATTAACAAATAAAGTATTCTGTAGGGTTCTAAAAGAGAGTAGTTGAGTCTCAGTTAAATGCGTGAAAGCACGCTCTTTGAAAAACGGGGCTTTTTTATTTATTTCAATAAGACGCTTATCTCTTAGATGGTTGTTTCTTTTTGCCAATAATAACTGCTTAAAAGAAAAAACCTGATTGAATTGATGCTCGGTTGGCTCTGCCTTAGGAAACAAATTAGCAAAATACTTATCTGGGCTATTGACCAAAAATGTATTTGATAGAGGTAAGGCTTGAATTAAGTCCCGACTCACATAGGTGGTTGCCATGTCCTCATTGCTTGGTAATGGAGGCGGCATTTCAAACAAACGCACATTGGTAATGCGCTTTTGTTCGGTAAAATTAAAATCATTCTGCGCTTTTTGCGAAAACCAGGCACCTATAGCGGCAAAGTCATCTAACTCAGGTTTACAGAGTTGTTCGCATAGTTCAGTTTGATAATGAAAAGACGACTGTCTGGCTTGCAATTTCGCGAGTACAGTCTGTGGTGATGAAATTTTGATGCGATCCACCGTGTTAGGTAAGCGAGCATAGTATTGCTCAGAACTGAAAACAGGTTGTCGGATGGTTGTTTCGTCTATGATCCTGTCAAAGTTGCTTTTTTCGCCTTGCAGAAATATACGGTACTGTTCTATCTCAATGTCGTTATCATAAAGTGTGATATCAACAGGCGTGCCTTTTGGGCCTCTAAATTCAAAGTTAATGTCACTGCCTTTAGCAACCTGATATTCAGCGCTAAAATGCTCGTCAATGTTATAAAAGTAGCTGTGTAAAGCATTAAAATGAGCATCATTTTCGGCAAACCATCTAGTTAGCATAGGCTTGGCAGATTGAACCACAATCAGGCCGGGTTCAACACTTGAAATACGATAAGTATTGGGTGTGTCAGTGGCAGTGAAACTTAGCTGAATAGGCGCCTTGAGTTGTTTAATGTCATACCAAGTTGCGAATAATGTCGCGTCGCTTTGCTCTTTAAAGACAAATAAGTCTTGAGTTTGATAGTTTCTGAATGAGGCACTCAGTTGGCTATCAGTATAGAAGCTATCTAGGTTTAATTGCTCCGCACTAAAGTCATAACTTAACACGTAATAGGGCAGTGTTTCGTATAGGGTATCGCCGGTAAAGTCGATGCCGGGGATCCCTTGTGGTGCTAATTTTTGCCACTCAAATGTGACTGCATTTAATATTTCTTGGCTCGATAAAGCGTTGTTGCCAATGGTGTGGTAATTAGTCATACGTTCACGCCAATCGGTAGATTGCCTTAGCCAAGCTCTATTGATGTCATTGAGGCTTACTGGGGTTTTCGCGTGCAAACGAATAACAACTCCTCTGAGTTGATTATTTTCAGGGATCAGCTTTAATGCGATTGATGATGCATTCGTGAGTTGCTCGTTGCTGATAAAAAAAGACTGCCCAGAAGAGACGGCCAAGGTGTCGCGATTTTCAATAATTTGCTTTACTTGCTTTTGTTCATTATCTAATGCCAATTTAGAAGCATGATGGTAAACGTGTGTACTGAGAGGGTTTTCTTCACTGTCTAACAGTGTGTACTCAATGGCATAGTGTACGGGTTCTTCAAATTGTTGTTGCTCTGAAAAAATCGCATTCGATAGTACACGAATTGAATACGTTCTATCAGCGGAAAAGTTGAAAGTGAGCGCCTTATCTTTTTGTAACCAATGCACTGTTGAGCGTGTTTCATCTTCGGAGCGCAGCGCAACTGGCTCTGCAGACACTATCCAAAAATAACTACGGATCACGAGCCAAAGTAGCAATAAGATTAAACTGAGTCTAAAAAGTAAAGTCAGTAGGTGCTTAATTAAATACATTAAGTCCTCCTGTCATCATTTGAGTAAATCTTTGCAAGTCGACGACTTTATTTCTTTTTGGTAAGTAAATAAGTGCAATCTTATTATTTAGCTTGATCAATAAGGCGAGTTCGTTTGGCATAGAAAGTTGTGTGGCCTGCAGGGTACACGCATTTTGTTGCTCACATAAAGATTTAATAAAAGGCAAATGCTGAGAGAGCGCATAATGCTCGGTAATATCCTTAAGGGCATTTAATTGAGTAGCCTCAACTGCTTGCCAGTCACTAGGAGACAGGGCTGCAATATTAGTGTGCTTCAAAATAGGCTGTTGCGATACCGCTAATAGTCGTTGCAACAGTGCTTCGTTCGATATTGAAAAGTGTTGCTTAAAATCGGAAGCAAGCCACAGTGTGGCGAGCTCACTCGCAGGCGAAAATATCTGGTATCCGGTTTGGGGAGAGGTACCTAATTCGAGCCCTCTTGTTGCTGCTTGACCTAAAACAATCTGATGCTCAACCCCTAGCTCTTTGAGTGACTCCCGTACCTTGCCCAGACTTAACTTATGGTTCGGATGAGGTTCTGTGTACTGAAAAGCTAAAGCACTTGGCCGAATGTGTGACGGCGCACTGTGGCTACGTATTTGCAAGTTTAAAACGCCGGATTGCGGGTAGTGACGCAATGCACTCTGATGCACAATATTAAATAAGGTTTTTACATTGGCAGCGGCCATAACATTGGCCTCTTCACTGGCAAATGGGTGCGCCCCTGCGATTAACAACAGCTTTGCATTACTCTTTTGATACAGCTGACTGGCAAACTGTATGGTATTACTTTCATACAAAGGACGAGGTACTTGGATATTGAGTGCATTAGTTGGGTCTAAATGAATGAAATAGAGGCCTTGACCTAATTGGTAATATTGTAAGTCATCTAAAGGAGAAACCTTAATATATCGACCGTTTGCGGTATTAAGTAAACTTAATTGGTACCCGACCATACGGGCAATATTGTTTATTTTATTCAGTTGGTTAAGTACGTCCGTCGTTATTTCTTGCCCTGCAAGCTGATCAGATAAACTGTATAGCGGACGAAGGATCTCATACTCCCAAAGTGCCGCCTCATTATCAGATAAGCTTTGAAATAGTTGGCTACCTTTGGCTGTTATCTTTGGTATAAAAGCGTTTATTTCTTCTTCTAAGCTGGTTTCAATTTGCGCAACAGGAGACTGATATAGTTGGTCACTTAAGGCGACTTTAGACAGCAAAGAGGTATAAGCAGAAGTATCAATAAAGGTTTCGATCAATCTACCTTCAAAGTTGGGGCTTGGCAGGCTTTGATTGTTTAATAAGCCAAAACTACTTTGCGTAAACCCTAATAGCTCGGTGAGAAGAGATTGGTTTACCGCAGCTGGAATGCGATTGAAGATCCAAAATTGTCCTGTTGCACCATACGGGCCAGTTTCAAGCAAGGCTGTAGTACGTGCGTTAACTGAGCGTAATTGCACTATGTCTTCGCTTTCAAGCGCATTTATAAAGGCCCAATAATAGTTACTTTGCTGGCTGGTATTATCGGCGCTAAAAGCCGGCGTAGCTTGAGTGCCTAAAGCCAACGCATCTGCTTTTAGGAGTGTCATAAGCAGTGCTGAAGAGTCTGTTGCTACACGTTCTGTGGAAGGGTGAGGGACCGATAGCAATAAACCTGTATTAGTTTGTTTAGATAAGACAAACAGTCCTCTAATTGCATATTTTCTGGCATCTTGAATATAAATATATTCTCCATCTAGACGCAGTGAAAAGTCTAACTTTAGTAACAGCTCTGTGGCTTTGTTAATGTTATCTAAATTACGCCTATCACGGTTTAAAATACTGATAGCAGCTCTAAAGGTTTGCAAGTTTTGAGTCTGCTGATACTGGCTGATCTCTACTTTATTTTTTTGGTCGGTATACAAGTAACTTTTGTATTCACTGAGCTGTTGGCTGAGGTCTTGTATTTCAGTATAACTCTGTAAAGACTTTATTTGGTTGCCAATGAATAAAGAGGGGACAAACATGATCACAAAGCCAATGAAAATAGCGACAAACCCACCGACAACAGAGGTTTGAAACGTTGCTCTAATGATTAATCCAAGGGCATTTTTTTGATAGATTTTTAATGCCAATAGAGTGGATAGCATGTATCCGAACGCAAATGTATCTGTCACTTTTAATGCTGGGTAATAATTGACAATAAAATAGTTAAGCGCGAGCTTGTAGGCAAAGCCTATATTGAAGAAAAAGAGTAGTAAGCGCGCGCCTTCAAAGTTGGCGTTTTTAAGGCGTGTATATTGAAGTAGTAAAGTCCCGAGGATCAAGATCACGGCTGTTTCAATAAAAGAGGTCAGCAGTTTACTCGGCTGCATGAGTTGCAATGCCAGTAATGCAGGCAGCATGATACCGTTAAACTCCCAGCCGTATTTTAAGTTGGCACGAGAGGCGATAAATGCGGTGATCACTAAAATAATATAGGCCTTTGGTGCTGCAATTATCGAAGCTGCCACGTCTTCGTACATAATGGCTAGATTGGCAATGCTGAAGTTGGTCATCGGCATTAATACATATCGTACTAACACATAAGTAAAGATAAGCTGTATCAGTGTGACTTTAGTTCCATATCGAAAACCGCCGTTCCACATAACGTTCGCTGTGAGGGCAATGATGACTAACCCTAAGCTATACAGTTGTGTCGAGTAGTCAAATGTGATGTCCCAACTGCCTAGTACATCGGCGACACTAGGCCAAAATAGCGTGTCCATAACCACACGCACTAAGATACTGATCAAGATGATGGCAAAGAATCGGTCTCGACCAAACATCTCAGCATAACCGAAGCGCTCCATTATAGTCTTGGCAGTAACTCGCATGACGAAGTACACGACGAACGCTTCAATTATGATAACAGCGGCAGAAGTAGGGCTAACAATGAGTAATGGCACAAGGTAGCCAGGAACAACCAGACCAGTTAAAGGGAAACCAAAGCGAAGGTTTAAGAAGCACACAACGGCTATGCCTACCCAAACAGTGGTGATAACAGATTGACCTAAGCCGCTACCTGTCGGAAAAATACTCAGCACCCAATCCATTAATTAGATGCCTCAGACTCGGTGTTATTTTTTTGCTTTTCACTGTTTTGTGACAGCAAACCAGCTTGATCTTCGTTTTGGTGTATTTGGCTCATCAGTTCAGAGAGGTTTATGAACTCAAATAAAATCCCCCCCACTTCAAAGGGCTCTCCTGCACTACTTTTTTCATCCGATGATTCAATGGTACGTACGTTTAATACAAACTGCTGTTCAGCCAATTTTACTGGGAGATAAATTTCGCCTTTGTGCAAAGTTAAATAGCGCAGTTTTCCTTTGGCATTTTCATGATCTAACTCACTGACCTGACATAGCAAATCGAGTGCTGTCATCTCGAAAATAGGCAAGTGATGCTGTTTCGCTAGCTGTTCAAGCGCATGATTAGTTTGTACCACCTGACCGAATAAATTGAATAGCACCGACGCTGAGCGGATCTGATTAAATACATGCTCTAAGGTTGTCAGCTTTTGTTCCATTTCGTTAATCGAGTGCTTTATTTGCTGACTCAATGGTTTGGCTAAATTCAAGGTGAGTAAACGAGCAATTGCATTGCTTTCGGCTTTGCCTTGCGTTTCGAAAACACGATAATGAAATAAAAGCTCCCCAACCTGATTGGCAAATCGATTTACATTTTTAATAAACGCAGCTTCGTTAAATCGTTCATCTGGAGTAATGGTCATCGCCCAGAACCCACGAATATCACCAGCATACATAAGCGGGACTATGTACTGGGATTCGTTTTCTTCCAGTGCTTTAAAGAAGGGACGTGTAATTTTGACTGTACCAAATGCCTTGATTGCATCTGAATAGGGCGCACGTTCGTAGTCTCTGCGCATCTCATGAATATCAGAAAGATGGCAATTAATGGCCCTTATTTCATATAAACGATGATCTCCCTCTAGGCGAGCAAGCAGAATACTTTTATCTAAAGCCAACTGTTGGTTAATTAATTGAATAATAGAGTCCCAAGGTGTGCTTTGATCTGTGAACGATTTAGGTAGATAACGGCCAGACATTTTTTGCCTGATATTATTCATCAATCGTTTAAGATCGTCCTCTTCAACCCATTTTGCCGATAAAAACACCCAAAATAAGGTAACAAAGTTTAGTATCACGCCTTCGGCTGCAGGTAAAAAGATATGCATACCTGTCATGATAAAATAACAAAGCGTTAGCCAAGTTATAGAAAGGGTAGATGCGACGACAATACCTATATTAAAGGCAATTTTTTGATAAAGAACGAGCAGTAAAATGATGCTGACTAACTGAATAGTCAGGGATAGCTTGCCACTGATGAGTGAAATTAACGACCCTTCAATGAGGTTATGGGCAACAAATGCATGAAGGTAAATTGGGTTTACTTCAGCTGAGAGTTTTGGTGCCCGTATTGGTAAACCAAAACTGTGATTTGTTTGTGATATTAAGACTAATTTATCGGTGATCTGCCCAGTTAGTAAGTCTTCACTTTGTACTCGTTTGCTATTAAATTTTGGCAGTGCATGTAAATCTAATGCAAAGCTGAGTAAAGGTGAGTGATCTAGGCGACGCTCTGGAAAGAGTTCAGCCCAGAGGCTGGTACATTGGTTAGGAGTTTGGTGATTAATTTGAATCGTATAGCCAAGCCATGCTTTTAGGTCTGCAAGGCATAAGTTATTATCTGGGCGAGGGTAAAAGACCCTTTGATCTTGTATATGTGTTAATTTCGAGTCTGAAACAACAATAATTGCTTTTGGATTGTGCGCAAGTAAAGAATAGACAAGTTGGTCATGTTCAAAAATAAGCTCATCGGCTTCAATGACAACAACATCACTGTGTTTTTCTGATTGAATTTGGCTAAAGTATTTAAAAATAGGTGCATTGAAGCGCTGCAGTGCACCGGTTAGTTCAGCCAGTAGAATAAAGCAAATCAAACTAATGATCAGCCAAAATGTTTTATGCCTTTTTACAAAGAAAAATTGTTGTTTTACCGACACAAAGCGTTCCTAAAAGGTCAATCAGAATTGACTAAAGGTTAAATTTAATCGAACAGCCTTGTCAGTTGATACTTTTAAAAATGATTTTCCATGTAAATGAGTAGTACGCCACGTTCGATCCGTTAATTCAATAGAATCCTGCCAAGAAATTAGAGCAATATCATCTAATTGTAGTTCAGCGTTGCCATTTTGTGGAGGCGAATGAATAAACGCGAAACGGATACCTCTAGGCGGTAAATTCTCTGGGCCCAATACATTGCTGTCATCTGGCAGCTCGAAGTCGATATTAAATGACTGCCAATCAAACTCTCCACCTTCTAATACAGATAAAGTTTGCTCTGAGAAAATAAGTGAATCCTCAGAAGTTAATATACTTAAATCTAATTCTAATTGACCAGCATTGATACCTTTAGCATACCCGTAAAGTGTATGTTTATGAAAGACTTTACTCACGTCATCCGCAGGAGTGAGTGGAAAAGCCCGTATCGTTTGCTTAAACGGTACGCGAAGGGCAAAGTTATCAAATTGATCTCTCGTTAAGCATAACCCTTGATTGCCTCGGTATGCACCAGTCAGACATGGCGCTGTATCTTCATTAGAATGATCCCAGTGATTTATTTCAAACTGCGTATCATCATTATCCCAATCTTCGAAATCACCAAATACTAATAAATCTCTGCCCAAGGTTAGTGAAGTGACCTCAACATCAGTTGTTATTTGGCTCAAAAAGCTATGGCTAGGTGCCAAAAGGCGCAGATCTATAATATGTTCACCAGGTTCAAGTTCGATAACTTCTTGCTTTAATTGCGTCGCAGCAATTTGTTGAGAGAATAAAACGTCAGCATACCCTTGCCTGGGGATCACTGAAACATGATTTGAGAATTCAGCAACACGTTTTATTAAGTAATTACTTAAATCACCAGAAATGAGGCGAGGTTTATATTCCTCGATATAAATAGGGTAGGCTCTTGCTGAGCTTACTTTAGGGGTGGTGTTTTTATTAACTCGAACTTCAACAGCAAGGCCTAAAACTGTTTCTAATCGGTTTTGATCAAACACAAAATTACCAAGTCCTAAGACAGTTGGTATGCCATCATAGACGTCAAAGCCTTGTGCAACGTGAGGGTGGTGGGTCACCATTAAGTCAGGTTTTTCTTCGAGCTTAGAAATCAGGTTATAGCGATTCTCAATATAGTCTGTTTGGGCATAAGAATACTCATCGCCACCGTGTAATTGTATGACGGTGAAATCACTATTCTCTTTGCTTAACTGCAATGCTTCAGCTAAGGACTTTGAATCAGATAAATCAGCTGCGCCACCTTTTTCTTCGTTTGCGACATAGGTCACCGCATGATCGCCACCACGAATTGAAGTGGCAGACACTAGACCTAGGGTCGTTCCCTTAACGTTTTCAAAGACCGGAGCATAAGCATTCACTTTATTTAGACCTGCACCACTGTGAAGAAGCCCAGCCTCTGATACAAACTTTAGAGAGTCATTTAGCCCATCTAATTGGTAATCGTAAACGTGGTTGTTACCCAGTGCGACATAGTCGATACCAATTGACTTTAAACCCTCTAACGTTTCAGGTAGAGAGAAAAAAGAAAACTCTTTTGTTGGATGAACACTTACTGGCTGATTGAGTACTGGGGATTCTAAATTTACAGAAGCAAAATCTTGATTAAAAAAGAGGGGCTTTACATGTTGAGTGATTTCAATTGCTGCAGTTGCAGCGTTTGACTTATTGATTAAGGCATCTGGTAAATCGGGCACCGAGTTATTCATGGTCGTGATGCTTGGGTCCATAAAGCGGCGGCCAAACATAGTGTCACCGGCGAAAACCAAACTGATTTCATTCTCTACTTTTTTAGATAGAACTATGACTTCGCTGTCATTTGCCGGAGAAATGTTTATGGTTGAAAAGAGAATATGATAATCGGGATGGATAATCTCAACGGGGTAATTACCTAAAGTAAACGTATCTAGATGCACTATGCCTTGAGCATTCGTTTGGTATAAGTTTCCTGCTATTTTCACATCTAAGTTAGCGACAGGGGTACCTGTTGAATCTTTCACTTTGAAAGAGAAAGGAATAATGGCTTCAACAACCTTGTCACGCTCATCTTTTTCTTCTTGCTGCTGCTCAGAAGGGCCTGTTTCATATGGGTCTTCAACTGAACACGCTGATATGAATATGAGAAGCAAATAAGCTGTAACATGGTTAACAAATTTTTTGGGGTAGCTAGTTAATGACATTTAAAACTCACATATATCAGTCGTTAGTATTATAAAATATTTGTTCAGTTTTATGCAATTGTTAAATTTGTATCCAATATGTGGACTTTTCAATTCATAAAATAGCTTATTCAAAGAATAAGTACAGTGAAACGTTCAATAATGTTTACATTTTTCTAGTCTGACGACTATTCTTAGAGTATCATTTCGCCGTGTCATATATAGCCCTGTTTGAGGAACAAATGCGTCTTGAAATCCTGTGTGCCGATCGGATAGGAATTGCACAAGAAGTTTTGAATATATTGGTAAATTATCAGGTTGACCTTAAGGGCATTGAGGTCGATTCGGTCAATTGCAAAATGTATGTCAGCTTCCCACCTATCGAGTTTGAACAATTTCAGAAAATAATGCCTGAGATTCGCCTAATTGATGGTGTTGAAGATGTGCGTACTACTGCTTTCTTACCTTCTGAGCGAGAACATAATGAGCTTAATACTTTATTAAGTGCGCTACCCGATGGTGTGATATCTATCGATGCAAAGGGGTGGGTTCGTCATTGCAATGACGCAGCTTGTAAAGATCTTAGTTTGAGCCTAGACGATGTGTTGGGTGAGAATATTAATAACCTTCTAAAAGGCTTTAACTTCACACGTTGGCTAGAAGGTAAAGAAGTATTAGGGCAAACCACGCGTGTTGAAGTAGGTGGTGAAGATTATATTGCTGACATCTTACCGATCACTGTGCCACAAAAACCAGATGGCGATATTCTTGCCGGTGCGGTGATTAATATTAAATCGCAAAGCCGTCTCGGCCAGCAAGTCAGTGCCTTCAGACGATACGGACAAGAAAGCTTTGCAACTATTCACAGCAATAGCACCGCGATGCGCCGTGTTGTGCGAGAAGCGCGCAAGATGTCTCAATTAGATGCACCGATCTTGATTACCGGTGAGACAGGCACGGGTAAAGAGTTGTTGGCTAGAGCATGTCACTACGCATCAAATCGTTCAATTAAACCTTTCATCGCTTTGTCATGTGCTTCTTTACCTGATGATGTTGCAGAGTCAGAGTTATTTGGGTACGCAGGCTTTGAAGAGAATGCTGCGCCAAAACGCGGCGTGTTAGAGCAAGCCGATGGCGGCACAGTCTTTTTAGATGAAGTGGGCGAAATGTCGACCCAATTACAGACAAAACTGTTGCGCTTCTTGCAGGATGGCACGTTTAGAAAAGTCGGTGATGAAAATGAAGTTAAAGTTAATGTCAGGATTATTGCAGCGACACAGAAAGATCTACCTGCGATGGTTCAAGAAGGTTCTTTCAGAGAGGACTTATACTACCGTATCAATGTACTAACTTTGGATATCGCACCTCTTCGCGATAGAAAAGCTGATATCGGGCCACTTACAGAGCACTTTATTCAAAAGTATGCACAGCAAAATGGTCAGCCTGCACCAACGCTCGCGCCAGATTGTTTAGTCTTTTTGGAGCAATACCCTTGGCCTGGTAATGTGAGACAACTTGAAAATGCAGTGTATCGCGCAGTTTCTTTACTCGATGACAAAGAACTTCGTGTTGAGCATATGCAATTACCAACATTCACCCATGAACTAGGGTATTTGGAATCTGATTTTGAAGGCACTTTAGAGCATGCAGTTAAACGTTTTGAAGCTACTTTATTGAGGAAGCTTTATCCGGCGTACCCTAGCTCTAGACAGCTCGCTAAAAGATTAGGGCTGAGCCATACCGCAGTGGCAAATAAATTAAGAGAATACGGTATAAACAGAAAGACCGTAAAAGTTTAACTTTATTTGGCTAACTAGCTTACTAAGATATGGGACTACTTTTTAGCGCCCATATCTTTTGTTACACCATCTATCTTGATGTTATCGATTCCTTTTTCATTAAACTTAATCTGAATACTGACGTTATTTTTAACCAAAAAGTAATCAACTTTATTAAGAGAAAGCACATAGTTACCTTTTACTGGCACCTTAAATTCTTTCTTCTTTAAAGTAATTGTTTGTTCACCAAGTTGCCATTCAAAACTGTCAATAAACCCAGCATTGAATTCTTGAACCCATACTTTTTCATCGTCTTTACTGAGTGTAAGGGCAATAGAATATGACTCAGGCAAACTAGACATGTTGTAGGTCTTTTTGCCTATTCTAAATGTTTGCTTTTGATCATCCCAAGCAAAGCCAAACGCAAAAGCTTTGTCCATGCCAGTTGGGTAAGTGATTTTTCCTTTTCCCTCAAAATCAAAGTTGGCAAAAACACAGGAAGAAAAGAGCAAGCTGGTAAGCACAAAAGGATACAATTTCATATTAGGTTTCTTGTAAGAATAGTTATCTTTTAAGACTAGTGGAGCAAATACGGCTTAGCAACAATTTATTGTGAGTAACTAAGCTTATGTTAAACTTTATTTTTTATTCACTGGTTGGACCATAAATGAACCTGTATTTTAGGCTGATACTGCTACTTTTAAAGATTAAAAGAAATAATAAATACAAAGGCTTACTGGATGTTAGCGACATAGATTTTAAAGTAATGCCTAGTGACTGCGATATTAATATGCATTTGACCAATTCGCGATATCTTGCCTTTATGGACTTAGCTCGAACTTGGATGACAGAAGAGATTGGCCTATTTAAGGTAGTGATGAAGCGTCGCTGGTTTCCAATTGTTAATGCAACTGCCATTACTTATATCCGAGATATAAAACCGCTTGAATCATTTAAAGTCAGTACTCAGTTAGTAGGATGGGACCATAAATATTTTTACATAGAGCAAAAGTTTACAACGGCGAGAGGCCTTCATGCGATAGCTTATGTGAGAGGGGTGTTTAAAAGTAAACAAGGTATCGTCTCTGTTGAAGATATGCTTGCAGCAGCAAATTACTCGGGCCCGGCTCCTGTATTATCGGAAGAAATAGAACATTGGAAAGCGATGTTAGAGGCGAAGAAAAGCAATAATAAAAAAGGCCACTGATTGTGGCCTTAGGGATCGAGAAAGTAACTGTATTTTTTGCTTAGAACTTGTACTTAACACCTAGCATCGCAACAACAGGGTCTAGCTCTACGTCTGATGTTAGTGCTTTTGCACCGTTTGCATATACTGTTGCGTCAGTGTTGATATCAATTTTTGATACCATACCATGTACACCCCACTTTTCATCAATGTCATAATTGAAACCTGCTTGAAGTGCGATGCCGAAAGAGCTATCAAGTTCAACCTTTACATCATCAGTTTTCAGTGTTGCTTTAAGCGCTGCGCTTGGGTCTTCACTGAAGAAAACCGTATAGTTTAGGCCTGCACCTACAAATGGGCGAAATTTCGCTGTTGAATCAAAAAAGTGATACTGAGCTAAAAATGTAGGTGGTAGGTGTTTAACCTTAGCGATTTCAGCACCAGCAAGACCACCTGCACCATTTACTGTATGAGAAAATGGGGTCGCTGCAACTAATTCAAATACAATGTTATCAGTGTATTTATAATCAAAAGTAATACCCAGCTGTGTATTTGAATCTGCTACTAATCCAAGTGCTTTATTTTGATCAATAGCTGAAGCTGTGTCGCTAGGGTTAACATTAATAAGACCAACATTAACGCTTAATTTAGCTTGTGCTAAAGGAGCGGCTACTAGAAGAGTAGTAAGTAGAGCTGCGCCAAGTTTTTTCATTTTCATCTCCTGATGCCTTTGCAAGGTATGTAATTTTTTTCTTGAAGCCACTATAGGCCAGTCCAGAAAACGAAAACTGTTCTAGATCAATTTTTATTTCAGGTTATTTCAGAAATTTTTGAAACTTTGATTTAGATTAATTTTTGGGTGTCAAAATCAATTTTTACATGCGGTGAAGACTTAAAATTGCAAGTAAAGTGACACACGAATGCAATACTGCAACGTTTAAATAACATTCAATCTTTTGTGTATAAACGAACGTTATGATTAGTGCAGCTATTGAAAACAAAACGGACCTTGAAGTCATAGATTTTCTACAAACCTTGATCAGGGCCAAATCAATCACCCCCGATGATGCAGGTACTTTAAGTTGGCTGTCTGAGCAACTGAGTCAACTTGGGTTTGACATAAAGGTTTTGGAAGTCAATGGAGTTAAAAATTTAATTGCCGCAAAACAGTTCGGTTGTGGGCCGAACTTAGGCTTCATTGGTCATGTCGATGTAGTGCCCGCCAATTCTGATGGGTGGAAGAGCTGTCCATTTTCAGGGGAGATATTTGAAGGTTGTATTTATGGAAGAGGCGTTGCTGATATGAAAGGCGGTATTGCAGCTATGCTATCCGCGACCAAAAAAATGCTCAATCAAACATCACCTCAAGTAGGCAGCTTATATTGGTTAATTACTTCTGACGAGGAAGGGGAAGCTGAATATGGCAGTAAGGAAATCGCTGCATATCTGGCGAAGAACGATATAGTACTTGATGCATGCCTTGTCGGTGAGCCTACCGCAGATAAAATTGCTGGAGATACCATAAAAAATGGGCGTAGAGGCGCGCTATCAGGTCGTATTCGTATAAAAGGAAAAGCTGGGCATGTTGCTTACCCTGAAAACAGTGTAAATGCAGCACATATTAGTGGCAATGTAATCAATAGTCTGACCAACATTGTTTGGGAGTTGGATGAATATGGCTCTAAGACGGGGCTACAGATAACAGGGCTGCAGGTTAATAACAGTGTAGACAATATTATTCCGGACAACTGTGAGATTACTTTTAATGTCCGTTATAGCCATAACTATGATAGCAAGACAATTATAAAGCTGGTTGAGCAGGCGTTAGTTGAAAACCAAACATATATATACTGTGAATGGGAAAGGCCCTGTGAGTCTTATTACACTGGGCATAAACAAGATAATTGCTTCTTAACCTTGGTTGAGCGGGCGATTTATGACACCTGTGGTCAATACCCTAAACTGACCACTGCCGGAGGTACATCGGATGGCCGCTTTTTTGCAAATAGCCATACTCAAGTCATAGAGTGCGGGGTAGCTAATGCAACCATCCATCAAGTCAATGAGCGTATCGAAATAGCTGATTTAATTCAGGTGAAGCAAATCTATTATGCTATTTTAAAAGATTATTTTAACTGCAAATAGTCGTTGTGCTCTGTTGCATTTGTTTACAACTCTTTTTGGTTATGTGCTGTTCATGATTTGGGAAAGTGAGTAATATTGTAAGTACATCATTTTCATATTGTTGGACACCATAAGCTTACGTTATCATGCAAGGAAGAATGACAATAAATACAGCTTTAATAAAAACAATGAAAAAAATAACAACTCTGTTGCTATGTTGTTTTTGCTTCTTTTCTAATTTAAGCCACGCAGATGAACATCTTGAAAAAGACGAATTGCTATGGCAATTCAGCTTAGGCACGTTTTGGGTCGATTCAACCATGACGCAACTCGTGGGGGCCAACTCCCACTTTAGTGCACCTGGCTTATTGATTGATGCAAAAATCGAATATAAAAACTTTTACTTGAACACCCACTCAGGCGATTTCTACGGAGGCTCAGATCTGGGGTACCAATTAGTCATTGAAGATGGTTGGGGCATTGATGCCATTTTAGGCAGCTACCAGCAACCGTTTAATGAAAGTGGCTATTATGAAAATGAAGACCAAGTGCCTGAGCTTGCTGGTATCAAAGAAAGAGAGCATGATCTGTCTCTTGGTTTTGCTTATTACTTTAATCACGGAGAATTTCAAACCGTCACAGAGCTTGTATTTGATGTGTTTGGAGACAGTGATGGCTGGCTATTTCATTTTGATACAACTCGTAACTTCGAGCTACGTAACTGGGATGTTTGGTTAAATATAGGCGCAAACTATTATTCATCTGCTTTTATTGATTATTATTATGGCATTGATGCAGATGAAGCGACTGCATTCAGACCTGAATATGTAGTAAGTAATACTTCATCACTTTATTTACAGTTACAGGCAGATTATCCAATAGCTCAAAATTGGGTATTCAGTGCTGGTGCGTCAGGTTTTATTTATTCATCGCACATTGTAGAAAGCCCAATTGTTCACTCCAGACACGCTCGTGTCTTTTTTGCAGGAGTGAAGTATGTATTTTAAAATGATCTCATTTTGTTCGTTGCTTGTGACTTCGATGAGTTATGCACAAACAAAAGATGAAGGACCAACCGAGATCTTAAACGTCATGCCTAGCAAGTGCGTGGCGTTGAATGAAGGGCGAACCTGCTATACCGATGTGAAGTTTGCTGTCACAGCGCCTGATATTGGTGACTACTGTTTAAGAGTAAGTGGAACGAAGAAGATCCTTCAGTGTTGGGCAAATACTAAAACATTTATTTATACGCTGAATTTTGGCTCAACTGAAAGTATTAGCTATGAGCTTATCTCTAAGCAAAAGAGGGATACCTTGGCTGTCACCACCATCGAAGTGAACTGGGTACATAAGATTAAGTCTAAAAAACGTCGTTGGAGAATATTTTAAGGAAGACAAACAGTCTTCCTTTAAATTTGGATGCCCAATAGAGGAGGGCTAAAGCATTGAAAAAGCTTTAACGTAGGAACTATTGACACTGCTCAATCAGTTCACGTAAATGCTGACCGACATCCTGAGTTTTATTTTGGCCCTGTTCAAGTAAGTTTGTTAATTGAGTTTGTAATTCTGATAGCTCGTATTCACCGAGTAAAGTTTTGAGGTAATCAACGGTTTCAGCTCCATGCTGAAGAAGTTGACCGATTGTTTCTAAGCTGAGCTCTTGTTCGGTTAAGTTATTGATTGTATCAACTAACCCAGCCAAGTCAGCACTATCTTGAAGCGCGCCCTCAACTTCTACCAAAGCGCCCATAGGATCTGCATCTAAGCTAGTAGCAACACAGGCTGCGACACTGCCTTTTTCAGCTGATGCTGCAACAGCTTGTAAGCCTTGCTCACGAATAGCTTCGATTGCAGCCTTTAATTCTTGATTTTCAGATAAGTATTGCTGTTCAATCTGTGCTTTCGAACTTTCGAAAACATCACAGCCAGTCAAAGACACGGTAAAAATACCTGCAAAAAATAATGCTTTTTTCATTTATGTTCCTAATAAGCGAATTTCTTACAGTTTACGGATCTGAACGCAATTTTCCATTCAATTGAGTCGTCATACTTCGCTTATTTCGATAATACTGCATAGATACTACATTACTAACTCCATGAACTTGCGTTTGTACCATATTAGTGAAGACAAACAGTATACTTTGCCAAGCTTTGCGCACTGCGAGTGTAAACTTAGATTTTAATGTGGTACTTAATGCCATAAGGAAAACTTCTCGAAAGACATTTACTTGGTGCTTATCTTGAAAAAGCCGGCTTAAATAAGCTCGATTTTTCTCTATATATAGCCAAATGCTCTGTTGAGAAGTTAAGTGTTCAGTAAGAGAGCAAATGTATTGTTTTTGATCAAAAAGATTAGAGCAAGAAATATAAGTGGGCAGTTTCTTTTTAACTAATAAATTAAAGTAAGTGAAGAAATGCTCAAAATCATTGCAAATATCTTTACTCGAAGTGGTTAACAACTGAAATTGGTAAGGTGATAAACTCATAGTGAGTGCCTCATAATATTAGGCACGTCCATTTGCATTAATCTTTATACCATCTAACTTGATGATATAGGCCTTTATAAGCGCTTAATAAAAAGTATAGAGGGCTTTAAAGTTTTTGAACTAAAAATTCAGGAGTTTCTGCTTTTTACTCATAAATAAATAAATCAAGGCGTATTTATTTGCTTTATGGTTGCTTATTTATGGAACACTCCCTATAATACAGCCTGTTTTTGCAGTAGTAGTGCTGCACGTTGGCGCGGGATGGAGCAGCCTGGTAGCTCGTCGGGCTCATAACCCGAAGGTCGTCGGTTCAAATCCGGCTCCCGCAACCAATTTTAGAAAACATTGTTTATGTTTTCTTACTCTGGTAGCGCGCATTCATTGTAATGCGCGTTTTGCGTTTATAGCGTTCGTATTTAGCGCTGGCGTGACCAAGCTAGGCCTCAGGCCGCACAGTTTTGTATATAGTGTGACGCCCCGCTTGGTCCGGGGCGTTGTTGTATCTAAAGCTTGCTAAAGGTACATGATTACTCTGGGCATTTTGCCCTTTTTTTGTTTGTATGGAGGATATTTGTGTCAAAAATCGAGCTAGAATTAACAGCTATGCTAGAGCCTGCTGTTGAAGCATTGGGATTCGAACTTTTGGGTCTAGAGTTTGTGCAAGCCGGTAGACACTCAACTCTACGTGTTTATATCGAACATGAAAATGGCATCACGGTTGATAACTGTGCTGATGTGAGTCGCCAAGTAAGCGCGATTTTAGACGTTGAAGATCCGATTACAAATGAATACGACCTTGAAGTGTCTTCACCAGGTGTTGATAGACCGCTTTTCAAGCCTGCTCATTATGAGCAAGCACAAGGTGAAGAATTAAGAGTTCGTACCAAGCTTCCTCAAGATGGAAGAAGAAATTTTAAAGGTGATTTAGTTGCTGTATCTGGTGACATGATCACTCTCCAAATCGATGGGCAAGATCATATGATCATGCTTAGCAATATTGAACGTGCCAACATCATCGCAAAATTTTAATAATTAGAGCGAAGGACAAGGGCAAGCGAGGCATTATTATGGCAAAAGAAATACTTTTAGTAGCAGAAGCCGTTTCAAATGAAAAAGCGGTTCCTAGAGAAAAAATCTTTGAGGCGTTAGAATTTGCATTAGCAACGGCAACAAAGAAAAAGCATGAAGGTGAAATTGAAGTACGCGTTTCAATTGACCGTAAAACGGGTGAATACGATACTTTCCGACGTTGGATGGTAGTAAACCCACAAGAAGATGGTTCATTAGAAAATCCATTTTCTGAAATCACTTTAGAAGCTGCACGTTATGATGATGATAGCGTTGAGCTAGGTGATTTTGTTGAAGAGCAAATTGAGTCAATTAAATTTGACCGTATTACTACGCAAATGGCGAAGCAAGTAATCGTACAAAAAGTCCGTGAAGCAGAGCGTGCACTGGTAGTTGAAGCTTATAAAGACCAGCAAGGTGAGCTAGTAACCGGTGTGGTTAAGAAAGCAACGCGCGATGCAATTGTCATTGATTTAGGTAACAATGCTGAAGCCGTGATTTATCGTGAAGATATGTTACCACGCGAAAGCTTCCGCCCAGGTGACCGTGTTCGTGGTTTATTATATGAAGTTAAACCAGAAGCACGTGGCGCGCAATTATTTGTAACGCGTTCTAAGCCTGAGATGCTAATGGAATTATTCCGTATTGAAGTGCCTGAAATTGGTGAGGAAATGATTGAGCTTCGCGGCGCTGCTCGTGATCCTGGTTCACGTGCTAAAATTGCAGTGAAGTCAAATGATAAGCGCATTGACCCTGTGGGTGCATGCGTGGGTATGCGTGGTGCGCGTGTACAAGCGGTTTCGACAGAACTTGGTGGCGAGCGTGTTGACATTGTGCTTTATGATGATAACCCAGCTCAGTTTGTTATCAACGCAATGGCGCCAGCAGAAGTTGCATCAATTGTAATGGATGAAGATTCTCGTTCAATGGATATCGCTGTAGAAGCTGATAACCTTGCACAAGCAATTGGTCGTAATGGTCAAAACATCCGCTTAGCTAGTCAGTTAACGGGCTGGGAACTAAATGTGATGACAGTAGAAGATATGGAAGCGAAGAACGCGGCTGAATCTGATAAACTGATCAACTTATTTACTGAAAACCTAGACATCGATGATGACTTTGCAACTTTGCTTATTAATGAAGGTTTCTCTTCACTTGAAGAAGTTGCTTACGTGCCTGCGGCTGAGTTCTTAGAAATCGATGGTCTTGATGAAGATACAGTTGAAGAGCTACGCAATCGTGCAAAAGATGCACTAACAACAAGTGCTCTGAAAACTGAAGAAAGTCTTGAAGGCGCAGAGCCTGCTGAAGATTTACTTGCTTTAGAAGGGTTAGAGCGTCATCTTGCATTTGTAATGGCAAGTAAAGGCGTTGTAACACTTGAAGATTTAGCAGAGCAAGGTATTGACGAATTAGTAGAGATTACTGAACTTTCAGAAGAACAAGCGGGTGAGCTTATCATGGCTGCTCGTAATATCTGTTGGTTTGGTGAAGACGCATAAATTTATTAACGGAGGTAACACACACTATGGCAGAAGTAAGTATTGAAAAACTGGCCGAAACTATTGATACATCTGTTGATAAACTGTTGCAGCAATTAAGTGATGCTGGGATCAGCAAAAGCAATGGTGATATGGTCACTGAAGCTGAAAAAGCACAATTACTTGATCATTTGAGCAAGCAGCACGGTGGTAAAGGTGCTGAAGGCCCAGAGCGTATGACATTGCAGCGTAAAAGCAAAAGCACTTTAAGCGTGAAAGGTTCGACAGGTAAAGAGAAATCTGTACAAGTTGAAGTTCGTAAAAAGCGCACTTATGTCAAGAAGAGCGCCGTTGAACAGCAAAAAGAGCAAGAGCGTTTAGCGCAAGAGGAAGCTGCTCGTAAAGAAGCTGAGTTGAAAGCTCAGCAAGAAGCTGAACAAAAGGCGAAAGAAGAAGCAGAGCGTAAAGCAAAAGAGGATGCTGAACGTAAAGCTAAAGAAGAGGCAAAGCGTAAAGCTGATGCTGAACGTAAAGCCAAAGAACAGCAGAGCAAGCAAGTGGATACAGAACAGCAAGAGAAAGATCGTTTAGAGGCTGAAAGATTGCAGAAAGAAGCAGAAGAAGCAGCATTGAAAAAAGCTGAAGAAGAAGCAAAACGTCAAGCAGAAGAAGCACGTCGTTTAGCTGAAGAAAACGAAGCACGCTGGAAAAAGGAAGAAGAAGAGCGCAAGAAGCGCGAAGAAACAGCAGATCACCATATGACTACATCAACATATGCTCGTGAAGCCGAAGATGAGTCAGATGCGCGTGAAGAAAAGAGTGCACGTCGTAAGAAGAAGAAGAAAGGTCCAGCTAAAGCTGAAGCACCAGCGAGAGGCCGTAAAGGTAAGCTGAAAGCACCTACTTCTTTACAACATGGTTTCCAAAAGCCAGTTGCTGACGTAAAACAAGAAGTTCGCATCAGTGAAACAATCACAGTTGCTGAGCTTGCATCTCGCATGGCGGTTAAGGGCGTTGAAGTCGTTAAAACCATGATGAAGATGGGTGAAATGGTTACTATTAACCAAGTACTTGACCAAGAAACAGCACAGGTTGTTGCTGAAGAAATGGGCCACAAGGTTGTTCTTGTTAAAGAGAACGAGCTAGAAGAAAAAGTACTAAATGACCGTTGTGAAGGTTCAGCTGAGCTGAAATCTCGTGCACCAGTTGTAACGGTTATGGGTCACGTTGACCACGGTAAAACGTCAACACTTGATTACATTCGTTCTAAGAACGTGGTATCAGGTGAAGCGGGTGGTATTACCCAGCACATCGGTGCTTACCACGTTGAAACTGAAAACGGCATGGTTACTTTCCTGGATACTCCGGGTCACGCAGCGTTTACTTCAATGCGTGCTCGTGGTGCGAAAGCAACTGATATCGTAATCCTAGTTGTTGCTGCAGATGATGGCGTAATGCCACAAACAATCGAAGCGGTACAGCACGCTAAAGCGGCTGAAGTACCACTGATTGTTGCTGTAAATAAAATTGATAAAGAAACAGCTGATCCAGATCGTGTTAAGAATGAACTTTCTCAGCATGATGTAATTCCTGAAGATTGGGGCGGTGACGTACAGTTTGTTCACATCTCAGCGAAAACAGGTCAAGGTGTTGACGACCTTCTTGAAGCGGTGTTAATGCAAGCAGAGTTACTTGAACTTACGGCAGTGCATGACGGTATGGCATCAGGTGTAGTCATTGAATCTCGTCTTGATAAAGGTCGAGGTCCTGTTGCTTCTGTACTCGTTCAGTCAGGTACGCTTAAGCAAGGTGATATTGTACTTTGTGGTCTTGAGTACGGCCGTGTTCGTGCAATGAAAGACGAAGATGGTAAAGACATCAAAGAAGCAGGCCCTTCAATTCCAGTAGAGATTCTAGGTCTTTCTGGTGTGCCAGCTGCAGGCGATGAAGCGACTGTTGTTAAAGATGAGCGTAAAGCCCGTGAAGTAGCACTTTATCGTCAAGGTAAATTCCGTGATGTTAAACTTGCTCGTCAGCAGAAAGCGAAGCTTGAGAATATGTTCACTAACATGACTGAGGGCGATGTGTCTGAAGTTAATGTGGTACTTAAAGCGGACGTTCAAGGTTCAGTTGAAGCGATTTCAGATGCACTAGTGAAGCTATCAACAGATGAAGTTAAAGTGAAGATTGTTGGTACTGGTGTTGGTGGTATCACCGAAACTGATGCAACACTTGCTGCAGCATCTAACGCGATTGTTGTAGGCTTTAACGTTCGTGCTGATGCTTCTGCTCGTAAAGTAATTGAAGCTGAAAGCCTAGACTTACGTTATTACAGTGTAATCTACCACTTAATCGACGAAGTTAAGCAAGCGATGTCTGGTATGCTTGCACCTGAATTCAAGCAAGAAATCATTGGTCTTGCTGAAGTGCGCGATGTGTTTAAGTCTCCTAAAATTGGCGCAATTGCCGGTTGTATGGTTACTGAAGGTGTTGTTAAACGTAACAATCCAATCCGTGTACTTCGTGATAACGTTGTTATCTACGAAGGTGAGCTTGAATCACTACGTCGCTTCAAAGATGACGTAAATGACGTTCGTAACGGCATGGAATGTGGTATCGGTGTTAAGAATTACAACGATGTACGCGTAGGCGACCAAATCGAAGTATTTGAGATTGTAGAGATCCAGCGTAGCCTGTAATCAACTGCTATACTGATTTACAAAAATGGGGGCATTTATATGCCCCCATTCGTCTATTAGATATATGAATAAAACTATTACTAAAATCAATGGTTTAAATTACAAGTAGGTGATAATGAGAGAATTTTCTCGTACTGACAGAGTTGCACAGCAAATTCAAAAAGAAATCGCTGTGATCTTACAAAGAGAAATTAAAGATCCACGTTTAGGTTTTGTGACGGTTTCTGCCGTTGAAGTTTCAAGAGACCTTTCATACGCGAAAATCTTCGTGACTGTGTTAAATACCAGTGATGAAGATAAAACCAAACAGAGCGTTCAAATACTGAATGATGCAACGGGTTATATTCGTTCTATTTTAGGTAAACGTATTCGCGCTCGAATTATGCCTGAGCTGAAATTTGTGGTTGATACATCTCTTCTGGAAGGTATGCGTATTTCTAACTTAGTTGACTCTGTGATCCGTGAAGACAATGCGAAGCGCGGCCCAGAGGAAGAAAGCGAAGAGTAATTAGCATGGCGAGACGCTCTAAAGGTCGCCCGGTTGATGGCATTTTACTTCTTCATAAACCAGAAGGCATTTCTTCAAATAAAGCACTTCAACGCGCGAAAGGTATTTATTTCGCGCAAAAAGCAGGTCACACAGGGGCACTAGACCCACTTGCAACAGGTATGCTACCAATTTGTTTTGGTGAAGCGACTAAGTTCAGCCAGTTTTTACTTGATACTGATAAAACGTACGTTGTTAGAGCGAAGCTAGGCGAACGTACCACCACCTCAGACTCTGACGGTGAAGTAGTCGAAACACGTCCAGTTGCAGTGACGCGAGAAATGCTTGAAGAGCAAGTTGCTAGCTTTTTAGGTGAATCAGATCAGTACCCTTCGATGTACTCGGCGTTGAAATACGAAGGCAAGCCTTTGTATTTTTATGCAAGGCAAGGTATCGAAGTGCCACGCAAATGTCGCAAGATCAATGTGTTCAGTTTAACACTTGACGAATATGACGCAGAAAATGAAGAAATTCAAATGACGGCGCATGTGTCTAAAGGCACTTATATTCGCACGATTGTTGACGACTTAGGCGAAAAACTTGGTTGTGGCGCTCATGTGATTATGCTTCATCGCTCGAAAGTGGGCCATTATCCAAGTGATAAAATGCTGACACTCGAGCAACTTGAAGAAAAACTTAATCAGGCGAAAGCAGAAGATTTACCTGCAAGTACGTATCTTGACGAATTTCTATTACCAATGGATACCGCACTCGTTGATTTACCTTGTATTGAAATTGATAAAGCACAAGGCATTGCATTTGGCCACGGTCAAACGGTAAGTTGTGGTGAGTTGCCAGAAGGTCCGATTAAAGTTGTTGCCAATGGGCAATTTGCCGGTGTGGGTGAACGTAATGATCAAGGCCTACTAAAAGCAAAACGCGCACTTTCAAGTCAACAAGATTAAATACTAGAGTTTAGGTGTGAATGTTGATAAACTACGCGCCGCTTCCCGCTTTGGCTGAATTAGTGATCGGCTAAAGCACAATTTAAATTTATTTTGGAGTTATTATGTCACTAAGCAACCAAGAAAAAGCAGAAATCGTAGCAAAATTCGCACGTGCAGAAGGCGACACTGGTTCACCAGAAGTACAAGTTGCACTTCTAACTGCTGACATCAACAAGCTACAAGGTCACTTCGCTAACCACAAGCATGATTTCCACTCACGTCGTGGTCTTCTTCGTAAAGTTAGCCAACGTCGTAACCTTCTAGACTACCTAAAAGGTAAAAGTGTTGAGCGTTATTCTGCACTAATCAAAGAGCTTGGCCTACGTCGCTAATCTTTTTGTTTATGTTGGCTTTTTAGTCAATGATAAAAAAGGGGCCTAATCGCCCCTTTTTTTGTGGGTATTCTACAAGTATACTTACTCGCACTTGGCAATTTTGCCGAGTGAACGCCGACGCGTTAGCCAATTGTAGTACTTAAGCAGATTTATTGAGTCTGCTTAAGACTGTAATTGGTGATTGTTGGCGTTTTATTTTGTTTTAAATAAGGAAAATATTGTGCAAGCAATTATTAAAGAATTTCAACTAGGTCAACATACAGTGACCCTAGAAACAGGTGCAATTGCACGTCAAGCAGACGGTGCGGTTCTAGCTAGTATCGGTGACACTTCAGTATTAGTGTCTGTTGTTGGTAAGCGTGAAGCAGCACCAGGTCAAGACTTCTTCCCACTAACAGTAAACTACCAAGAGCGTATGTACGCTGCTGGTCGTATTCCTGGTGGTTTCTTAAAGCGTGAAGGTCGTCCAAACGACGGTGAAACATTAATCGCACGTCTTATCGACCGTCCAATTCGTCCACTTTTTCCAGACGGTTTCGTAAACGAAGTACAAGTAATTGCAACAGTTGTATCTGTAAACCCTGACATCCAGCCTGATATGGTTGCGATGATTGGTACGTCAGCAGCACTTGCTATTTCTGGTATCCCATTCAACGGTCCACTAGGTGCGGTTCGTGTAGGTTACACTGATGGTCAATACGTACTTAACCCAACACTGACTGAGCTTGAATCAAGCAAGCTAGACCTAGTTGTTGCAGGTACTGAAAACGCAGTATTAATGGTTGAGTCAGAAGCTGAAGTACTGACAGAAGAAGAAATGCTAGGTGCAGTTGTTTATGGTCATGAACAAGCACAAGCTATCATAAAAGCTGTTGAAGAATTCAAGGCAGAAGCTGGCAAACCAGTTTGGGATTGGGCTGCGCCTGAAAAGAACGTAACACTTTCTGATAAAATCGCTGCAATCGCAGAAGAGAAAATTGGCGCTGCTTACCTGATCACTGACAAAGTGGCTCGTAAAGAAGCGCTTTCTGCTGCTAAAGCAGAAGTTGTTGAAAAGCTCACTGCAGAGCTTGCTGAAGATGAGTCTTTAGATGAGCAAGAAGTTGGTAAGCTATTTGGTTCTTTAGAGAAGAAGACAGTACGTGGTCGTATCATCGCGGGTGAAAAGCGTATCGATGGTCGTGAACCAGACATGGTTCGTGCACTAGACGTAATGACAGGTGTTCTACCTCGTACGCACGGCTCTGCTATCTTCACACGTGGTGAAACTCAGGCGTTGGTTACTGCAACATTAGGTACTGAGCGTGATTCACAGCTAATTGACGACTTAACTGGTACTCAAAAGAACCACTTCATGTTGCACTACAACTTCCCTCCATTCTGTGTAGGTGAAACTGGTTTTGTAGGTTCTCCTAAGCGTCGTGAAATCGGTCACGGTAACCTAGCTAAGCGTGGTGTAGCTGCAGTGCTTCCTACACTTGAAGAATTCCCATACTCAATCCGTGTAGTATCAGAAATCACTGAATCAAATGGTTCATCTTCAATGGCTTCTGTATGTGGTACGTCACTAGCGCTTATGAACGCGGGTGTACCAGTTAAAGCTTCTGTTGCGGGTATTGCAATGGGTCTAGTTAAAGAAGGCGAAGATTTTGTTGTTCTTTCTGACATCTTAGGTGATGAAGATCACTTAGGTGACATGGACTTTAAAGTAGCTGGTACTAACGCGGGTGTAACTGCACTTCAGATGGATATCAAGATTGAAGGTATCACTAAAGAAATCATGCAGATCGCACTTAAGCAAGCAAAAGCGGCGCGTTTACACATCCTAGGTGTAATGGACCAAGCGATTGCGGCACCTTCAGAAGAGCTTTCTGAATTTGCACCGCGTATCTACACAATGAACATTCCACCGAAGAAGATTGCAGATGTGATCGGTAAAGGTGGCGCAACAATTCGTCAGCTTACTGAAGAGACAGGTACAACAATCGAAATCGAAGATGACGGTACAGTTAAAATTGCTGCAACAGATGGTTTAAGTGCAAAAGATGCTATCGCACGTATCGAAGCGCTTACTGCAGAACTTGAAGTTGGTACGCTTTACAATGGTAAAGTTGTACGTATCGTTGACTTTGGTGCATTCGTTAACGTACTTCCTGGTAAAGATGGTCTTGTACACATTTCTCAGATCAGTGAAGAGCGTGTAAACAACGTGTCTGATCACCTATCTGTAGGTCAAGAAGTTAAAGTTAAAGTACTTGAAGTTGACCGTCAGGGCCGTGTTCGTCTGAGCATAAAAGAAGCGGTAGAGAAAAAAGCAGACGCTGAACAAGAAAAGCCAGCTGAATAATCTGTTTTCTCTCAAGTAACAATGAAAAGGGGCTGTTAGGCCCCTTTTTTTATGTTTTAATGGCACTTATCGCTATTTCGAGTGTCAGCATATAAAGACGGTTCAGTTTGCTGATATCATATAAAGGAAGCCAATGAAGTTAAAATCATTTCTACTCGCATCAGTGGTTGCGATGACCTTAGCGGGTTGTCAAACAACCTCAGATAAACAAACGGCTAAGTCGGTGGCTAATGTACCTTTAGGAGTCCCATTAGCGCCAAATTATAGAAATGAAATTGAAATTGCTCGTTATTCGGAGCTGTTGCTCTCTCCTGAAATTAATAATGACCAAAAAGCAGAGTTGTTTCTGAGACGAGGTCGACTCTATGACAGCGTTGGTTTATCAACCTTGGCGCGTATTGACTTTAATCGTTCAGTCCAGCTAAAGCCTGATCTAGCTTCTGTGTATAATTTTTTAGGCATCCACCATACACTTGCGCAGGATTTCGGTAAGGCTTATGAAATGTTTGATGCGGTGTTAGAGTTAGACGAAGACCATCAATATGCGTATCTTAATCGTGGTATAGCCCTTTACTATGGTGGTAGACCAGAGCTTTCTAGCCAAGATTTAGAGGCATTTTTAGCACGCTCTCCAGCTGATGCTTATCGTGTTATGTGGGTATATTTAGCGCAAGCAAAAGTAGATGCCAGTGCCGCTTATGAACAACTGAAAGCAAATAGCCAAGCACTTAACCCAGATGAGTGGTCTACTCAGCTTGTACAGCTATACTTAGGTCAACTAACCGAAACTCAGTTTTTAGCACAGATCACAGAGGGTGTAGCAGGGCAGCAGCAATATGCAGAGCGACTCTGTGAAGCATATTTTTACTTAGCAAAGCTTTATCAAGCAAGAGGCAAAGAGGCTGTTGCGGTTGACTTCTTTAAACTTGCGCTGGCTACAAATGTATTCGAATTTGTCGAGCATAAATATGCTCGATTAGAACTAGAGCTTTTTGCCGGTGTTAAAGCTGGCTAAGTATTTTTGGTCTTGCATCTTTCTTGTGGTGGTTAACAGCAGTGTTGATCACCCGAGACTTGTGGATAAACTTTCACAATCTGATTTTTTAGAGCGCTTTCCTCAAGCGTATTATTTTGTTGATCTAAACCCATTCGACTTACCCACCACTACTCTAGAAAAACTTCGTTTCTTAGATGAGCCTGAAGTGAATTTAGCTTGGTTATTCCATTTGGTTCGAGAGGGTGAGTTTCATAGGGCAAGGTTTCTTTGGCAGGCTTTACCTGCCAACATTCCCGAAACAAGATTGAATGAATTGGTTGATCTACTCGTTTTAAATCAGCGAAGGGAAGAATTAACGACGTTGTCAAAGCACCTCAAGCCAACAGAGCGCTTAGAAACAGTATTGGGTGTTCAGCAAGGCATCGCACCTGATAAATTGAACGGGACGCAATTAGACAAGCTATCTATCGCATTGTTACCTGAACAAATCACTTTTAATGCTGAGTGTAAAAATAATGTATTGTTATTAGCCGATCGCTTTTCTGCATATCAACATTTAAATGCTCTGCGAGAACAGTATTTGCTAAAGCCAGAGCCAGAGCAAAATAGCTTTTGTTTGAGTGAAGTTTATTATGTCGGCAATGCAATTGTGTGCGAAGAGGGCTTTATGGGCTTTGCAATTTGTAACATGATGCGAGATTTGCCTAAATCTGACTTCTTAATCATCATGACAACAAATGGGCTAGCAAATGTTAGAGGGACACAGATGACGCTCACACTTAGAAGTGATTACGACGTTCTGGTTCATGAATTAATGCACTTCAGTGGCTTTGAGGATGAATACGCCATCTATGGGCAAAAAGCACATTGGTTGTGTAATTCGAAAGGATTAAAAGCGCCAAACTTGTTTGTTGGTTTAGCTGAAAATGCACCTCAGGGATGGGTAGCATCAGAGACCTGTCAAAATGGTAAACTTGACGCCTTTAAACCTGCTCTCAAATGGAGCAAGATGCAATTTCAAGAACTGCCACTTTCGGAACAATATAGACAGCTTTGGCAAAAAAAAGTACAACAAGATTGGTTGATTGAGCAGCAAAAGCTGGCAAACAATGCTCAAACTATTATTAATTAAGCTGTCTGCTTATATCTAATTTTATAATTTAATCTGAATTGTTTGTTAATTTCGTCTAGTATTTAACCAGCTAGAACCTAAAACTATAGACAACTCAAACACTAATAAAGTATAAATTGTAACAGTTTTGCATGGAGAAAATGCGCAATTAGATGCATAACTATCCATGACTATCAGTGTTTAGTTGCACTGTTTATCTCTGTGACAGCACAATAAAAAAGGTTAATTATATGACTTTGCTTTGGATACCTTTGCTATCCTTCTTTGGCAGTATTATTTCATCTTTAACAGGCAAGTTAACGCGTAACCAAACTACCGCTTTAACACTCGTAATGCCTGCTATTGCCTTAATACTGGTCATTAACTCTGCTGCAGATGTCTTTGCGGGTGAAGTACTGCGTGAAAGCATCAATTGGGTGCCTGCACTTGGCCTAGAGTTATCATTCCGACTTGACGGGCTCTCACTGTTATTTATTTTTATGATCTTAGGTATTGGCATGTTGGTTATCTTCTATGCCCGTTATTACCTAAGTGAAAAAGATTCTATGCCGAAATTATTTGCTTACCTGATGCTGTTCATGACGGCGATGTTAGGTATTGTAACGGCGAATAATGTGCTTCAACTATGGCTATTCTGGGAGCTTACCAGTATTAGCTCATTCTTATTAATTAGCTATTGGTGGGATAAGTCAGAAGCACGTAAAGGTGCACGCATGGCTTTAACTATCACCGGCGGTGGTGGTCTTGCCTTACTTGCCGGTTTGTTAATGTTAGGTCATATTGTTGGTAGTTATGATATCGATGTCATCTTAGCAAGCCGTGAGCTTATTCAAGCCCACGACTTATATGAAGCAACGCTAGTATTGGTATTATTAGGCGCATTTACCAAGTCTGCACAGTTTCCATTCCACTTCTGGTTGCCACATGCGATGGCAGCACCAACGCCTGTAAGTGCTTACTTACACAGTGCAACTATGGTAAAAGCGGGTATTTTCTTACTAGCACGTTTTTACCCAGCGCTAGCGGGTACTGAGCTTTGGTTTATTTTAGTTGGTCTAACAGGCCTAGCTACTTTGCTATTTGCTGCTTATGTTGCGCTGTTCAAACATGATCTAAAAGGCCTGTTAGCTTACTCTACAATCAGCCACCTAGGTTTGATTACCTTATTGTTTGGTTTAGATACTGAGCTTGCAACCGTGGCGGCAATTTTCCACATCATTAACCATGCGACTTTTAAAGCGTCATTATTCATGGCCGCAGGTATTATCGATCATGAATCGGGTACGCGAGATATGCGTAAACTCAATGGTATGTGGCGATTTATGCCTTACACCGCAACACTAGCTATGGTTGCTGCCGCTTCTATGGCAGGTGTACCGTTACTGAATGGTTTCCTATCAAAAGAAATGTTCTTTGCAGAAACCCTTCATCAACAATTATTAGGTTCAATGTCTTGGTTAGTCCCTGTTCTTGCAACCATCGCTGCTGCTTTCTCAGTGGCTTATTCAGCGCGATTTATTCATGATGTTTTCTTCAACGGCGATCCAATTGATTTACCTAAAGAGCCACATGAAGCACCAAGATACATGCGTATTCCAATCGAAATACTAGTTGCCTTGTGTTTAATTGTGGGTATGTTCCCGAACTTTATCGTTCATGACATCATTTATACGGCTGCAGATGCGGTACTTGCAGGGCAGGTACCAGAGTATAAGATTTCTTTATGGCATGGTTTTAATTTACCATTGCTTATGAGTGCGCTGGCCGTTGCCGGTGGTATTTTAATTTATACTCAGCGCAAGTATTTATTCCAATTCCAAGCATCACTACCACCAATGACAGGTAAGAAGATGTTTGATGGCTCAGTGTCTAAATTAGTCAAATGGAGCCAAAATAAAATTGCCGCCGTTGAAAATGGCTCTTTGCAACGTTATTTAATGCTGATGTTTGTGATTGTTTTACTAGCAGCAGGTTGGCCGTTATTTGAAATGGCGCAATTGGCGGGCGACAATCCTCTGACACCGGTAGATGTGCACAATGGTATTGGTGCAGGCTTATTAATGATAGCAGCGATAGCGACAGTAATTTGGCATCGTCAGCGCATGATCTCTCTACTTATGCTATCAGTTGTAGGCTTAATGGTATCTATTGCCTTTACACGCTTCTCAGCCCCTGATTTAGCATTAACCCAACTAACGGTAGAAGTAGTGACCATTATATTACTTATGTTGGCGCTATTTTTCTTACCGCAAAAGTCTCCTAAAGCTTCAAGCTCCGTGCGTGTTTTACGTGATTTGGGCATTGCCTCTACAATTGGTATTGTCGTAGGTAGTATTTGCTATGCGTTAATTACTCGTCCACTGACCAGTATTTCTGATTTCTTCTTAGCGAACGCGAAAACAGGTGGTGGCGGTACTAACGTGGTTAACGTGATATTGGTTGATTTCCGTGGTTTTGACACGCTAGGTGAGATTTGTGTACTGGGTATTGCTGCTTTGGGTATCTACAAGCTATTGGTAAACTTACCGCTGTTTATGCCAGGCTCTGATAGTGAAGGACGTCCTTGGGCGAAAGAGCGCTATCCGCTGTTGCTTGCAAGTATCTCACAGAGTCTACTGCCTCTGGCGTTGTTAGTGTCTTTCTATATTTTCCTTCGCGGTCATAACTTACCGGGTGGCGGCTTCATTGCAGGTCTTATTACTGCGATTGCCTTTATTTTGCAGTACATCGCGCATGGTTCGAACTGGATAGCAGAGCGTTTAACCATCAACTACCGTAAAATTATTGCATCGGGTATCGCAATTGCCCTAGCAACCGGTGTAGGCAGTTGGCTATTTGGCCGTCCGTTCTTGAAAACATGGTTTGATTACTTTGACCTCCCAGTGATTGGTCAGATTGAGCTTGCCAGTGCCCTCATATTCGATTTAGGGGTATATATCACTGTTGTTGGTGCAACGCTGATGATTTTAGCAAGTCTAGGCAAATTAACTGCCAATGCGCCGAAAGAAGAGGTAAACATCTAATGGAAATATTATATGCATCTTGCGTGGGCCTGTTGGTCGCGTGTGGCGTGTTCTTGATTTTGCGCTCAAGAACTTTTCCTGTGGTATTAGGCCTAACTATGTTGTCTTACGCGGTGAATTTATTTTTATTCGCATCAGGTCGTTTAACGTTAAATAAAGCTGCTGTACTTGGATATAGTTCAGATTACGCAGATCCTTTACCACAAGCTTTAGTGTTAACTGCGATTGTAATTGGCTTCGCGATGACCGCATTTGTGGTGATTTTAGCAATCCGAGGCCGTGCAGATTTAGGTAATGACCATGTTAATGGTCAAGTTCCGACTAATAATAACAAGGGCAAAGCATGATCCAACATTTAACTTCTCTGCCTGTATTACTTCCTATGTTGGCAGGGGTTATTTTATTAATGCCACCTTGTGGTAAGAATAAGCAGATCCGTCGCTTTTCTTCAGTGGCACTCAGTTTTATCACCTTGCTAGCATCGGTGCTGCTGCTGTTACAAGTAAAAGAAATGGGTAGCACAACTTATGCGATAGGTGATTGGCAGGCTCCGTTCGGTATTGTGTTGTTTGCTGATCCGCTTTCGACTTTACTGGTTTCTCTCACTTCTTTGCTTGGACTAACTTGTGCATTGTATGCGTGTGCAGGCGATGACGAGAAGGGCAGCTTTTATCATCCTTTATTGCATTTCTTAGTGTTGGGTGTAAATGGCGCATTCTTAACGGGCGATGCGTTTAACCTTTTTGTTTTCTTTGAAGTACTACTGATTGCATCTTATTCATTGTTAATGCATGGCGGCGATAAGCATAATACTCGAGCAGCGTTACAATACGTGATCATGAATTTGGTGGGCTCTGCCATTTTCTTAATTGCGCTAGGCATTTTATATGGTGTACTTGGCACATTAAACATGGCTGATATGGCAAACAAGATCACAGACTTACAGGGTGATGATGTTTACCTTGCTAAAATTGGTGGCTTGTTACTACTTGTTGTATTTGCTCTAAAAGGCGCGCTTTTACCGCTTCATTTATGGTTGCCTAACACATATGCGACGGCCATGCCGGTCGTTGCAGCGCTGTTTGCAATTATGACTAAGGTGGGTGTTTATTCAATGATGCGAGTATACACACTGATTTTTGGTGATGAAGCTGGTGAGTTAAGCCATATGGCCCAGAGTTGGCTGTGGTGGTTAGCCTTGGCAACTATTGTGATGGGCGCCATTGGAGTTTTGGCGAGTAAAGACATGCGCAAGCTTGTTGCTAACTTAGTGATAGTATCTGTGGGTACGCTGGTTGCGCTTGTTGCTGTGCAAACAGAAGAGGCCAGTGCTGCAGCTATTTTTTATCTAGTTCATTCAACACTGGTTACGGCGGCATTATTCTTACTTGCCGATATGATAGGGATTCAACGTGGTAAAGTCGCTGATCGTATCACTATTGGTCGACCTGTCACCCAACCTATATTACTTGGCGGGGCGTTTGCTATCGCTGCTATTACGGTTATTGGTATGCCGCCGCTCTCAGGTTTTATTGGCAAAGTTTGGCTACTAAGAGCGACATTCGAGAGTGAATATGGTGCTATATTCTGGGGACTTTATTTATTGGCTAGCTTGGCTTTATTAGTCGGTATTTCAAAGGCGGGCAGTACAGTGTTTTGGCATCACCAAAACAAAGGACAAGACAATGCAGAGCCAGTTAAGGCACATAAGTATCAGATATCTGCGCTGTTAATTGTATTACTTGGCTCACCATTAATGGTTATCTTTGCTGGTAATATGTCTGAGTATGCCATTGAAGCCGCAAAACAACTGCATGACTTCTCAGCGAATATCTCTGTGGTACTTGGGGAGGCGAAATAATGCGTACAGAAGCAAGATTTAAGTGGCTACCAACGCCATTTAGAAGTTTATTATTATTTAGTGTTTGGCTGTTACTCAATAACAGTGTTTCGCCTGGTCATCTGATCTTAGGTGCAATTCTAGCGATAGTGATCCCATTGGCGACTAATCCATTTAGGACGAAACAGCCACTGATCTTACATCCTGGGCTGGCATTAAAACACCTATTGTTAGTGTTGTACGATATCATTACCGCAAATATTCAAGTTGCGCTTTTGATATTAGGGCCGACGAAGAAGCTTAACCCTGGTTTTGTTAAGGTGCCTCTTGATCTTGACCAAGCCATGCCGATTACGATTCTAGCCAGCACAGTATCACTGACGCCTGGTACGGTTAGTGCTGAGGTTTACCCTTGGAAAGAGATATTAAAAGAAGGTGAAGAGCCTGAGCAGCGTTATTTACTCATTCATGTGCTCAACCTAAAAGATGAGCAAGAGTTGATTAATACGATAAAACAACGTTACGAAGCACCGTTAAAGGAGATCTTTGAATGTTAGAGACAGTTATCCTGATTGTATTTGCGATGATTGGCGTTTCGTTACTGTTGAATCTGTGGCGATTAGTGAAAGGCCCGTCTGTGCCAGATAGGATCTTGGCTTTAGATACCATGTACATTAATAGTATTGCTCTGATTATTTTATATGGTTTGAGCATGGGCACTGAGCTTTACTTTGAAGCAGCGCTGTTAATTGCAATGTTAGGTTTTGTAAGTACTGTTGCTGTATGTAAGTATTTACTACGTGGCGATATAATAGAGTAGGTGAACGATGGCTGAGTGGATTATTTCTATATTACTTTTGATTGGCGGCTCATTCGTATTGGTGGGGTCAATTGGCCTTGTGAAAATGCCAGACTTCTTCATGCGTCTACATGGTCCGACAAAAGCAACAACACTGGGTATGGCTTGTTTGCTAACTGCGGCAATGGTGTTTTTTAGTCAATCTGAAGCGGGGATCAGCGTTAAAGAGATCTTGATTTCGATTTTCTTACTATTAACAGCACCAATTAGTGGTTATATGCTCATTAAGTCGGCAATACACCACAAGCTTGATAGTATCGAGCGAACAAAAGGTAAAGATAACATTGAGGACGATGTTTGATTTATCTGACTGTCTAACCTTTTGAACGAGTCATTTTAAATGGCTCTTTCAGTTGGATAAAGCTTAAAAAATGAGACAAGCGCGCTAAGAAAAGACTTAGCGGCTTGCTCATTGGGCTAGTAAACGTTTCTATAATGCAGGTTGGATCTCTACTTCTTGACCTTGAGCAAGGGTTTCAGCACCCCTTATCGCAATTCTGTCACCTACTTTTAAGGCGCCTTTGTCTTTTGCTTTAATTGCAACTTGCTCGCCTTGGCCTTTACCAACAATCACTGCTACATGCTCTGCGGTATTATCCTCTTTAATTTTTACGATATGCACACCTTGTTGCCTAAGTATTAGAGCGTCTCTATTAACGATTAGTTCCTCAGTATTTGAGCTTAAAGGTACCACGACATCGACTAATTGCCCGGAAGCCCAGCTTTGTGCGTCATTTGCTAAAAGGTCTGCACGGACTTCAAAGGATTGCGCTCTTGGATCAGTTGCTGGGATCACAGAGGTTACAGTTGCAAGTGCCTGTTGTGGGTCATCTAGTTGACCCGCGCTTAACTGTAATTCATTGCCTAAACTTAAGTATTTTAAATATTTAACTGGTACATACAAACGCACTTCAAGGTTGTTTATGTCAATTAAACTGACAAGCGGCTGAGCACGGTTTATTTCGCTACCAGCACGTTCATATCTTTCACTCACTACACCGCTAAATGGCGCTTTTAGTACCGCTCGGTTTAATTGGTCTTCAATGACTTTGAGTTCAATGTCAGCCAATTTAATATCAGTGAGCGTTAAGTCATGTTGATTCTGTGCTTGGTCGACTTGTGTTGCTGCGGCGCTGTTACTTTTCGCCAATCGTTTTAAGCGAGCAAGTTCCTGCTTTTGAAAAGTAAGATTAATTTTAGCTCTCTCTAACATGACCTCTTGTTTTGCCTTAGCGAGTTGTAGTGGCAACAAGTCAATCTTAGCGAGCATTTCATTTTTGTTGACCAACTGTCCTGGTGTGGCTACAAAGGTTAATCTGCCAGCTACACCAGACGTTAGTGTGACATCTTGTTTTCCATAAAGAGTGCCGTGTACTGACAAATTACTGTGTAGTTTTGCCTGCTCTATGGTTTCAACTGCAACAGGCGAAACCGCAAAACTCGATGCAGAAAATAAGCCGATACAAGACATTATTCCTATGGCTAAACTGCTTGAAAGTATGTTCGTGCGAATCTTAGAGGGGTTAAAAATCATCATCGGTTTCCTTTATTGATTCGCAACTAAATTGAGTTGCGGTTTTTCTTTGTTCATGGGCTTCGGCGTTTTATATTTGCTTTTACCTAACAGTAATAAGCTAGGCATCAATACCAGTGTAAAAATAGCGCTGATAGCCATCCCCCCAACAATTACGGTTGCTAAACCGCGGTATATCTCTGAGCCGACACCTGGTACTAGCATCAGTGGCAGCATTCCGAATAAACTGGTTAGCGTACTTAAGTAAACTGGGCGAGCACGTAATAATACGGCTTGTTTTACTGCTTCTTCTCTTTGCATCCCGTCTCGTTCAGAGCTACGAGTTTGGTCAACTAATAAGATGGCATTATTAACGACTAATCCAAGCAAAATAATAAAGCCTATCATGGTTAAGAGGTCGAGTGATTGAAAGGTAAATAGGTTTAGTACATACAGAGCAATAACCCCACCTGCTAACGCCAATGGCATGATCAAAAGAACAAGAAAGCTATCTTTTGCTGATTTAAATAATGCAGTCATTAATAAAAATAAGATAAATAAGGCTAAGGCAAAATTGATGGTCATTTCTTCAATCGCTGAATTCATCTTCTGCGCATTACCAGCCAAGATTACACTCGTTGAAGCAGAAACCGCAGCTTGTACTTTTGGCAGCACTTGTGAATTAAGGCGTGCTTGTGCTTCTTGTAAACTCATCTGAGGCGGTGGGGTAACCATGACGGTGACTGTGCGCTTGCCATTTACACGTCTTAATTGTGTTGGCCCCACAGTTCGCTCAACACGGGCAAGTTCACCGAGTGTTTGTGTACCAGCCAGAGGTGTAATGATAGGCATCTCTTTAAGTTCTTCAGGAGATTGCCAAGGTTTTGCACGCAAGATGACGTTCATGCGCTCATTGCCATCAAAGTATTCGTTAATAAATAATCCCCCTGTGAATGCTTGCACAGCTTGTGCGACATCACTGCGTGTTAGACCCGCTTGAGTGATCCGCCTATCATCAGGGTGAAGCCTTAATTCCGGTTCGGCCATATCTAAACGCGGCATAGGCTGCGCTGAAGCGTTAGGTATAGCTTCTCGTGATGCTTGCAAAGCGACTCTTGCACCTGCGATCAAATCATCAATGTTTGGGCCAGATAAATCGATATTTATTGCGCGACCATCTCCACCATTGTTAACTCGGATCATCGAGCCTCGTGTTAGAAAAACACGAGTATCGGGCAAATCGTGGAATATCTCTTCACGTGCGACTTTCATCAGCTCTTCTACTCGGGTTGGATCGTCCGAGTAAATAAACCCACCTGCATTCGAACCGAAGACATAGAAGTTAAAGTCTTTAATTTTCGGCGACTTTTCTCCTTCGTAATATGGCATTACACGCTTTTTAACTCGTGAAGCAATTTCGGCTTCCATAAATTGGATATTTCCACCCGGAGGTGTCAGCAAAGTATAAAAGAAACCGTCGGTAGGGGCACGAGGCATAAAATCTGTTTGAGGCAATAAAGCATAGGTAATAAATATAGAGCCACCTAATAAAGAAATTATCCAACTAAGTTGCTTAACCCTGCTATTGGTTAACTTAACAACGAAATGAGTGACTTTATGCCAATAGGCTTGATATGGGTCAGATTTAATCTTTGTATCCGGCCAAAGCTTATTTGCGACAGGGATAAGCGTCATGGCACAGATAAGTGATGAGATAACAGCGATAGACAAGGTTAAAGCGAGATCTGAAAATAGTTGGCCTTCAATACCCGCCATAAACATGATGGGTAAAAATATAGCCACACTGGTTGCAGTGGAAGCAAACAAAGCCCCTCCAACTTGTGTGGCCCCTTTCAAAGTTGCTTTGCTTGCAGCCATGCCCGAGGCAGTGAGTCTAGCTATGTTTTCTTGCACGATAATTGCGGCATCAAGCACTAAGCCTACTGCAAATGCCAGACCTGCTAATGACACAACATTCAAACTTCGCTCAAACAGATTAAGTGCTAAGAATGCAACCATCAGTGAAACAGGGATGGTTGCTGCGATGATCAGAGTGGGTTTTAGGCCTCTAAAAAACAGCCAGAGAATACCGCAAGCCAGTAATACCCCTAACCCTAAATTACCTTTTACTAGCTGTAATGCATTTCTGATATGTACAGATGAATCGAAGCTGAGCTCAATGGCAAGGCCTGCTTCTTTTAAAGCGCCTTCATTTAGCTCTTTAATGGCATGGTTTATTTCGTCTAATACAGCAACAGTATTGGCGTCATTTGCTCTTGAAATCGTGATGTAATAAGCCGGCTTACCATTTCTTAATGTCATAGAGCGGCGATCTGTGACAGTGTCTTCGACACTAGCTATATCGCCTAAATAAATGGGCCGTTCACCCACATAGCCCACTCGTAGTTCAGCTAAGTTGTCGACATTGTATTTCCCGGTGAATCTTACAGTGTATTGTCGACGTCCGACATCAGCCAAGCCTCCAGAGCTATCATTGGCAGTCGATAAAGTGCGGCGAATTTCAGCAAGACTGATGCCAAATGCCGCTGCTTTTTGCGGATCGAATGTCACACGCAACTCTCGAGGACGTTCACTGTTCATATTGACACGAGAAATCCCAGGGATCCGCGCAAGCCTAGGTTCAATAATGTCTTCAATTTGCTTTTGATATTCCGCCATATCAAGTTGCTCTGAGTCAAAGCTTAAAGGTACAACTAATAGACTTGCTGCAGTTGGACCGCCTGAGCCGGGGCCACCATTTCCTCCGGCAGTAACCACAGGGTCCATCGCATCTAATGGAAGAGGGGGGGCTTGGTTTAAACTAGTCAGTACATCAAGCATAGCTTGCTGCATATCAGCGCCAACCGCAAAAGTCAGGTTTATAGCACCGCCACCTTGGTTAATATTGGTATTCACCTCCAGCGCGCCAGGTGTATGCTTTACGGCATTTTCTAAAGGCTCGATGATCATGGATTCAATTTCTTCTGGGGCTGCTTGGCGCCAACCAGAAAAAATGGTGATCTGAGGTTGTTCAATTTCAGGAGTGAGCTGGATTGGTAACTTAAAAATGCTGATGATGCCAAATAAAATGATTAAAGTAAGAATGACAAGGACCGCAGCAGGGTTCTTTAAAGAGGAACGAGTTAAGTTCATGGTAATGTCCAAAGGCACCAAAAGTAATCAGCTATAACATTGTGGCGCAGATGTGGATAGTTTAGCAAAGATAAAAAATCCTGATTACGTTGAATCTCCCTAGAAGTCAGTTAAACCGCAGGTTTGGTAATATCTTGTAACGTTTTGAAAAAACTTATTCATGAAATTTGCTTAAGAATTTTTGATTTGAAACAAGCATTCGGCTTTTCAGACTTTTAAATTTCTATGATAGAAATACAATCACGGCAAAATTTGTATAAGGAATGATTATGTTTGTTGCATTGAAATGGGACCATCAAATAGGTGCACATTTTGTCTCTTGGATTGTCGTTGAATGTTCGGGTGTGAGTGAAAAATTTGGTTTACCACAAGCATTACCTCCTCGCAGAGATATTGCCTATTTTGTAGACGAACAAACAGCAGAATATGATGCAAAAGTATTCGCTGCCTATAAAAATGGTTTGCTTGATATTACTTTAGTAGACAAGTATGAGCCTTATTTGTCTTCGCACCATGGCTTTTGTCATTATGAGTGGGATCACACTTATATGGGTGACTTGGTAAAACATGCTGTATTATATTGGGAAGATGGCAAACATCATCAAACTAAGCCTTTTAAAGACGACATTGGCTATTTTATTTGTCCAGAGCAATCAGAAGCTGACAGTCAATTTTATGTACAATATAAGCTCGGGCTTTTAGAGCTCAACTCAGAAACTTTAAAAACAGCCTAACACGTAGCAAAGTGGCATGAAGCTAGTTTGCGCTAGCTTCATTGTTTAATTTATTTTGAAAGTCTGATTTTACAATTTCAAGTGCAGCAAGTACGTCTTCGGCTGGCAGCTCATGTTGTTCAAGCAGCATAATTAAGTCGACCGCCAATTTCACATGGGTTGGTGCATTTTCTAAACTATTGCTCATTCTAAAAGTTACTCACTGACCGTTGAACCTCTTTTAGCCACTTGTGTCATGGCAACATCAATTGCAATATCGACTCTTTGCTCCATTTGAATACGCTCGTGTTGTGGTAAATAAAAGGCCATGTCTACATCATAGCGAATATATCTTGCAGGCAGTTGATTAAGTACCGTGCAGCAAAAATCAGCCATTACATCATCATCGTATTTGTCTTGCAGATTGCGCTCAACAATGCGATCTAGCATGACTTTTTCATAATAATTGTGCACATCATCATGTAGTTTCATGTCATCTTCCTAATGTTTTTATTTTTTGAGTTTATACCAAAAATCAATAGTTTTCGAACACAGCGAGTAAAAGTTGTTTATGCACTTCAATCAGTTGCTCTTCATTACGTTGGTAGCCACCGCCAAGACCAATTGATAAAGGGATATCGTTGTTTTTACAAAATGAAATTACTGTTCTATCACGTTCTAATACACCTGCTAGGCTGATTTTTAGTAAACCGAGTTCATCTTTATGGTAAATATCAGCACCGGCGTTATAGATAATAATATCAGGTCGATAGAGACGCTTAATTAAATCTAAAGCTTGCTCTAGCGTTTGCAAATAGTGTGAATCGGTACAACCTTTTTCGATTTCGAAATCAAGATCTGAGTGTGCTTTAGCCCGAGGGAAATTCTGAGCGCAGTGCAAAGAGCAAGTAATTATGTCGTCGTTGTCATATAAAATATCAGCTGTGCCATCTCCTTGGTGTACATCGCAATCGAGGATCACAACGCGTTCAACAAGGCCTAGTTGGATCATATGCTGAGCAGTTATGGCATGATCGTTAAATATACAAAAGCCAGCACCATGATCAAATTGAGCATGATGGTAGCCTCCACCTAGATTTAATCCGAGTCCATGTTTTAATGCGTATTCAGCAGCCTCGACACTCGCGCCAACAGAAAGCAAAGTTCTTTCAACTAATGTTGTTGACCATGGAAAGCCCATTTTTTTGATTGCTTTCTCAGATAAAAAGCCGTTTACAAATGCGTTGACATAATTAGCATCATGGCAAAGTTTGATCTGCGCTAAGCTAGCCGGCTTTGGTTCAAATACTCGGTCGGAAAAGCCCATAGCGTGAATTGTACTTTTAAGTTTTTGGTATTTCTTTATGGGAAAGCGGTGTCTCTCAGGCAGTTGTAGAGCACTGTATAGAGGGTGGTAGAAAATCATTAGCGGTTTTGTTGCTTTTCAACTTGTTGAATTTTGTCTTCAGTGGCGGTAATAGCTTTTCGACATCGGCCAAGTCGAGCATGCAGTGCCAATATCTCTTGATTGATTTCACTTGCTTGAGTTGAATTAGCCGAGGCAAGTTGCTGCTTACGAATATCGATCATCTCTTGTAAACGACGCTCAAACTCATGGTTTTGTGATAGCTCTTGATACAGCTCATGAGAGCTTTGCATGATTTTCTTAACTGCTTGCTTATAGACTTTCGCTTTCTTAGGCTTAGTAAACTTATTCTCTTTGGCCCAAACAGGCGTCGATTTTAATACCTTTATAACAGCTTCTATTTGAGTGCTTAATTTTTCGAGGGCAAATGCATAGGCATGGCGCTTTTCAGGGCTCGGCAACCTTGCAAATGCTTCCTTGATCTCGTCTACATAGTCACAAAGTTTTAAGCTTTTTGTTGCAAACACGCTGTGTGCAAATAAACTCGGCTGTGCTTGAATGTAGCGGTTTTTATCAAACCACTTCGCTTTATCAAATTGGTGAGCATGCTGAGCAAGTTGCTCAATTTGCTGCTGTAATTTGACAATGGCCTGACTCATATAAAATAAGCCTCATAAATAAGTTTACCGGCAAGTACGATAACGACACTATTAAACAGTGGCTTTATAAGTTTATTTCCAAACTTGATTGCAGAATGCGCACCTATCCACGCGCCTACCATTAAAAATAGCCCCATGGTAATGCCAAGTAAAAAGTTAACATGACCTAATGCAACAAAGGTGATCAGCGAAATAAAGTTCGACACAAAGTTCATTGAACGCGCGAGTCCGCAATTCAACAATAAGCTCATTTTATAAAGTAGGCTGTTTGATGCAGTCCAAAAAGTACCCGTGCCAGGGCCTGCCAAACCATCAAAAAAACCTAAACTTAGCCCTTGCGACCACTGTTTAATTTTTAACTGTAATGTCTTGGTCGGTAAATGATGACTAGTCTCAGTACTAAATTTACCGAATAAACTGTAGCAGGCAACAGCAATGATAATCACAGGTAGTAATTTGTTTAAAAACTCAATACTGAGATGATCAACCAATAGAGTACCGAGAAGTGCGCCTATTGCGGTAGCAAGAATAGACCCAGCCCAAAACTTGGGGTTGAATAAGTTCTTTTTATAATAGGTGACACTGGCAGTAATTGAGCCAAAGCTTGCTGCAAGTTTATTGGTCCCTAATGTCATGTGCGGAGGTAAGCCTGCTGTAAGGAGTGCAGGTACCGTTAACATGCCGCCACCGCCAGCTACCGCATCAATAAAACCTGCGATTAAAGCTACTAAACACAATAAGCCCCAAGTCGTGGGGTCGAGCGCAAATTCAAACATTAATAATCTATTTGTCTTTTAAATGGCGGGAGGGTATCAAGCATGGCTTTACCATACCGTTTACTGACCAAACGCCTATCAAGGAGTGTGATTTTTCCTTGATCGGTTTCTTTTCTCAGCAGTCTACCACAGCTTTGTACTAATTTCTTTGCAGCATCAGGTACAGTGATTGATAAAAATGGATTACCGCCTTTACTCGTAACAAACTCAGCTTGTGCCTCTTCTATAGGTGAGGTGGGTACTGCAAAAGGGATCTTAGTTATGACTAAATTTTCTAAATAGGCACCGGGTAAATCGAGTCCTTCAGACAAGCTTTGCGTACCAAATAAAATACTGCCATGGCCGGAATCAATACGAGATTTATGCTTTTTCAGTAGGGCGTCACGCGAAAATTCACCTTGCACAAGAATTTGCCAGTTTTTCAGGCGCATTTTTTTTGCAACATGTTCCATCTGCCAGTAAGAGGCAAATAACACCAAATTACCTTTTGTTCGGTCTAAATGTTTAGGCAAAGCATCGGCTAAAAAGTCACTGAATGCTTTATCTGTGGGCTCTTTATCTGTGGTCGGTATATGTAGCGTCGCTTGTTTAGGGTAATCAAACGGTGAATTAGCTTTGATATATTGCACGCCTTCTTCACCTTTTAATCCACTTTCTTTGGCGAAATGGTCAAATGTACCGAGTGCACTCAGTGTGGCTGAACATAAAACGGCACCTGCACATTCGCGCCATAGTTTGTCTTTTAAGTAGTAACCCACTTCAATGGGACAGTCGCATAGTAAATGGTCGTGATGGTTTTTGTATTCAAGTCGCTTTATCCAGCGGGCATGCGGAATACTGTCACCTTTACTGGCGTAGCTGAACCACAGTTTTTGTAATTGCTCAAGACGGTTGATGTACTGACCACTTTCGGCTAAAAGGGGATCGGCCAAGAATGCTGTTACATCCCCATCACTGACATCTAAAGTAAGCGCATCATGCATTTTATTTAGTGCTCTTAAGGCATCGAGTGTTGCATCGCTGATGTCTTTGGCCTTAATGGTTAATTGCTCGGGCACAATGCCGTGTTCAAATCGGTAAGTGTCATCATCGTTATAATTAAAATCAGCTTGATCTAGCAAGTCTCTGACAGACCTTAAATCTTTAGCCGCATCATTCGCAGCGTCATTGAGTTTAAAGTTTTGACCAATGGCTTTTTGCGACACAATGGCATTGGCCATTTTCTGACTGAACTTTAGAAGCTTTTCAATCCAATCTAATGTGCCTTTAATGGTTGCCGCTGCGGATGAAAAGTCTCGAGTGATATGAGGCAAATGGTGCGCTTCATCTATGACATAAAAGGTCTCATCGGGCTCAGGTAAGATTTTGCCGCCACCGAGCTCTAAGTCAGCAAGTAATAGAGCATGGTTAATAACAAGTACATCCATTTGCGCCATTTTTTGTCGTGCTAAATGGAATGGGCATAAATGATGAGACTTCATCTGTCTTTGACATGCGTGTTTATCGCAGGCGATTAAGTTCCATACGCGGTCAGGAATGGTATCGGCCCAACTGTCTCTATCACCTTGCCATTGTTTGTTCTGATAGGCATTTTGAAGCGCAACTAAGCAATTTTTCTCTTGCTCAGATAGCGGCGAGCTTAATGTAGGCACAAGTGACATTTGCATCATGTCTTCGTCTAGTGCTGAATTTAATTTGTGCACACAGATATATCTGTGCCTACCTTTTACCAAATCAAATTTAAAATCGAGTCCTGAGTGCTCTTTAAAAAAAGGTAACTCTTTTTCAATGAGCTGCTCTTGTAAGGCGACGGTTGCAGTAGAAATGACGAGTTTTTTCTTTTTAGCCAATGCCAAAGGCAGGGCGCCTAAACAATAGGCGAGAGACTTACCTGTACCAGTTCCGGCTTCTATTACACAGATTTTTTGTGATCTATGGTATTCGCCCGCTAAGACTTTGGCGATTTCTGCGACTAGATAGTTTTGGCTTTTTCTGGGTCTATAACCGTCTAAGCTTTCAGCAATGCTGGTGTGTGTTGTTCGAATTGTTTTTTTTAATGCATCTGAAAGCATGAAGGTCGCCTAAAAAGTACAGTATGTATATAATTACAGTGTTTGATATTTTAGATGGGGTTTTATCTTGGCACAAGCTGTATACGAAGGCTTTATACTATCACGCCAGCAATTTAATCAGCAGGGGAAGTTGTGTCTTTGTTATTGGCTTATGACACCACAAGGTCCAGCCAAGGTAATTATACCCGATCAACAATCTGTTTTTTTCATTCGCCAGTCAGATGTAGCGCAAGCTAAAAGCTTAATCCATGAACATGGACTGCAATGTGACATAAAATTACTTTCACTAAAGCACTTCGACGGTGAGCCCGTTGCAGCCTGTTATTTTTCTTCCAATCAGCATCTATTTCAAGTTAAGCAACGTTTTTCTCAGCATATGCGTTTGTATGAGGATGATATTCGTCATTGCGATCGTTATTTAATGGAACGATTCATAAATGGCGGTGTTTGGGTAAGTGGAAAAGTGAAGCAACGTAATGGTTATATCGAGATCACGGATGCAAAGTTAAAAGAAAACACAGGTTACAAGCCAAACCTTTCTATGCTGTCACTTGATATTGAGTGTGATGGACAAGGGGTACTTTTTTCGGTTGGCCTTGTCAGCGAGCACTATAAAAGTGTCATCATGATTGGTGCACCTCAGCAAACAGAGCAAAGTATTATTTGGGTAGAGGACGAAATTGAACTGCTGCAAGTTTTAATGCAGCAAGTGAAGGCCATAGATCCAGATGCAATTATTGGTTGGAATGTCATTGAGTTTGATTTTGTGGTTTTGGCAGAGCGGGCTGAAGCACTCGGTATTGAACTTTGTTTAGGGCGTGATAACGCCTCTATAGATATTTATAAAGGCAACTATGTTCGAGTTTTGATTTCAGGCCGCGTGGTCATTGATGGTATTGATACCATGAAAAATGCCACGTATCACTTTCCGAGTTTTAGCCTTGCTAATGTGGCGAGTGAAATTTTAGGTGAGCAAAAGCTTATCCAACAAGATAACCGCTTGTCTGAAATTATCAGACAATTTAATGAAGACAAACTCGCTTTAGCGGCTTATAACCTGCAAGATTGCATGCTTGTGATGTCGATTTTCAACAAACTAAACTTGCTAGAATTTGCTATTGTCCGAACCCAAATGACAGGGTTAGAGCTTGAAAAAATGGGCGGCTCAGTGGCTGCTTTTATTAATTTATACTTACCTTTATTACATCGAAGTGGCTACATTGCTCCAAATTTAGCCGAGCATGGTGTGTCTTTTGAAAGCCCTGGTGGCTATGTTATGGAGTCCAAACCTGGCCTTTATAAAAATGTGCTCGTACTTGATTTTAAAAGCTTGTATCCATCCATCATTAGAACTTTCTTTATCGATCCGTTGGGGCTTATTAAAGGGTTAGAGAGCCAAGATAATGCATTAGAGGGCTTCAACGGCGGATATTTTTCTAAAACTGCGCACCATTTGCCTAAATTGGTCGAGCAATTGTCAGAGAAACGACAAAACGCCAAAGAGCAGGGCGATGCCATGTTATCGCAAGCTATCAAAATCATAATGAATAGTTTGTATGGTGTATTAGGCTCGAAAGGGTGTCGTTTTTATGACCCAAGACTGTCTAGCTCTATTACCTTACGTGGTCATCAAATTATGCAAACAACGCGTAAATGGCTAGAAAGTTGGGGGTATGAAGTTATCTACGGTGATACAGATTCTACTTTTGTTGCCTTACCCGAAGAGCTAACAGGTGAACAAAGCCACGAAATAGGCAAAGCGTTACAAAGAAAAATCAACCAAACTTGGTCTTTAGAATGCGAAGAACGTTTTGGCATTCAAAGTCATTTAGAAATTGAATTCGAAACGCATTACAGCCCATTTTTTATGCCGACTATCCGTGGGCAAGAAACCGGTTCAAAAAAACGTTATGTGGGCAGAGTAGAAAAGGATGGTCACTCTGAGCTGGTATTCAAGGGTATGGAGACAGTAAGAAGTGATTGGACTGATATAGCAAAATTATTCCAAAAAGAGTTAGTTGAAACTTTATTTTCAAAGGGAGATCTTGAATCTGTCGCCCAAAAATATATCGAACAGATCCTCAGTGGAGAAAATGACCATCTACTCATTTATAAAAAGCGTTTAGGTAAGCCACTTGAGCAGTATGTTAAGAATATCCCTCCCCATGTGAGAGCCGCAAAAACGCTACCAAATTCAGCTGATATTACCTTTCATAAAGGCACTATTATTAAATATTTCATCTCTAAATCAGGTCCTACTGCAGTATTGAATGCTCATGATGTTCAGCAAGTTGATTACGAGCATTACATTCAAAAACAAATTATGCCCATTCTTAACATGTTTCAAGTTCATTTTAACGCGTTCAATTTCACGAGTAAGCAACATACCCTTTTTGACAATTAACGAATTATTAAAAATATCTTTTTAATGCATTTTGATGTAAATCAAATGTACCCATTATTTACTTTTCTGCATTTGAATTTCTCTTGTTTGTTCTTTTTTTAGCAACTAAGAGTGTTTTTACGGTCGAATTATTTAAAAAAGGTACGCTTATGTGTATTTAGTGTTGCAAATTGGTCATATTTTTAATTGACATGAATAATCTCTGTTGTTTAGTATGCAACTAGTTTATTGCATATGTTGCAATTACCTATAAGAGGGATAACCCTCAAAAAATTATAAAAGCTACTAACAAGTGGTCCCAGGGAGATAACATGTTAAATAATAAAGTTTCAAAAGCAGTTCGCTTAGCGATCGCTTTTGGCGCAGCTTCTACAGCTGCATTTTCAGCGAATACTTTTGCTGCAGACGAAGATGGTGCAGAAAAAGTTGAACGTATCGAAGTAACTGGTTCTCGTATCAAGCGTACTGACCTAGAAGGTGCTTCTCCAGTTGTATCTATTACGGCTGCAGACATTAAAATGGAAGGTGATTTCACTGTTGCTGATGCCTTACGTTCAAGTTCATTAAACTCTTTCGGTTCGTTCTCAGAGCGTTCAGGTAGTTCTGCACAGTCTCAAGCAACAATTAACCTTCGCGGTGCTGGTTCTCGCCGTACTCTAGTTCTTCTTAACGGTCGCCGCTTTCCAGGTTCACCAACTCTAGGTGGTGCTTCTGCTAACCTTAATGCGATCCCAATGGCAGCCGTTGAACGTATCGATATCATGACTGAAGGTGCATCTTCAATCTATGGTTCGGATGCAATGGCTGGTGTTGTTAACGTAATTCTTAAAGACAACTTTGAAGGTTTAAACATCAACGCAGGTGTTGGTAAGCGTGACCAGGATGAAGGTACAACGTCATCTGAATTCTCTATTGTAGGCGGTGTATCAAACGATAAAGGTAACATCACTTTCGGTTTCGACTTCCAAAAACGTGAAGGTATCAGCGATGGTGCTCGTGAGTACACGAAAGCAAAAATCGGTGACTTAGACGGTGATGGTGACATCGAAGCGTATACAGCTGATACTGTTGGTTGGTCAATCTATGGCGCAACTGTTGCAGCTCCTGACTTCTCTATTGCAAAAGCTTCACCGCTTTGTGACCAACTAATTGCACAGTATGGTGAAGAAACATTCCGTCGTGTTGATGCGAATGAAGACTGGGCGCCAGGTTCTGACTACTGTATGTATGCTTATGCAAATGTTTCGTATAACACAGCATCAATTGACAGAAATACTATCTACGTTAGCTCAAACTATGAACTAACTGATAGCACTCAATGGTTCGGTCAGGCGATGTTCGTTCAGAACTCTTCATTTGGTCGTTATGCTCCTCCAGCAGCTCCATGGAGAAATATGGCAGCTGATAACCCACATAACCCGTTTGGCGAAGAGACGACTGGTTATTTCAGATGGGTAGGTATCGGTACTCGTGATGGTAATGTAGATGATTACAACATCGACCTTACGACAGGTCTTCGTGGTGACTTAGATTGGAACAACGCTACTTGGGAAGTTTACTATCACCGCAACAAGGCCGATAACAAGTCTGTTGGTCAATACTATCTATCATATTCTGGTTTAGCGTATAACCAACAAAATGATATCGACCTTGGTTCAGATGCTGGCATTGCAAACATGAAAGCAACGACGCTTCAAGAATCTTCTTCAACATTTGACCAGTACTTCGCAGGTATCGGTTTCGATATGTTTGAACTAGGTGGTGGTACTGTAGCACACTACTTTGGTATGGAGTATTTCGAGCAAACATACGCGGATATTTACGATGGTCAATCTGAAGCTGGTCGTATTGGTGGTTCTGCAGGTAACTCATCTATGGGTGAGCGTGATGTAACTGCGTTCTTCTTCGAATCAGTTCTTCCTATTACTGACACAGTAGAAGTAAACTTAAAAGCTCGTTACGATGATTACTCTGATTTCGGTGACAACGTAGCTCCTGCAGTTTCTGCTCGCTGGCAAGTTACTGACAGCGTAGTTGTTCGTGGTTCTTATTCTGAGTCTTTCCGTGCTCCTGGTCTTGACCTGTTAAATGCTGCGCGTACTTTCTCTGCTGAATCAGCGATTGACTACAGTAACGGCGCTACAACATCTAGACAATATGATACTTACTATACGCAAAACTCTGAGCTAGATGCTGAAACATCTGACTACACTAACTTAGGTGTGGCTTGGGATGTTAACGATAACTTAAGTTTCAAAGTTGATTACTTCCAACTATCAATTGATAATGTAATTCAGTCTAAATCACTTCAAGCACTATTATCTGATGAAGCTGCAGGCTTAATCACAGCTGTGTCTCCTGATACTGATACATCAAATGAAACTTTCTACCTTAAGCGTGCTGCAGCAGGTACTCTTCTAGAAGCGGGTACTTCTTACTTCAACGGCACAGGCTTTGAAATTGAAGGTATCGACTTCACTATCAACGCAAATATTGATACTGAATTCGGTGACTTCCGTTTCAACAATGTAAATAGTTTTGTTCTTTCTTATGAGAGCGAAGTTGGTGGTTTAGTACAAGACAGTGCTGGTTGGTCTGGTCAGCCTGACTTCAAGTCAGTAGCTACAATTGCTTGGTCTTATGGAGATCACTCTTTAGCTTGGAACGCTACTTACACAGCAAGTACAACAGAGACTGAAGTAGCACCTCAAGATGCTGATGGTAACAACATTCCTAATGCACCATATGTTACTGAAGGCAAGCTAGATAGCTGGTTAATCCACAACTTAACTTACACTTATTTTGCAGGTGAAATGGGTTCTGTTACGTTTACAGTTAACAACTTAACAGACGAAGATCCTGTATTATCTTCTAACGGTACATGGGATAACCAAGACCTATACAACAACTTTGGTCGTGATTATCGTTTAACGTACTCAATTAGCTTCTAATTGTAACTAAATAGAAAAAGGCTGAATTTATTTCAGCCTTTTTTTTTGAGGGAGAAAAATTAATGAATAATCACTGGTCAGAATACTGGAGGCAAGGGCATATAACTTCATTTGGTGATGCTTTTAAAATGAATTACCAAGGTGAGATTAAAGCTTTTTGGCAGAACTTTTCTAGAAGTTTAGATGAACATTCAAAAGTACTCGATATTGGCACAGGTAATGGTGCAGTTATAGAGTTAATTCAAGCTGTTTCTCAGCATGAATGCGTAGGGATCGATCTGGCAAAAATAAATGATGAAGTAACAAAAAATATAAAAGGGCATTTTATTTCTCATGTTTCAGCAGAGAAAATGCCTTTTAAAGATGCCGAGTTCGATACGGTAATATCTCAATTTGCTCTTGAATATTCAGATATCGATTTGAGTTTAATTGAAATAAATAGAGTATTAAAATCAAAAGGTAAATTGCACCTTGTTTGCCACCATGAAAGTTCAATCATAGTTAAGCCTAACAGGCAGATCCTTGAAGCGGGTTTAGCGGTTAAAGAGAATATGCTTAAAGATTTAAAAGGCTTAGTGAATGCATTAATTAATAATAAACCTATCAGCTTATATAAGGAAAAAATTGAGCGGTTTATATCTTTATTTCAGTCATTAGAAAAAGCCAGTCTTGATGCAACAAATTTTCCAGATTTTTATCAATTTATAACTGAAAATAAAAGCATAGACTTTGAACAAGCATATAAACTATTCGAATCAGAGCTTGAGTTACTATTATTAAGGTTGAATGAACTTAAACTGGCAGCAGAAAATACCGAGAAATTGTTACATAAAATTAAAAATACTCAATGTTACTCGGATGTAGTGGTTAGAGAGCTAAGAGACACATCTAATGGTTTAATCGCGGTTGTTATTTCTGCAGAAAAGAGTTCTGGAATTCTTAATTGAATTTATTTAGCTTAGAACAACAAAGTATTTGGTAATTTCTGATTTGGAGATGTTTACTATTTAAATGCTCTAAATATTTACTTCGTTAATCAAAATCTTTTTTACTATCGCCGTGAGTTCACATTTCTCTTGACACATCAAGTATTTATTTTTCGTTAACCTAGGTTGTTCACAAACACGATTGTTGAAGAAAGTGTAAATTTTTATCTCCAATTGGTTGACCTTTTGTTGTTCCTGCTATTAGTATGTTGCCGGAGTATTGCATTAGGTACATTTGTTAAATTTGCAATACTTCAATAAAAACATTAAAAAACAAAATCTTACAAAGTGAGATCAGGGAGAAATAAATGTTAAACAATAAAGTTTCAAAAGCAGTTCGCTTAGCGATTGCTTTTGGTGCGGCTTCTACAGCTGCGTTTTCAGCAAATACTTTTGCTGCTGAAGAGACAGAAGCAAAAGAAGAAAAAGTAGAGCGCATCCAGGTTACTGGTTCTCGTATCAAACGTTATTCTGAAGTAGCGCCTACTCCAGTTACAGTTTTCTCAGGTGCAGACCTAAGTGATGCTGGTATTACAAACGTTGGTGATCTTTTAGATTCAACACCATCTGCTGATATCGGCACTTCTTTAACTACTAGCCAAGGTATTTTCGGTGCTGGTATTCGTACTACTAACCTTCGTGGTTTAGGCACAGGTCGTACCCTAGTATTAGTAAATGGCAAACGTTTTGTATCATCAAGTGTTACAAACTCAGCGGTTGACCTTAACATGATCCCAACTGCGGTAATCAAGCGTGTAGAAATTACTCACGGTGGTGCTTCAGCTGTATACGGTTCTGATGCAATGGCTGGTGTTGTTAACATCATCCTAGAAGATTCTTATGACGGTTTTAGCCTTGACGCTTTAACTTCAAGACCGCAACAAGATAAAGGTGAAGAAGACGTATTCTCACTAACATTTGGTAGTGAAAATGAAGATAATAGCTTCATTTTCAATGCAACATATTCAAAGATTGGCCAATTAGATGGTCGTGACAGAGATTTCATCCGTGACACGATTGTTACAATGCGTAACCCTGAGAATACAGGTGAAGAAGATGGTATTCCGCAGTTCGTTTTAGCACCGCAAAAATTCCAAGGTTTACCTCAAGTATTAGGCGCTTACGACCGTAAGGGCATGGTAACTCTTGGTGGTCAAAGCTACACATTTGGTCCTAATGGTGAATTGAATCCTGCAAATACAGGTATCGGTCCTCGTCCAGCTCCAAATGCACAAAACCGTTTTTACGGTGAAGATGCTGACGGTTATAAATTCCTAGATCATACATACATTGCAGTGCCGCTTGAGCGTCTAAATACGTTCACGGCAATTAACAAAGATATTAATGACGATCATAGTGTTAGCTTTGAAATGGCTTATGGTAAAACGTCATCTGTATCTGATTCAAGCCCAGTATTCCTTGCAAAGCCTATTCGTGTTGATAACCCTTTCTGGGGTCAAGATGCAAGAGATATCTTCAATGAGCAAGGTGCAAACCCAGAAGATGTTGCTTGGATTACTAAGTTAGGTGTAGGTGGCGGTAAGCGTCAATTCTACAATGACCAGGCATACTTCAGCGGTACTCTATCTGTGAAAGGCGTTATCATGGATGAGTATGACTACGAAGTGTATTACAACTACGGTAGAAATACAGAAGACGCGCATTGGGGCGGTGAGCTTTTAGAAGCACACTTAGATAACGCGCTTGATGCAACACTTCTTGACGGCTCTATTGTTTGTGCAGACAGAAATGATGCTGGCGAAGTTGTTGGTGCTATTGCAGGTTGTGCTCCGTTAAATTTACTTGGCGAAAATGCACCGTCAGAAGAAGCATTAAACTATGTAAATACTGATGGTACACAGCATAGTGTTAAGAGCCAGAAAGTTTTAGGTGCGTCTATCTCAGGTGCTGTTTTTGAGCTACCAGCAGGTGCCATTTCGTTTGCTTTAAGCGGTGAATACCGTGAAGAGCGTGGTGAAAGAACGCCAGGTGCAGCAATGCAGAACAACCTACTTTTCAACAACTTTGTTCGTGCATGGGACGGTGAGTTTGACGTAACTGAGCTTGGTTTAGAAGTATCTATCCCACTATTAGCTGATACTTTCTTAGCTGAAGAGTTAACATTAGATATTGCATATCGTGCGATGGATTACTCTACAGTAGGTCGTAACAGTGCATACAAGGTTGGTTTTGCATGGCAGCCAATTGACGATATCCGTGTTCGAGCTACACGTTCGAAATCAGTTCGCGCACCTGAGCTAGACGATTTATACAACACAGGTACACAGTCATTCTCATCTTACAGCGATCCATGTGATGCTGTTGAAATTGAAGCTGAGGAAGATCAATTTAAAGCAGCAATTCGTGCTAACTGTGCGGCAGATGGTATTCCAGTTGCAGATGAGTGGAGACCAAGTGAGGCATGGCGTGACATTACACCACAAAGTGTAAATGGTGGTAACCCTAACCTTCAGGAAGAGACTTCGGAAGATACATTATTCGGTATTATATATACTCCGACTGATAATCTTGGCCTAATTGTTGATTACTGGAATTATAAGATTGAAGATGCACTAACTTTTGTTGGCCCTCAAACAGTCGTTAACAACTGTTACCGCTCTTCTAACTTTGCAACAAACGAGTATTGTCAGTTATTTGACCGTCGTGCAAACTTAGACATAATCGAAGTTAAAGCTGCTTCAGCTAACCTTGCATACATCGAGATGAAGGGTGTTGACATTGAAGCTAACTACAAGCTTGATACGTCTTTCGGTGAGTTCAAGTTCCGCGCTATCGCAAACTACCTAGCTGAAAATGAGCGTATTGATGATGTGAACGATGATCAATACACGTTCAACCCTACAGTGGGTGAAGAGCGTTACCCTCGTTGGAAAGCGACTCTAAGCATCGGTTATACACTTGATGACTTATATGTTGGTCTATTCACTAAGTACCGTCACTCAACTGTTCGTGACCGTGTTTGGACAATTGAAAACAACAACTACAACGATATCCGTTCTCATACTGAGTTTGATTTAAATGCTCGTTACAATATTTCTGAGCAATTAACAGTGAGAGCAGGCATCAATAACCTATTTGACGTAACACCACCTCGTGTACCAGGTATATACGATTCAGATCAAGGTTACTATGATATGTACGGACGCACATTCACTGCTGGTGTTAACTTTAAGTTCTAATTTGAGTTAGCCAGATGAAATAAAAACCCTCGACATTTTCGAGGGTTTTTTTATTTCACATCAACCACTTTACTCGCCTTTTTATATTGAATTTTAAATCCCAGCCAAGCTGGCAATTCCCATCTTTTAGGTGCATCTTTGCGCGCACCGCTTGCATAATGCAAGGTTAAACGCTTTGCTTTAAAGAAATACTCAACCGATAGTTTTAACCCAGGTAAATTGACTTTTAGCGGGTACTTTTCTTTAAATGGATCGATTAACCAAGACTCGATACCTTGATAAAATAAGTCTTCGGGTTCGATTAAAGCTAAATCATCTTGCTCACGAATCCCTAAATCAGTCAAAGTTTCTAGCAAGTATTGCTCGGCTGTTGGTAGTGCCTCTGTGATATTTTCTGATTGGTTATATAGATTATGAAAATCAATCGTCTCAATCACTTGCTCGGCAACACCTGGCATTAATTGATTATTGAGAATGAGCTCGACACAGGCTGGAATAAGTATCTCTGAGGTGATAGGCTCAAGTTTTGTCGAAAGTTCTACCCCAGCAAAAACATGGCTGATATTCACCATGATCTCATGATCTACAATTTCAGCTTTGTTGAGTGTGGTTTCGTACTGTGCAAATTCACTAACAAGGCTCAGTGGCACTGGTGCGGCGCAGGTTGCCAATGTCATGGCTTGTTTTGTGCCCTTGCCGGCCATGGCATATGTATCTAGCACTATCATTGCTTGCGCCTTGTCGTTAATACGCGACTCCTTGGCTGGGATCACTTCGTTGTAGCCATTTCCAAAGGCGCCGCGTCGATTATTTCTTTTTATATAGAGTAAATCAGGTCGAGCTTGAGCAATATGATGTAAGAGTGAACTTCTATCGAAATTCGCAGCTTTACTCAGCTCTGGTAATGAAAAGGCCTCTCGTAGCTGTGCACTAAATTGTTTGGCTTCTTCAAACGCGTTTTGTTCGACATTTATATGAGGGGCTTTACCTCTAAGTAAATTAATAGCCAGCTCTAGATCGCAATGATTGGGTAGGGCCTTGTTCAATTCTTCGAGTTGCTCAGAATTATTGGGCAGCTGATAAACCCGCGCTGGCACACTTAAAACTGCAATGACATCAATCATGGCTTGTTTTAGTGCTCCGCTTGGCATTTTTGTAATTAAGTATGCATATTCTGCGTCAATGGGTAGCGGATATAATACTTTGCCAAGCTCAGTGGCGTTTAAATCGCCATCAAGGGCGGCGACTTTTTGTAATTGCGCAATAGCTGCATTCAATGAACTACTAGGCAATGGCTCCAAAAATTGTAACTCATGTATATTGAACCCCGCACAGGCGCTGGCCAATACCAGCTCAGACAAGGCTTCCCTGTGAATTTCTGGCGGTGTGGTTTTTATTAGTGGTGCATATTGACCGTATAAGCGAATGCAGCGCCCTGCTTGCGTACGACCTGCGCGACCAAGTCGCTGTTTAGCAGAGTCAGCAGCTATGGCTTCTAGTGCGAGTACCGTTTTACCGCCTCGCAAATGGGTACGACGTTCAAGACCTGAATCAATCACATAGGTAATATTGGGTATGGTCAGTGAGGTTTCAGCAACATTGGTTGCTAAGATAATACGCTGCTTTGATTGTTGTTTAAGCGCTAAATCTTGTTGAGATTTATGACAACCACTATACAAACCAATGACAATGGCATCTAAATCCTTGAGCCCACTTGCGGCACTTTGAATTTCGCCTTTGCCTGGTAAAAACACCAAAATATCGCCTTGGGTTTCATTCAATGCTTGAGCGCAAGCTTGATATACCCTTGGGACTAAGTCATGTTTGCTTGGCATCGCCCTCATATCATCTGCAATAAAAGTCTCTTCGACGGGGAACATTTTGCCTTCGCTGTGCAGGTGCGTTGCGTGTAAATAATCACATAAAGGCTGCGTATCTAGTGTCGCAGAGGTGACAATTAGTTTATGGGCTTGGTAACTTTTAATAAGAGCAAGCAGCAGATCCATGTCCCAACGGCGCTCGTGAAACTCATCGAGCATGACCACATCAAACTCTTTTAATTTAGACTCAAAAAACCACCGCAGTGCGACACCGGGTGTGGCAAATACCACTTGGGTGTTTTCATCAAAGTGGCTTTCAAAACGAATGGCGTAGCCAATTTCTTTTCCGAGCGGTTGCTGGCTTTGCTCTGCTAAATATTCCGCAAGTGACGTACAGGCAATACGTCTTGGTTGTACTACTAATACTCGACCAATTTTTTTTGCCCAAACGGGTAAACAAGTTGATTTACCTGAACCAGTACTTGCGCTGATCACAAGCGGAGAAGAGTCAATATGAGCGTGAAAATCAGCTTCTATTTGGGCTATGGGTAAAGTCATGGCAGAGTGTTCTATCTTATAATCTTTAAGTTTCTTGGATTTTATCAAAGCTATATTGAAATCGCTGCAATTCGCACCAACTAACTCATTAATAGAGTAAAGAGAATTCACATGATAAATATTTTCTTGATGTTGGCACTCGTGGCCTTTGTGGTGATTTATTGGCGTTGGCACGATGTGATGAGGCAATATTGGCAGCATAAATATGCTGAGCAAACCCTGTCAGAGCAAGATAAGCAAACCTTACTTAAATATATGCCTATCTATCGTAATATGACCGATAAAGATCGCAAAAAGCTCGAAAATCACATTGTTTGGTTTTTAGGTGAAAAGCGTGTATTAGGTCGTGATGGTTTAGAAGTGAATCGTGCTATGGCCTTACTGATTGCTGCCGATGCTTGTTTATTGGTGCTGAACAGCCAGTGGCCTTTATATCCAAATGTGAAAGAAGTGCTGTTATATCCCAGTAGCTACTATGCTCCACAGCAAAGTCGCGATGCGGCAGGGCTGGTTAATTACCATACTTCAGTTAGGCAAGGGGAGTCTTGGCCCGGCGGTACTTTGGTTTTAAGTTGGGATAACGTCATTGAAGGGCATAGGTTACCTGAAGATGGCCATAACCTGGTATTTCACGAATTTGCCCACCAGCTCGATCAGCAAACAGGGCAAACCAATGGTACACCTCAGTTGCACTCGCAGGCCATGTACCAACAATGGGGGAAAGTATTTACTCGTGCCTATTCAAACTTGAAAAGTCATGTGGCTTACGGCATGCATCATGTTATGCATAGTTATGGGGCAACCAATGAAGCGGAATTTTTTGCGGTGCTGACCGAGACATTCATGGAAAAACCGTTTGAGCTAAAGCAATACGACCCGGAGTTATTCTCGTTACTGATGGATTATTACCAGTTTGACCCCCGTAACTGGTACCGTCGATAAAATCTGCAATTGGTGGCTTTTTCTGGCATATCATTCGAAATTTTGTTGCAATCAGTTGTAATCATTCGTGATGATAACTGAGAGACAACAAGATGAAAAAACAGTTTTATAGTGCGCTCGCACTTTCTGTGTCATTAGCACTTGGCTGTGCACAGGCCGCAGAAAAATCAGAAAAATGGCAAGTTGATGCGCCGCAAGGTGAGTTCTTTGATGCGAAAGTATCTGTAGAGCAAGGTACTTGGATGAATGTCGATGTCAGCCCAGACGGTAAAACCATCGTATTTGATTTACTTGGCGACATTTACACTATGCCGATGAAAGGCGGTAAAGCCACACAGTTAACTTCAGACATTGGTTGGCAAATGCAGCCACGTTTTAGCCCTGATGGTCAGTATATTGCGTTTACTTCAGATCAAGGTGGTGGCGACAATATTTGGGTGATGAAGACCGACGGATCAGAGCAAACCGTCGTCACTAAAGAAACTTTTCGCTTATTGAACAGTCCTGCTTGGAGTCCAGATGGTAACTTTATCGTGGCGCGTAAGCATTTTACCGGTACTCGCTCTTTAGGAGCGGGTGAAGTTTGGATGTACCACAAAAGCGGTGGTAATGGTGTTCAACTAACGAAGCGTCCAAATGAGCAAAAAGACTTAGGTGAGCCTGCGTTCTCGCCAGATGGTCGTTATGTGTATTTCTCACAAGATGCCACACCGGGAAAAACCTTTCATTATTCAAAAGATTCAGTGGCAGGCATTTATAAAATTAAGCGTCTAGACAGAGAAACAGGTGAGATCGAGGTGATCTTATCGGGTATGGGTGGTGCCATTCGTCCAACCCCATCACCAGATGGTAAAACACTGGCATATATTAAACGTGACGATTTTCAATCAAGCCTCTATTTATATGATTTAGAGTCAGGTGAGCATACTAAGCTTTATGGTGAGCTTGAGCGTGATATGCAAGAGACTTGGGCCATTCACGGTGTATATCCAACCATTGCTTGGACGCCTGATCAAAAACATTTGGTATTCTGGGCGGGTGGTAAAATTCATAAACTGGCAGTGAAAGACAAGTCAGTTGAAGAGATTGCCTTCAAAGTAGAAACCACCAAAAAGCTGCAAAAGGCATTACGTTTTGCACAAGATATTGATGAGCCTGAATTCGATGTGAAAATGCTTCGTAACGTACAAGTCTCTCCTGACGGTGAAACGGCCATTTTTGAAGCCATGGGTCACATTTATAAAAGAGACCTTGAGTCGGGCAAAATTAAGCGTTTGACTAAACAAAAAGATCATTTTGAATTCTTCCCGCAATTTTCTCGTGATGGCAAAAAGATTGTTTATGTCACTTGGGATGACAAAGAGCAGGGCTCGGTACGTGTTGTATCAGCGCGCTCAGGTCGAGGTAAGGCCGTTACTAAGCAGCCAGGCAAATATGTAGAGCCAACATTTAGTCCTGATGGCGACACAGTGGTGTACCGTAAAACTTCAGGCAGTTCGATTTTAACGCCTGAGTGGTCTTTAAAGTCGGGGATTTACAAAGTTTCAAGTAAAGGCGGTGAATCAGAACTCATCACAGAGTCAGGTTTTCAACCTCAGTTTGCTGACAGAAACGACCGTATTTTTGTAATGGCGGGGTGGCCTAAACCGCAATTGCGCACAGTAAACTTAGAGACGAAGAAAACACAGGTTTTATACGAATCAAAACATGCGACTGAATACCGCGTATCTCCGGATGGTAAATATCTCGCATTTGCTGAACGTTTTAAAGTATTTGTGACGCCATTTGTTGAAAGTGGCAAAACCATTAATATCTCTCCAAGCGATAAGCAGTTCCCTGTTGAGCAGTTATCGGTCAGAGCGGGTGAGGGCATTTCATGGAGTGCTAAAGGCGATAAACTATATTGGAGTCTTGGACCTGAGTTTTATCATGCGTCACTTGCAGGCATGTTTGATATTAATAAAGCTGAAGATGCTGACTTTAAAGTGGCCAGTGGCACAAACATTGGTTTCAAGCAGAAAATGGCCGAGCCTAAAGGCATGATAGCGTTAACTGGCGCAACCATTGTTACCATGAAAGGCGAGCAAGTTATCGAAAATGGTGTGGTGCTGACTGATGGCAAACACATCAAAGCCGTGGGTTCACAAGCTGATGTGCGTATTCCAAAAGGCGCAAAAGTGATTGATGTAACAGGTAAGACTATTTTACCTGGGCTGGTGGATGTTCACGCGCACGGTGCGCAAGGCAGCAACGAGATCATTCCAGAGCAAAACTGGAAGAACTTTGCGGGCTTATCTTTAGGTGTAACAACCATTCACGATCCATCTAACGATACCACAGAGATCTTTGCAGCCAGCGAAATGCAAAAGGCAGGCAAAATTGTTGGCCCACGTATTTTCTCAACCGGTACGATTTTGTACGGTGCGAATATGCCGGGTTATACATCACATGTCGATTCATTAGACGATGCTAAGTTCCACTTAGAGCGTTTACAAAAAGTCGGTGCCTTTAGTGTGAAGTCTTATAACCAACCGCGTCGTGAACAGCGTCAGCAAGTGGTTGAAGCGGGTCGTCAGCTAGGCATGATGGTCGTGCCTGAGGGTGGCTCATTGTTACAACACAACCTCACTATGGTCGTTGATGGTCATACTGGTATTGAGCACTCTTTACCTGTCTCGCATATCTATGACGACATTAAGCAGTTATGGTCGCAGACTGATGTAGGTTATACACCAACGCTAGGTGTGGCTTATGGCGGTATTTGGGGTGAAAACTACTGGTACGATAAAACCGATGTGTGGGCACACCCAAGATTAAGTAAGTTTGTGCCTAAGAACCAATTACTACCGCGTTCAATGCGTCGTATTAAATCACCAGATCACCACTATAATCACTTCAACAACGCGCGTGTGTCTGCTGAATTACAAGACTTAGGTGCTCTAGTGAATCTAGGTGCGCACGGTCAGCGTGAAGGCCTAGCGGCACACTGGGAAATCTGGATGTTTGCACAAGGTGGCATGACGCCACATGAAGCATTGCGTGCAGCTACGATTGATCCGGCTAAGCATATCGGTCTTGATGAACACATTGGTTCAATTGAGGCGGGTAAATTGGCTGACTTAATCGTGCTTGATAAAAACCCGCTAGATAACATCAGAGATACGGACAAGATCAGTCATACTATGATCAATGGCCGTTTATTTGATGCGTCAACGATGCAAGAAGTCGGTGCGAAAAAACGTGAGAAGTTATTCTTCGAAGAGTAACTTTCACTGTTGAGTGAGGCTTAGGTCTCACTCCTGTTGGATTTTAATCTTTCAATATTAAAACCAGACATAAAAAAACCGCGGTAAACGCGGTTTTTTTATGTCTAACTGTGAGTGGGGATTAAACCACACCACGTGGAAGGCGACAGTCATGCTCTTTTTCAGCAAGACGGATAATCCAGAACTCTTCTGGTGTGTAACCTTCTTCATTAGCTTTAACAACAGTAAATGCTGCTTTTTTAGTTTTCGCAGGCGCTGCTGGTTTTTTTGCTTCTTTTTTAGCAGGAGCCGCTTCTTGGCTAGGAGCCGCAGAACCAGAAGTAAGCTCTTCTGTTAGTGCTGCTACATCTGCAAGACGCATGTTTTTGCCACCGTCAATGCTGTACCAGCCAGGTTTAGTTGTGATCTCTGGCTTTTTACCATGGGCAGCTTCATATGCAGCTTCAAAAGCGCTTAATACTTCAGTTTTATCAAGTTTACTCATCGTAGATCCTAGTCGTTAATACGCGGATACGCGGGTTTAATTTAAAGGCGCATTTATACCGAAAATTGGGCTAATTTTCAATTTTTTGCGCCATTTCTCTACTTTTAGCCTTCTAAATTGCGATAAAGCGCTGTAAAAGTAAGCATTTTAACGTATTTTTAAGCACTGATTCATAAAGCTTCAGGGTTAATGAATCGTCTTAACGCTATCCAGGCTTTACCTATGACTTCATGCCAGTGGCTCGTAACCGCTCTTAATACTCCCGAATCTGGAATAAAAAGCTTATGCGTCGGGGTATTTGTATAAGTGTAAAATTGCACCGGTGCTTTGATCACATCAACCCCCTGCACATAAAATAAATCACTGGCTCTGGCCATGTGACTTGCTGAGGTGACGAGTGCAACCTGTCTATCGACTAATTTTGGTGCAAGTAGTTTTGCTTCATCGGCTGTGTCTTTAGCTGTTGGGTTGGTCGACACTCGGTGCTTGGCAATACCTAAACTTGTAGCAGTCTCTGCCATTAAATCAGCGCCTGTGGTTTTACCAAAGCCATACCCTGAGACAATCATTTTGGCTTGTGGGTATATGTTTGCCAGACGAAGCCCTTCAACTAGGCGTGATAACGCGCAACCACCAAGTTGGCCATTTGCTGGCAAACGGCTGTTGGCATAGACATCACAGCCAAGTACAACAATATAGTCGAGCTTTTTGTGTTTTTTAATATTGAAAGGCGCTTGGGTCTTTTCGACAGGTTCAATCAATAAGTTTGCGCCGTAAGGTGTGCTTATAAACCAAGTGGCAAGAACACAAAGCCAAGCAATAAGGTATGACTTTTTATTTTGCTTGGCGATAAATAATAAACACAGTGACAAGATAATTAAGGTGAGTGGCAAGGGCATCAAGAGGCCGCCGATGATCTTTTTGATTTCAAACATAAAAAAGCCCAAAGAGAATTTGGGCTAGTTTAAAATAGAATCAGTAAGACAACCAGATGATTTCTGTGGTTATCGTCCGTTACTTTGCTTACACGTATTTAAGAAGTGACGATAGACAGGGTTGTCTTTCATGTTTTTCTTCATGGCTAAATACATCGGACGATTTAAACCCAGTGCGCCCAGCGGAATGGACTTAATTAACCCTTGGCTTTCATAAGGTGTTACTAACCAATCAGGTAGAGCGGCAACACCCATACCGGCACTGACTAACTGGAAAATAAGTAATCCTTGATCCACTGTTTTTAATGTGCCGTCAAAGCGTGCATTTTGAATAAAATGCTTAAAAATATCTTGGCGTTCTTTTGGAATAGGGTACGAAATAATAGTTTCGTCTTTTAAGTCGAGGGCCGTGACGTAGGCTTTTTTAGCCAGTTCATGATCGGGTGATACAATCAGTTTCAACTTAAAATCAAAAAGGTGCGCGTATTCAAGCTTGTCGGCTTCACGAATATCAGAAGTTAACACTAGGTCTAAGTCATCGTTGAGTAGCTCTGGAATGGCGTCGTAGCTAAACCCGCGCTCGTAATCTACATGGATGTCAGGCCAGAAATTGTTAAATTCTTTGATTGTCGGCAATAGCCAATGGAAACATGCGTGGCATTCAACACTTAAGCGCAGTTGAGAAATTGGTTGATTGAGGCTTTCTTTTAATCGACACTTGGTTGCTTCTACTCTTGGTAACACTTCGTTGGCCAATTCTAGTAGTAGCATACCTTGTGGGGTAAATCGCACGGGTTGTGTTTTTCTTTCGAACAGCTGACAGTCTAATTTGTTCTCTAAGTCTTTAATTTGATGAGATAAAGCTGATTGAGTTAAAAACAGTTCACGGGCTGTATTAACGAGCGAGCCGGTTTCTTTAAGCGTTGAAATGGTTTTTAAATGTTTAATATCTATCATCTTCAATAAATCTCATTCTTAGAGTGAGCAAAATTCAGAGTTCACCTATTCCTGAACTGCATAACTTTAATTTCCGTGTTTGCTAGTTTATAAAAACAGCATAAAACTGTGTTTAATTAGCAAAATCACTATAACACTATTTTTGACAGCGTTGTCATGTTTTGATCATATTTTTTACAAATTTATTCGATTAATTTTGTTCATGTTAAAACTGAAAAACCATCAATTGTCTTCATCCTATCTCATGTTAATACTTTTAGCCATCTAAACATCCGTATAATTTTAAGGAAAGAGCATGGCGCATATTCATAATTTAGGTTTTCCTCGAGTTGGCAAAAAACGTGAACTCAAATTTGCAGTCGAAGCGTATTGGCGAGGCGAGCTAACTCAGGCCGAGTTACTAGAGAAAGGCAGAGTTATCAGAGCCGAGAATTGGGCGATACAGGCTGAAGCTGGAATTGAATTACTTCCGGTTGGCGATTTTGCATGGTATGACCATGTACTCAATACCAGCTTATTGCTAGGCGCTATACCAAAGCGCCATGTAAATACCGATGGCAATGTTGATCTAGATACATTATTCAGAATAGGCCGAGGTAAAGCGCCAAGTGGTTGTGCTTGTGCAGCGAGTGAAATGACTAAGTGGTTTAATACCAACTACCACTATATAGTGCCCGAGCTTTCTAAAGAGCAAACCTTTGAACTTACCTGGCAAGCACTGTTTGAGGAAGTCGCTGAAGCACACAGTCTGGGTTATAAAGTTAAACCTGTTTTGGTCGGGCCTGTTACTTATTTGCATTTAGCCAAATGTGCAGATAAGTCGTTTAATAAATTTTCGCTTCTGGAGAGATTGTTACCGGTTTATCAGCAAGTGTTACAAAAGCTGGCTGAACTTGGCGTTGAATGGGTACAGATTGATGAGCCAATACTCGCCCTAGAGCTATCAGATGAGTATCGCAGTGCTTTGCGCACTTCTTTTGCTACATTAAATGGGCAAGGTGTGAAGGTTTTACTGGCCAGCTACTTTGAGTCAGTAAAAGATTATTATGAAGATATTCAGCAATATCCTGTCGCAGGTGTGCATTTTGACTGTGTCGCTGGTGAGCAAGATTTTACAAAGCTAAACCAGCTTTTAAATGATGACCAAGTTTTATCTTTAGGGGTTATTAACGGTCGTAATATTTGGCGAGCAGATCTGTCTGCTATTTATAATCAGATTGAGCCCATAGCACTAAGTCGCGGTGATAATTTATGGTTAGCACCATCATGCTCATTACTCCATACCCCGGTAGATTTAGATCAAGAAGAAAAGCTTGATGCTGAATTACGTTCTTGGTTGGCGTTCGCAAAACAAAAGGCACAAGAGCTTAAGCTACTTAAAACAGCCATTGAGAATAAAGCACTAGCAACTTTAGACCTATATTCAGCGCCTGTAAAAGCCAGAGCGAGTTCTAAGCGCGTAAATAACCTTGTGGTTCAAGAAAAAGTGGCATCACTTACTGCCGAACACGCAAAGCGACAAAGTGAATTTTCCGAACGAGCTAAAAAGCAGCAAGCCGCATTAGGATTACCTTTATTACCGACCACAACCATAGGATCTTTTCCACAGACACAAACCATTCGCCAAGCACGAAAAGAGTTTAAAGCCGGTGTTATTTCAGTCGCAGAGTACGAAAACCAAATGCAAGTGGAGATCCGATATGCGGTTGAAGAGCAAGAAGCGCTTGATATTGATGTGCTAGTGCACGGTGAGGCTGAGCGTAATGATATGGTTGAATATTTTGGTGAGCAACTCGAAGGATTTGCATTTACGCAATTTGGTTGGGTGCAAAGCTATGGCTCTCGCTGTGTTAAACCGCCTATTATCTGGGGCGATGTATCTCGAGAAAAGCCTATGACTGTGAACTGGACGCAATATGCGCAAGCGCAAACCGTTAAGAAAATGAAAGGTATGCTCACAGGTCCTGTCACCATTTTATTTTGGTCATTTGTTAGAGATGATCTCGATAAGCCAAGCATTGCAAATCAAATCGCATTAGCACTTCGAGATGAAGTCGTCGATCTACAAAACGCGGGAATTGATATCATACAAATTGACGAACCGGCATTTAGAGAAGGCATGCCATTAAAGGCAAGTGAATGGCAAAGTTATCTTGATTGGGCGGCTTATGCGTTTAGAGTGTCGGCGTCGGGGGTTAAAGATGAAACACAAATTCATACGCATATGTGCTATGCAGAGTTCAACGACATTATTGGTGCAATCGCCGATATGGATGCTGATGTGATTACCATAGAAACATCTCGCTCGAATATGGAACTACTAAATGCTTTTGAAGATTTTGCTTATCCAAATGAGATTGGCCCAGGTGTGTATGATATTCATAGCCCGAATGTGCCAGACATTGCGTGGATCAAATCGCTTATCCATAAAGCCGCCAAAAAGATCCCCGTGGAGCGTTTATGGGTGAATCCTGATTGCGGTTTAAAAACTCGTGGATGGGAAGAAACTAGAGCTGCGCTTGATAACATGGTGAAAGCGACCAAAGAGCTCAGAAAGGAACTTGGATAAAATTAACTTTAACTAAAAGTAAATTAGCTAGAAGATAAAACAAAACCTGCGTAATGCAGGTTTTGTTTTATTAATTTAAGTGGAAAGTCACTTTTAAATTGGTAGCACCATCTCTGTATGTTTGAGTAATAATTCCATGGCTTTATCTGCTGGCAGTGGCTTTGACACAATATAGCCTTGACCAAATTGGCAACCTTTACGTTTTAGTAGCGCCCATTGTTTTGGGTTCTCAATACCTTCAGCAACCACAGTTAACTTTAAAGAGTGAGCGAGAGATAAAATAGCATCTACCAAGGGGTTCTCTTTTTGTGTTAATTGATCCACAAAGCTCTTATCTATTTTCAGTACATGGATCGGTAATTGATGAAGATAACCAAGCGCCGAATAGCCGGTACCAAAATCATCTAAATAAAGTTTTACACCGAGTGGCTCTAATCCTTCAATAATTCGCGTTGCAAGGCTGAGGTTTTCAATTAAACCTGACTCAGTTATTTCTAAACACAATGTCCCATTGGGTAACTGGTATTTGGTGTAGATCTCTTTCATAAAGTCTACAAACTCAAGACTGGCAAAATGACGAGACGAGACATTGACGGTTACTCGAATTGTCGGCATACCCGCGCGACGCCATTTTTGTAACTGTGCGCCTGCAAGTTCTAATAGGTGCAGGTCTAGGTCGATGATCTGGCCTGTTTGTTCAGCAATAGGTATAAAGTCATTAGGCGGCACTAAGCCAGTTTTTGGGTGATGCCACCTTACCAGCGCTTCAAAGCTGACAATATGAGGGTCTTGCAATGCAAAAATTGGCTGAAAGAAAAGCTCGAACTCATTGTTTTTGATGCCATGTTGCAAGTCGTTTTCAATATCTGCTTGGCGCTTTAGCTTTCGGCGCATGGCGTTATTGAAGTAACATACTTGGCCTCGACCACGAGACTTGGCTTCATACATGGCAGCGTCTGCCTGTTGTAGCAACGAAATCGCATTGTCTTTGGCACTTTCTGTAAAGGCTACACCGATACTACTGGATGCTTGTAAAACATGACCATCAATGTGTAAAGGCTTTGCGATTGCATTGGTGATCCGTTCAAGCGCCAATTCTACTTGGTGCTTGTCCTGGACATTTTCCATGAAGATCGCAAACTCATCACCGCCGAGTCGTGCAAAAGTATCGGTTTTACGAATACAGCTTTTTACCATATTAACAATTGCGATAAGAAAGTGGTCACCTACATCGTGACCGAGTGAATCATTAATACTTTTAAACCTATCCAAGTCTAAATAGAGTAGACAGTGTAGGTTTTTTTGCTTGGCACGCCCTAAAGCCAAAATTGCGTGTTTCACACGCTCAAACAATAAGTAACGGTTTGCTAATCCGGTTAGCTCATCGTGTAATGCTCTATGCTCTAGTGCTTGACGAGAGATTTGACGATCTATAGCCATACTTACTTGGCGGCTTATATATGTAAGGATCTCAAGATCATGTGCTTCAAAGCTTTTATGTTTTTGATAACTTTGCAGCACAATAACGCCCTGATATTGTTCGTTAACTGTAAACGGCACACCTAACCAAGAAAGTGGCGAACGACCGAGCATTTTAAAATGCCCGTCTTCAATGTGCTGTTTAAACTGTACTTGATCACATAGCAGAGGTTTATTACTTTTCAGCAAATAATACGACGCAGAATCTTTTAATTGGTCTTTTGAAATTTTTGGCGTTGCTAAACACTTTAATTCACTTTCGATAAGGTATTTTATTTCTAAGACATCTGACTTGCGGTTATAAAGCGCAATAAAAAAGTTTTCCGCGGGTAATTGTGTATTAATGATCTGGTAAAGGTCATCATAAAATGCATTTAAGTCAGCAGATTTATACGCGATGTTAGCAATTTTAAGTAAGCACTGTTCGAGTTGCTGGGCTTGGTTTAACTGATTTACTGTTGTAGTTAAATTATCAAGTGTACGAACTTGATATATTTTTGCGCTTAATAAATGAGCAACGGTGGACAATATTTGTAAATGCGCATCGGTAAAATAATTTAATTCAGGGTGCTCACAATCAATTACCCCGAGTAGGGTATTTTCATAAACTAAAGGCACACAGATTTCTGAGAGGGCAGGGCGTGAGTCGGCAATATACATCGCTTCTTTTCGCACATCTCCTGTGACAAAAGGTACTTGAGTACGAGCAACGTGTCCGGTGATACCTTGATCTATCGGTATACGCGTTTGCGCTACTTGATAATCGATACTTTGATGCGCGATCCCCATTGACGCAACTTCGTCTAAGAATTCAGCTTGTTCATCAGCTAAATATATAACACAGTCGACAAAGCCTAAGCGACTTACTACTTGAGAAGTTACATAATCAAATAATTCATCTAGCTGGGTGATTTGTAAAAGCGAAGATGAAAATTGATTAATAATGCTGAGCTGTTCGGTTTTTGATTCTAATTTGTTGTTATTCGAAAGCATGCACAATATTCATTCTGGTCCATGACTATACGTTAACCTACTTGTCACTAAAACTACATAATAAAATAGGTTCATTAACGAATTTGATTGTAAATGGTTGTATAGAAATCGGGAGTATTTCGTCCTAAAAACTTTACTAGATAAGCCTAAGTGCCTATGATCGAGCAAATTCAGCAGCGGAAATAAGCAATGACAAGTAAAGTAACCACTTTAACTATTACTCGACCTGATGATTGGCACATTCATTTACGAGATGGTGTGCAGCTAAAAGATACGGTTCGAGATGTGAGCCGTTATATGGGTCGCGCCATTATCATGCCAAACCTTGTGCCACCTGCGACTTGTACAGATACAGCATTATCTTATCGTGATCGCATTATGGCTGCAGAGCCGCAAGGCAATTTTGAACCTCTCATGGTTTTATATCTAACAGATAAAACAACCCCGGAAGAAATCAGAAAAGCAAAGGCTACAGGTAAAATTTTCGCTGCAAAACTTTATCCTGCTGGTGCAACAACTAATTCAGATTCAGGCGTTACTGACATTGAAAATGTATTTCCTGCATTAGAAGCAATGCAAGAAGTAGGTATGCTGCTATTAGTACATGGTGAAGTAACCGATTCTTCAATCGATATCTTCGACAGAGAAAGGGTGTTTTTAGAAACAAAATTATCAAAAGTTGTTGATGCTTTCCCTGGTCTAAAAATTGTTCTAGAGCACATCACTACAAAAGATGCGGTTGAGTTTGTTGAGGCAGCCTCTGACAATGTAGCCGCAACTATTACTGCCCACCACTTACTTTATAACCGTAATCATATGTTAGCTGGTGGTATTCGTCCTCATTATTACTGTTTACCAATTCTTAAACGTAATACACATCAACAGGCACTAATAAAAGCTGCAACAAGCGGTAACCCTAAGTTTTTCTTAGGTACTGATTCTGCGCCTCATGCCAAAGATAAGAAAGAAGCAGCATGCGGTTGTGCGGGTGCTTATACTGCTCACGCAGCAATTGAGTTATATGCTGAAGCATTTGAAGAAGTAGATGCATTAGATAAACTAGAGGGCTTTGCTAGCCACTTTGGTCCTGACTTTTATGGCTTACCAAGAAACAACGATACCATCACGCTAGAGAAGACACCTTGGCAGGTGCCTGATAGTTACCCGTTGGGCGATGCAGATGTCGTACCTATTAAAGCGGGTGCAGAAATCGACTGGAAAGTAGTCTAAATATAACTTAACTATTTTTTGTAATTTTTAAAACGCGCATCAAGCGCGTTTTTTTGTGCAATTATATTTCGTAACAAATATAATATTTGCAAGTTTTTAATATATTTATACTATTAATATGAGTGTGTAATTAATTTAAAATACACAACTAAGCTAAATAGAAATTAAATATTTGAGAGAAGGCAATGAAAGAAATAAAATCATTTATTAAGTCTGCAAGTGTTAGTGAGTTAGAAAAAGCACTTGGATTAATAAACGACGCAATTGCCTCACAAAAAGCGCAGGAAGCTGCAAAAGCAGAAGTATTAGCTTTAATTAAAGATAAAGGACTGACTGTTGAGGATTTGCTTGAAAGTGCTCCGACTGACAAACGCAGTAAAGTAGCCATTAAATATCGCATGGAGAAAGACGGTGAGATATTTGAATGGAGTGGTCGTGGAAAACGTCCTAAAGTATTTGTTGATGTTGACCTGCAACAATACGCAGTAATTTAAGTTTAGTCTTTAGGTGAGCAGGTTTATAGCCTGCTCATTTGTTTTAGAGGTTAGTTATTTACACGCTCAGACCTTATCAGCAAGAAGCTGTTCAAAATACCATTTCTCATTTTAAAAAAACGAATGATCCAGCAGTAATCGTTTTACCAACAGGTGCAGGCAAAAGCCTTGTGATTGCAGAGTTGGCTAGACTTGCACGAAAAAAAATTCTTGTTTTAGCTCATGTAAAAGAGTTGGTAGAGCAAAATAGCGAAAAATATAAAAGCTTTGGTTTACAAGCGAGTATTTTCTCTGCAGGTTTAAAACAAAAGTCACTTATTCATCAAGTCACCTTTGCCAGTGTTCAATCGCTTTCCAGAAATATCGACCAATTAAATGAAGAATACTCCTTGGTCATTATAGATGAATGCCACCGCGTAAATGGGGACGATAAAAGTCAGTACGGCAAAGTTATTTCAGCTTTGAAAGAACATAACGCTAATTTAAAGGTGCTAGGTTTAACCGCGACACCATATCGTTTAGGCATGGGTTGGATCTATCAAAATCATTATCATGGCTTTGCTAGAGGGAACAGCGACTCCCCATTTAAGAAGTGTATTTTCGAGCTGCCTCTACGATACATGATAAGCAATAAATACCTTACGCCGCCTAAACAAGTTGATCCGGCGATAAAACATTATGATTTCTCCAGTCTGACAACCGATAACTTTGGCAGGTTTAGTGAAACACAAATGAATAGTTTGCTAGATAGCCAAACCAGAGCAACAAAAAGCATCATTGACCATGTGCTAGAGCAAAGTACTTCTAGAAAAGGCGTGATGATCTTCGCTGCCACGGTTATGCATGCTAAAGAAATCTTCTCGTACTTACCGCAAAGTGAAGCTGCACTGGTGATAGGTGATACCCATCAGGCTGAGCGTGATGCCATTATTAAGAATTTCAAAAACAAACAAATAAAGTACCTTATAAATGTATCCGTTCTTACGACAGGTTTTGATGCCCCCCATGTTGACTTCATCGCAATATTGAGACCAACAGAATCCGTCAGTTTGTATCAACAGATAGTTGGACGAGGTTTAAGACTTGCAGATGACAAAAAAGATTGCCTCGTTATGGACTTTGCAGGCAACCAGTTCGATTTGTTTCAACCTGAAGTGGGTGCTAAAAAACCTAATTCAGATAATGAACCGGTTCAAGTGCTTTGTCCTGGTTGTGGCTTTGCCAATATATTCTGGGGCAAAACAGATGAGCAAGGCAAAGTCATAGAGCATTTTGGCCGCCGTTGTCAGGGATTACTGGATAATGGCGAACAGGAGCAACAATGTGACTACCGCTTTAAATTTAAAGAATGTGATGAATGTGGGGCTGAAAATGACATAGCAGCTAGGCAATGTCATCAATGTCTTGCTGTTATGGCTGATCCGGATGATAAATTGAGAGCGGCACTGAATCTCAAAAACGCCATGGTTTTACGTTGTAGTGGTTTGTCTATTACAACTTTGGCCGATGAAAAGATAAAAGTAACTTACTTTGATGAAGACGGCGCATCTTGTAGTGAGGTGTACGATTTTGATAATAGTAAAAGTGTGTACGTTTTTAATAAGCAATACGCAAAACGTGTGTCTGGTGTTTCTTCTCCAATTAACTTTAAGCAGGCTTCGGTAGTTCAACAATATGCCTACCAATTAAAAGCGCCTGACTTTGTGATTGCAAACCAACATAAGAAGTACGGTTGGCAAGTAAAGGAAAAGCTATTTGATTATGAAGGCAGCTATAGAGTCGCGGATAAATCATAAACCTTCAAGTAGAACGCTACATTTGTACGTTTTATAGCCTAAAAATATATAAAAACACACGTTTCGTTCAAAAATTGCGCGAACAGTCAGTTTTTTGCATTTTTCTTTAAAAAAGGGCTTGCGTAATTTTCTGGTCTCCCTATAATGCGACCCCACTGACACGGGGCGAGACGCTGAAAAGCAAATCAAAACGATGTCGAGTCAAATAAAACTTAACTTTAAAAACTTTTTAAAATTAAGTGTTGACATAAAAAGTGAAGTCGTTATTATGGCGCTCCACTTCGCAGCAAGGCTGCGGTAACTCATCGAGTTACACTGTTCTTTAAAAATATGAAGCAATCATCTGTGTGGGCACTCGTACAGGTTGAGTTCTAACAGCTCTTGA
>NZ_JBWVBR010000005.1:0-218930 GCF_056629255.1 Pseudoalteromonas sp. NFXS53 | reverse complement strand
GGGGCTGGATTCGAACCAGCGAAGGCAGAGCCGTCAGATTTACAGTCTGATCCCTTTGGCCGCTCGGGAACCCCTCCTAAACAACGGCGCTGATAATAACAAAGTTTTTTATTAAGTAAAGAAAACAACTAAAGAAAATTTAAAAAATGCCGATAAAAATATAACTTTTTAAATAATCGGTGAAACTCTATGCAATTAGAGCGCATTTTAAACAAGGAGCATCAGCTTGGTGACACGCTAGCAAAAAGCGTGGCACAAGATCGTCGTGCTGATTTTGCGCTTTGTTTGGCTATGCTTTCACCAAATGCACTCGACTTCAGTGAATTTCATTTACCTGAATCAGAATTAATTGAGTCAGACAAGAGCGAAGATGCGTTAAAACAAGAGCTTCAAATTGGTCCGCAGCAACAAACGGCCCCAAACACTTATGATATGACCATAGGTGAAAATAATAGCCGTTTACTTTATGAGCAGGGACTTACAGAATTAAGGCTTAGAAATTGTCTTTCGCCAGAACCTTTATATATCAGAGACGATAAAAAGCACATTGAGTTGGCTATTATTGATAATTGTGAACCTACTGTGCAGGCTAAAATTTTCGCTCAAAGAGCAGGCGCATTAGAGATAGATAAACCCAAAATAGATGCAGCGGGTTTTTATGATCAATTAGCTAGCGGAGAAATGCAGCAGGCGGTTCAGTTGTCCGCCTAATGCGAGATGATAGTGAGTGAACTTGAGTGCGGTTTAAATCAACCAGCGTGACACTTCTTAAATTTTTTGCCACTGTCACAGGGGCAGGGGTCATTTCTAGATACTTTTAACTCAGGCACATCATATAATTGGCCATCTAAGTAACGCCACGCCCCTTCTTCTTTAATAAATCTTGAAACCTCATGTATTTGGCAATGTTTTCCGTCAGCCAGATAATGTGCTCTAAACTCCACATAATCAAACTCAGGTTCAGTTTTTGTTGCGACGATCTCGAGTTTTATGAAGTCGGCAAATGAAGCGAATGCAGCGATGTCTTTAAGACTGTGATTGATTTGCTCAGATTTTGCATAAGTCTCAATTATATACTGTGCATTATTAGTCGCATAAGCACTGTAACGAGAGCGCATAAGCTGCTCAGCTGTTTCAGGTAACTTTTGCTTAGCAATAAATACATTGCAGCATGACTCATAAGGTTGAGTGTTAGAACAGTAACACATAAGAAAATCTTTTATTAACTTGCTATACGTTCTATTGTACACGCTTTGCTGCTTGTTTCAGTAAAACAGTATAGCGAGATATCTGTTTGGCTTAGGTGCATTTGCGAAAGTAGTTCTGAATTTGTAATACCAGTCCATGTAATAACCGCTGCAAAGTTGCCATTATTTAACGCAGAATTTAGAACATACTCTAAATCAACGATGTGCTTTTTTCTGATCACTAATAATTTACTTGAGTCTATCGAGCTGGCCTCGAGCATATCTTTATTTGGAATATGGTCAGGTGCAATTAGCAGTGTCCAGCCTTGTTTGTGATTACATTGGTGAATGATTTTAAGCAGTTCAAGACTTGCACAAATTTCATCAGGAGTTTCAACAAAGTTAACGGCTTTTGAGGCATCTACTTTTTTTACTGAGCTTGGTAAAACTGCGGTTGTCTGTAACATAATCATCTCACTGGTTGTTTATACAGTATTTATATACAGTAGTTTATACAGTGTTTTAATGCAAGCAGAAATGTTACTTTTTAATCAATTTTAATTAGGGTTATATAATAAAGTTAGTATATTCAATTGGTTATGGTATTTTGGGTTCTCGGCGATTTTGACGAGCTATAGATGCGGGTGCTTTATACAGTAGTTTTTTACAGTAAGTACTGTATAAAACTACTGTATAAAAAAATAGGTTTAATTAGACTGGAACTGTAATTGATGAATCTGTTCGTATAAGGTGGCAGCATAGCACTGCGCATCTTTGATTCTTTTCGTTGTTAAATGCGGTTTAATTTGTTCTATTACTGCATTGGCCGCATCAACGCCTTGGCTTTGAGCGAGTGACAACCAAGCCATTGCATGGAATACACTCTGTGGTACACCTTGGCCTTTTATAAACATCAAACCCAAATAAAATTGTGCTTTGTTATCTCCTGACATAGCAGCCATACGCAGCCACTTCGTTGCCAGCGGATAGGATTTTTCTTGTAGGTAGTACAACCCTTTTTTAAAAGCAGTGACAGAGTCATGCTCTTTCGGATAGCGTAGTTCACCATGAGGAGGTGTTGTAACGAACTCAAGCACATTAAATAGCTGTTGCTCTAAGTCGTGATGCGCCGCGCTATTATCTGGCGATTTATCCATACTCTACCTATTTTTGAAAAGCTTAATATTATTGTAGTCAAAACTTTGTGACCATGTTGGCCATAAATTTAGTTATGCTAAATTCTTGCCAAATGATTAGCTAATTATATATTTTTACGGTCATTATGCAGTTATTTTTTAAAGCTTTTTGTGATGAGATGCCTTTATTATTCATATAAGGTGTAAAAGCCCCTCCTTATTTTCTTTTATGTCACAGCATCTCTACTGCTTTATAGACTGGCAGGCATCGAATAAAAATGCTTTGCGAGCTCAGTCAGCTAGCCTCAGCTTTGTGTAAATACCAAATAAACTAAGGTAAAAATTGAATCTGAAAGATTAATAGGTCTGACAAATAACCTTAGCTAAAAGAAACAGCAATTGCATTTTTAATCACTGTCATTAACCGCTAAAATAGCGCCGCTTTCATAAGAATTATAAATTTCTTTTAACTTTTACCAATGGAAACATCTATGCTCGAAAAGCTATTTTCTATCAAGCATCAAGGCTCTAGTGTGAAAACTGAGTTAATTGCTGGACTCACGACCTTTCTCACCATGGTTTACATCGTTTTTGTGAACCCGGCAATGCTAGCGCAAACAGGCATGGATTTTGGTGCGGCCTTTGTAGCCACATGCATTGCTGCGGCAATTGGTTGCTTCATTATGGGTTTTTGGGCGAATTACCCTCTAGCACTTGCTCCGGGTATGGGGTTGAACGCCTTTTTTACTTATGGCGTTGTACTAGGTATGGGTTATAGCTGGCAGTCTGCATTAGGGGCTGTGTTTTTATCTGGGTGTATTTTTCTTGTCTTAAGTTTATTTAAAGTGCGAGAGTGGATTATTAACGCGATCCCCCTTGTATTGAAGCAAGCAATTGCAACGGGGATTGGGGCATTTTTAGCTTTAATCGCGCTTAAGAATGCCGAAATAATTGTCGCAAGTCCTGCAACGCTTGTGCAACTGGGTGATATCACCAGTGCCGGTCCGTTACTGGCAATTTTAAGCTTTTTTGTTATTGCAGCACTAATGTTCAGAGACGTCAAAAGTGGCGTTCTGATCAGTATTTTTATTGTAACGATTGCTGCATGGGCATTAGGTTTGATTGAGTATCAAGGAATAGTGTCTGCGCCGCCAAGTATTGCCCCGACTATTATGCAATTAGACATCGCGGGTGCACTTGAGCTTTCTATGTTGAGTGTTGTATTTGCGTTCTTATTTGTAGACTTATTCGATACATCAGGCACTTTGGTGGCGGTAACACAAAAAGCGGGTTTAGCAGACGAGCAGGGCAGAATGCCACGTTTGGGCCGTGCACTTTCTGCCGATAGTACAGCCACAATCGCAGGCTCTATGCTAGGTACTTCAACAACGACATCTTATATTGAATCTGTATCAGGTGTGTCAGTGGGTGGCAGAACGGGCTTAACCGCCGTTGTTGTTGGCGTATGCTTTTTATTAATGACTTTCTTTGCGCCTTTAGCGCAAATGATCCCAGCTTATGCCACTGCGGGGGCAATTTTGTATGTTGCAGTACTGATGTTGCAAAATTTAAAGCTAGTGAATTGGGATGACATGACAGATGCAATCCCAGTGAGTGTTGTTTTACTGATGACACCACTGACATTCTCAATTGCACATGGTATTGCTTTGGGCTTTATTGCTTACACTGCAGTGAAGTTTGTATGTGGTAAGAAAGATGAAATCACGATTAGTGTTTGGGTATTAACCGCGCTGTTTTTAGTAAAGTTTGCTCTAAGCTAATTGGTGAAATTTGATGCCGAAGAAAAGTGTTACCACTTTTTCTTCGGTGCAAATAAAACATCTAAATCGTCTTGCTCTTGTTCTTTTTTCTGTTTAACAGATGATTCATTAGACGCTTTTAATTCATTACTGATTTCGTTTAAATAAGATTCTAGCAGTTGCTTTTTGTTAGTGACATATTCATCAGAGTAGGTAACTGCACAAATTGTAGCATAAGCTTTTTCGAAGTACTGTCGAGCTGAGCCGACCATATTTGCCGTTCTTGCTGCAACACCACGTTTAATTTGGCTTTCAACATTAATTTTTAATTGTAGCTTTTCAAGTCTTCTATCTTCGGCAACAAATTTTTGCGTTTCAACTTTACCTTTGGAATGCTCAGAACGAAGCACGCCTCTCAGCTTTTTAATACCTTGTACTAAGGCGATAAGTTGTTTGTCGCTTTCAGGCAAGCTTAAATTGTCAGAATTATTTGCGTTTTCAGGTGTTGAGTTCATCCGCTCTTTTGATTCGTGCAAGCGGTTTTTTAATTCTCTTGATGTAGGCGAGAGTTCGACCATAACAGCCAGGGCGTCATGAACACGTCTTTGCAGTACTTGAATCATAAACTCAGACATTGGAATGTTACTGCTATTAACAATCACATCTTCAGATTCTTCAATGATGCGTTTTTGTTTAGCAAGCTCTTTTCTTCTTTCTGCTTCTTGCTTCTCTTTATGCTGCTGAACTGCACTCACCCATACGGCAATGATGATCAAAGCAACAATTAGCACAATAATTATTGGGACAAGCATAGCGACTTCTCAATCATAATTTCTCAAACCATTTTTATCTTACATGAAATTATCACTTACTGAATAGCGCAACACGATATTCTGATAAAAAATACATTTAATTCATAGCTTTTTATTATAGTTTAAGATTCAAATAATGGTCAGTCGCAAACAAATGAGGCAATTGCTACCTGAAAGTCTTCAAATATGCTAGCCTTAAAGAATTAGGGCAAAATGCTGTATGGCTCAATAACGACGCCGTTGCTCGTGAAAAAACTAAAACAATAAAAATATTATGAAATTACAACAACTAAAATATATTGTAGAAGTCCTCAATCACAACCTTAACGTTTCGGCAACGGCTGAAAGTCTATACACATCTCAGCCTGGTATTTCTAAACAGGTTAGAATGCTCGAAGATGAACTCGGTGTGCAAATCTTTGGTCGAAGCGGTAAACACCTTACGCATGTTACCCCTGCGGGTAATGAAATCATTAATATTGCCCGAGAAATACTCTCTAAAGTCGAAGGGATCAAAGCCGTTGCGAATGAGCATACTTTACCAGATCAAGGTAAGTTGAATATTGCAACAACTCATACTCAAGCTCGCTATGCGCTACCAGGTGTGATCCAGGGGTTTATGCAAAAATATCCAGCAGTGTCTTTGCATATGCATCAAGGTACGCCGCAGCAAATTTCTGATGCGGCTGCTCGTGGTGATGCTGATTTTGCAATTGCAACAGAAGCGCTGCATTTATATAGCGATTTGGTTATGTTGCCATGTTATCACTGGAATAGAAGCATTGTGGTCACAAAAGATCATCCACTTGCAAAACTGGGTAAGAATATCTCGGTTCAAGATATCGCGAAGTATCCACTGATCACCTATGTATTTGGTTTTACTGGTCGTTCAGAACTTGATAAAGCGTTTAATGCCCATGGTCTAGAGCCACATATTGTATTTACTGCAACAGATGCTGATGTGATTAAAACTTATGTTCGCTTAGGCTTAGGTGTGGGTGTTTTAGCTACCATGGCTATCGATACCCAGACAGATGACGATTTAGTTTGTATCGATGCAAGTCACTTATTTGAGGCTAGCACAACTAAGATAGGCTTTAGAAAAGGCAGTTTCTTACGCGGTTATATGTATGACTTTATTGAGCGCTTCGCACCACATTTAACCAAAGAGTTGGTTGAAAAAGCGAGCCTATTGCGTAACCAAGATGACGTAGACGAGCTTTTCAAAGATATTGAGTTACCAGTGAAGTAATTAACTCGTATTAGGAAAAGGCTGCAATTGCAGCCTTTTTTGTGTCTAACTATTGTTAGTTATTAACACTCGATAATATTTACCGCAAGACCACCACGTGCGGTCTCTTTGTATTTGGTTTTCATATCGTTACCAGTATCCAACATGGTCTTAATAACCTTATCTAACGATACTTTTTGATCGCCCGTACCACGCATAGCAAGACGTGAAGCATTGATGGCTTTTACTGCACCCATAGCGTTACGTTCGATACAAGGGACTTGAACTAAACCACCAACAGGGTCGCATGTTAAACCTAAGTTATGCTCCATACCGATTTCTGCCGCGTTTTCAACGTGTACTACATTGCCGCCCATGATTTCAGTAAGCGCACCTGCTGCCATTGAACAAGCTACACCGACTTCACCTTGACAACCAACCTCTGCACCTGAAATTGACGCGTTCTTTTTATAAAGAATACCAATCGCAGCAGCGGTTAATAAATAACGTGTGGCAATTTCAGCATCTACTTCTTTGATGAAAGTATGGTAGTACATTAATACTGCAGGTAGAATTCCCGCCGCGCCATTTGTTGGTGCAGTTACTACACGGCCGCCAGCAGCGTTTTCTTCGTTGACGGCTAGAGCGAATAAATCAACCCAGTCCATTGCACGCAGTGGGTCGTTGTTATTTTCAACGTTTAGTTTTAAATATAAGCTCGGTGCACGACGTCTTACTTTTAAGCCGCCCGGTAAAATACCTTCAGTACGCATCCCACGCTCAATACAAGCTTTCATGACGGTCCAGATATTGAAGAGTTCGTCTTTAATATCTTTTTCCGCGCGAAGTGTTTTTTCGTTTGCCATCATCAGAGATGACACACTTAAACCTGTCTCTTTACACATATCCAATAGCTCTTGAGCATTATTGAAAGGGTAAGGTGCTGGGTTTTCTGCGCGAATATTAAGTGCAGCTTGTTTTTCTTGGTCGAAGGCTTCTTCGGTCACAATAAAACCGCCGCCGATAGAATAATAGACTTGGCTATGAATTAGCTCATCGCCAGCATATGCGAAAATTTCCATGGCGTTTGAGTGCTTAGGCAAGGTTTTACGACGATGGAAAACAATCGCGCCTTGCTTTGGAAAAGCTGCCTTATGGGTTTTATCTAAATAGATAACTTGTTCGTTTTCGATGGTGTCTAAAATTTCAGGAACAGTATCGGCATCGATGGTCTCTGGGTCGTAACCAGCTAACCCTAAAATCACAGCTTTACCTGAGCCGTGACCTACACCTGTTTGGCCAAGTGAACCATATAGTTCAACTTTGACAGAAGTAACTTTGTCGATTAATTGTTTTTCTTGTAAATCTTTTACATAAAGACGTGAGGCGCGCATTGGGCCGACCGTATGCGAAGACGACGGGCCAATCCCGATACTAAACATATCAAATGCACTAATCATATTTTTCTACTCAACATTGCCTTTGAACGGACGCACATCATAACGTTAAAGTATTGCAATGTAACTATTTTGCACCCTCAGAATGGTGCTTAGCTGACCAGTTGAGCAAAGTTTTTAACTAATTTAGCCGTCGCGCCCCATAGCAGGCCATGCTCTGTAGGAAAAATATCGAATTTTCGGGCTTTTCCGCCTAATTGTACTTCTATTGAGCGCCAGTTTTTTTCGTCAAATAAACGTTCGAGTGAAATCGTAAATACCCGTTCTACTTCATCACTATCAGAGTGCCATGAGGCGTGAGATTGAAGTGTTGCGACAATAGGGGAAATGGTAAAGCCTGTTAATGTGTTATGAGAGGGTAATTGACCGATAGAATTGATATGGCTTGGGCAAATACCTAGCTCTTCATTAGTTTCACGTATTGCTGTGGCCTGGAGTGAGGGGTCAAATTGCTCAAATTTGCCACCTGGAAAGCAAATTTGACTTGGATGGTGTTTTAAGTAAGAAGCCCGTTTGCAGAATAACAATGCGGCTTTGTTATCCACCTCGAGCAGAGGCAATAATACGGCGCTTGCTCTGGTATTTTCAAAGTGAGCTGAGTCAATGAGAGGCGCACTGAGGTTAAATTTACATAAAATGTCAGATAACTTCATTTGCTCCTCCCGATTTTTGCTTAGCTATTACTTAGTATAGGTAATATTTTGTTTACCTTGTCTAAAGTTTCTTGGTATTCCAAAACAGCTTTTGAATCGGCAACAATGCCTCCGCCAGCCCAACAATGAATTTTATCTTCACTGCATACCAAAGTTCGAATAGTGATTGATGTGTCCATCTTTCCACAGGCACTGATATAACCGATAGAACCACAGTATACACTGCGACGATGAGGCTCGAGTTCTTCAATAATTTCCATGGCACGAATCTTAGGCGCACCAGTGATCGAGCCACCTGGGAAAGCAGCCTCTAGTTGATCAATAGCGGTTTTACCTTCAGCTAACTCACTCTGTACGGTACTCACTAAATGATGAACAGCAGGGAAACTTTCAATATCGAATAGTTTAGGCACAGTCACAGTGCCCGGTTTGGCCACTTTACCTAAATCATTACGGAGTAAGTCAACGATCATCACATTTTCGGCGCGATCTTTAGGACTATTTTTAAGTATTTCAGCTTGCTCTTTATCGGCTGCTGCTTCTTTTAATCTAGGCAGTGTGCCTTTGATTGGCTTAGTTTCGACTTTGCAATCTTCAACCAGAATAAAGCGCTCTGGCGACACCGATAAAATAGAGCCTTGTGGGTGATTTATAAAAGCAGCAAAAGGCGCTTTGTTGTGTGCTCTTAGTGTTTTGTAGGCTGACCAAGGGGCGCCATTAAACTCTGCACTGAAGCGCTGAGCTAAGTTAATTTGATAGCAGTCGCCACTTTTTAAATAAGCTTGAATTTTATCAAACTGTTTTTCATACGCGCTTTTATCAAGATTCGATTGCCACTCAGAGGTGAGCTTAAAAGGAACTGCTTTTGCAGCTTGTTTGTTAATTGCCGCTAAATACGTATCAAGGCGATCAAAGTTTGGCTGAGAAATATAAAACCACTCAGATGTCTGATTATCAAAAATCAGTGCATCTAAATATAGACCTGCACTCATATCAGGCATATTAATGTCTTCTATTGCCAACTCGGGCATGGATTCAATATAACGACCCAAGTCGTAACCAAAGTAACCTAACCATCCTCCGGTGAAAGGTAAATTTTCAGCGGTTTGTGTATTCGATAAATTACTTAACAGTGATTGCATAATTGCAAAACAACTTTGTGTTTGTTGTTTGCCATCCAAAAATACGTGCTTATTTTTCGCTTCGACGAGGTGTTTTGGCTCAAAACTGATGATGTCATAACGGCTATTTTCGTGTTGCGCGTTACTTGAATCTAATAACATTGCGTGAGGCAAATGGGCGAATTGCTCAAAAACTAACTCAGTAGATAGCTTAATGTCTAATTTTTTACAATTGATTTGCTCATTTATCATTTACTTGAACCTGAAAACTAGCCCGAAACGGGCGAGGAGGGTATCATATTTGCCAGTTTTACAATAGTGATGCTCAATACCAATTGAATTTAAAATTAGATCATTCTAACGCGCTAAATGATTCACTCACGTCGTTGAAAATTATTTGTATAGAACCACTAAACAGAATAATTATCGTCTCGTTATTGAACTATTACCGTTAACCGATTTTCGATAAACGTTATCTGTCGTTAAAATTGAGCAAAACTCTAATACAATTGGTAAAATCACTTAAAACCGTCAACATGTTAAAGGCGTAAGCTATATTTGACTTACGATTATTAAGGAACCGTCATGAGTATGATCCGTCAACAAGACTTCATCGACAGCATTGAAGATGCATTGCAGTATATCTCTTATTACCACCCACTCGATTTCGTTCAAGCGCTAGAAAAGGCTTACCATAAAGAAGAAAGCAAAGCGGCTAAAGATGCGATTGCTCAGATCTTAATTAACTCTCGTATGTCTGCTGAAGGCAAGCGTCCACTGTGTCAAGACACAGGTATCGTAACGTGTTTCGTTAAAGTAGGCATGGATGTTAAGTGGGATAAAACAGACTTAACTGTGCAACAAATGGTTGATGAAGGTACACGTCGCGCTTATAACAGCCCTGACAACCCACTTCGTGCATCAATTGTTGCTGATCCTGCTGGCGCACGTAAAAACACCAAAGACAACACGCCATCAGTAGTACATATCGACATGGTACCAGGCGCTGAAGTTGAAGTGATGATCGCAGCGAAAGGCGGCGGCTCAGAAAACAAAACTAAAATGGTTATGCTTAACCCATCTGACGATGTTGCTGCTTGGGTTGAGAAAACACTACCTACTATGGGCGCAGGCTGGTGTCCACCGGGCATGCTAGGTATAGGTATTGGCGGCACAGCTGAGAAAGCCGCGGTACTAGCGAAAGAGTCACTGATGGATCCGGTTGATATTCACGAGCTAATCGAGCGCGGTGCAGAAACAGCTGAAGAAAAGCTACGTTTAGATATCTTTGAACGTGCGAACAAGTTAGGTATTGGTGCACAGGGCCTTGGTGGTTTAACAACGGTTGTTGATATTAAAATCAAAACAGCGCCAACACACGCGGCATCAAAGCCAGTTGTAATGATCCCGAACTGTGCAGCAACACGTCACGTACATTTCACGCTAGACGGTTCAGGTCCAGCTGATCTTAAAGCACCTAAAGTTGAAGATTGGCCGGAGCTGACGTTTGAAGTGGGTGAAGACACACGTCGCGTAAACTTAGACACACTAACGAAAGAAGACACACTAGATTGGAAGATGGGTGAGACTGTTCTTCTTTCAGGTAAAATCTTAACAGGTCGTGATGCAGCGCATAAGCGTCTTCAAGACATGATCTTGTCAGGTGAAGGCTTACCTGAAGGTGTAGATTTCGAGAACAAGTTTATCTACTACGTTGGTCCTGTTGATGCAGTAGGCGACGAAGCTGTAGGTCCAGCAGGTCCAACTACAGCAACGCGTATGGATAAGTTCACCGACCTAATGTTAGAAAATACAGGCATTGTGGGCATGATCGGTAAAGCTGAGCGTGGTCCAGCAACAGTTGAATCTATCAAGCAAAATAAATCAATCTACTTAATGGCAGTAGGTGGTGCAGCTTACTTAGTATCTAAAGCAATCAAGAAAGCGCGCGTAGTAGCGTTCGAAGATTTAGGTATGGAAGCAATCTACGAGTTTGAAGTAGAAGATATGCCAGTAACAGTTGCAGTAGACAGCGATGGTAACAACGCACACACGGCAGGCCCAGCGATTTGGAAAGCTAAAATCGAAGAGCTAGACAGCAAATTAAAATAAGCAATTAGCTTGTTTTAAATGATAAAAAAGGAGTGAATTTTCACTCCTTTTTTGTATTTAAACGCCCAAAATAAAGCCGGTGCTCAATAATTACTTTGGCAGCAGCAATTTTATATCGCGTTTATTTTTATTATCAGTCTGCGTACCCGACATAAAGTCGGTGCTACAGAATTGGCTAGGTAGCAGCGATTTCACATCGCGTTTATTTTCAATATTAGTCTGAGTACCAGACATAAAGTCGGTGCTACAGGAGTGGCTCGGTAGCAGCGATTTTATATCGCGTTTATATCCATTATAAGCCTGAGTACCCGACATAAAGTCGGTGCTACAGGAGTGGCTCGGTAGCAGCAATTTCACATCGCGTTTATTTTCATTATTAGTCTGATTAACCGACATAAAGTCGGTGCTACAGGAGTGGTTAGGTAGCAGCGATTTTATATCGCGTTTATTTTCAATATCAGTCTGAGTACCAGACATAAAGTTGGTACTACAGAATTGGCTTGGTAGCAGCGATTTTATATCGCGTTTATTTTTGTTATTAGTCTGATTAACCGACATAAAGTTGGTACTACAGAATAGGCTTGGTAGCAGCGATTTTATATCACGTTTATTTTCATTATCAGTCTGCTTACCCGACATAAAGTTGGTGCTACAGAGTTGGTTTGGTAGCAGCGATTTTATATCGCGTTTATTTTTGTTATTAGTCTGCTTAACTGACATAAAGTTGGTACTACAGAATAGGCTTGGTAGCAGCGATTTTTACTTCGCCCTTTACTTTCAAATGATTACGTCGCGTACTCACTGAATTCCTTCATATTTTTTCCTGCCTCAGTGCCAGAACTTTATTCTGATTATTCACAGCAACTTAAATTCTTCAAATTCAAACTTGAAAATCAATTGATTAACTGTAATGATAATGATTATCAATTGTGATTTTGAAATCGGTTCATATGTGTTTGAAAGAAACTATTGCTTGTTACACACCTTGTTTAAAAACCCACTGTCGAAGACCTCAATTAGAAGCACCTGTTTTGGTATCGCAATATATTGAGGGCAGTTTGGCATTAGCAAAATGGTACGGCAGCAGTCATTGCACATTGTTACAAGAACTGTATTTAAAAAGAGTATTCAATGAGTTACTCAATAAAATTGCTGATCCACTCGTACATGAGTCAATCAGAAAGCAATGTTTTGAGCAGCTATATAAGCCTCTTCTCGCTTTGAAGCGATTCTACAAACAGCAGCAAGCAGATAAACAAAAATATTTGGCGCTGGAGCTTGAAGCAAGAGTGCTGTGTCGTGAATTTAATCCATTTTTATAGGAGTCAAAGATGACTACATTTCGCCAAGAATCAGACAGCATGGGTGTATTAGATGTGCCTGAAGCCGCACTTTATAAAGCGCAAACTCAGCGTGCAGTCAATAACTTTACAGTTAGCAAATTAACTATGCCGCAAGAGTTTATTCGAGCACTTGCTTACATTAAACAAGCGGCGGCCGAGGCAAATGCAGAGCTAGGGCATCTCCCACAAGATAAAGCACAGGCGATTGCCAAAGCAGCGCAAAGTATTATTGAAGGTGAGCACCTAGACCAATTCCCGGTTGATGTGTTTCAAACAGGCTCGGGTACAAGTTCGAATATGAATGCCAATGAAGTGATCGCGACGCTCGCAACACAACAAAGCGGTATTCAGATCCACCCTAATGACGACGTAAATATGGGTCAAAGCTCAAATGACGTGATCCCAACCGCTATTCATGTCAGTAGTGCGGTTGCTGTAGTTTATGAATTATTACCTGCGTTAAAACACTTATCACAAGTGATAGAGCAAAAATCTAAACAAGTCGGTCATGTAGTTAAAACAGGTCGTACGCATTTAATGGATGCAATGCCCGTAACATTTGCACAAACTTTAGGTGGTTGGCAGCATCAGATTGACTGCGCGTACCAAGGTATATTAAGTAGCGTAGAAAGAGTCTACGAACTTGCACAAGGTGGCACAGCAGTAGGCACGGGTGTAAATGCCGATGCACAATTTTCCAAGGTGTTCACGCAATATTTAAGTACAAATATTGGTATTCGCTTTAAACCAAGTAGCAACCACTTCTACCATATTGGCTCTCAAGACGCGATTGTAGGCCTTTCAGGGCAATTAAAAGCAATGGCTGTGGCAAATATGAAAATTGCCAATGACTTACGTTGGATGAACTCTGGCCCACTGGCAGGTCTTGCTGAGATTGAACTTGAAGCACTGCAGCCAGGCTCATCAATTATGCCTGGTAAAGTAAACCCAGTGATCCCAGAAGCGGCAGCCATGGTGAGCGCTCAAGTGATTGGTAACGACACGACCATTTCGGTAGCGGGTCAATCAGGTAATTTTGAGCTCAATGTCATGCTACCTGTGATTGCTCATAACATTATTGAAAGTATCGATATTTTGGCGAATGTCAGTCGACTCCTTGCCGATAAAGCCATTGCAACATTCAATGTGAACGAAGAAAACGTTAATAAAGCACTAGCAAAAAACCCTATTTTAGTGACGGCTCTTAACCCTATTATCGGTTATGAAAAAGCAGCGTTTATCGCGAAAACAGCATACAAAGAAGGGCGCCCGATTGTTGATGTTGCGAGTGAGCATACCGATTTATCTGTAGGTGAGTTAACGGAGTTGTTAAACCCAGAGAAGTTGACTAAAGGTGGTTTGTAAAAGAGCCAGAAATCAATAGGGTTAATTTAAATTTGGTGAATGTAACTCTTATTGAAAGTATGTTTATTGATAATTCTGTGCGTTTGATTTTAAAACAAAAAAGGTAGCTAAACAGCTACCTTTTTTGTGAGTGGCGCTTAGATTAAGCGCCAGCTTCCATAATAGAAGTACTTCCAGTTTTTGCTAATTCAGCAAGATCTTTATCGATCCAGAATAGTGCTTTACCATCTTCACCAATAAGCTCTAGCTTATCTAAAATACCTTTGAACAGCTTTTCTTCTTCATGTTGTTCAGCAACATACCATTGTAAGAAGTTAAACGTAGAGTAGTCATGTGTAGTGAAAGCAACATGAGTTAGCTCGTTAATTGCTTTAGTGATAGTGCACTCATGCTCAAGAGTGGTTCTAAATACATCACCTAGAGAATTAAACTCATGAGGAGGCGCTTCAATAGCACCTAAAATTGGTAACGCACCAGTTTCACTTACATAAGTAAACAAACGGTTCATGTGTTCCATTTCTTCAACGGCATGCTTTCTTAAAAACTCAGCAGCACCTTCGAAGCCTTTGTCTTCACACCAAGCACTCATCTGTAAGTATAGGTTTGAAGAATAGAATTCTAAATTAATTTGCTCGTTTAATTTTTCAACCATTGCTGGGGCTAACATAGCGGTTACTCCTCTAAGAATTTATGCACGCATTGTTCTTTAATACGCTTATGAATACAAGTAGATCATAAAGAAAAACAAATAAAAATAACAATTTAGGTGAGAAAAGACGCAAAAATCCAGCTAAGCAAAAAGCGCAATCACTCTCATTAAAGCTCATCAGGTAAAAACCGGCGATGAATGACTGTTTAGGTAAAATTGTTAGTAAGAATGCGAATGATTATTTCAGTTTAGTGCCTTTACAAAGGTATTTCTTATCACTGGCAGAACGCGCACATTTTTTACAAATAAAATGACTAGGCGACACAATATCAGCAAGCTGAGATAACTTACTTTCAATATCTTTTCGCTTCCACTCACATAAAGTCTTACTCATCGATACCCACTAAAACACTTAAATACAAATAAACATTATTATCATATGACTAGTAGGCGAGCTTTTTACATGAATTGCACGTAAAAAGCCAGATAAATCGGGGGCATGGGGAGTAAGATTTTAGAGCCTTTAAGTTTGTTATAAGGTAAGTGGCTGACGATAAACGATTATGATGTTATTGAATTAAAGGCATAAAAAAAGACATCCTGAGATGTCTTGATTTATACGTTTGGTAGAGCTGGGGGAAGTCTTGTTTTGTTATTAATCCACTGTTAAATATAGATTTAATGTATATGTACTTTTAACTGGAGTGCAACCTGGAGTGCAATGAATTCGCTTATCATTTACTTCTTAACCTGTATGGTGTACCAGATTGATCTTTGAAAACACGTCGCTTATTACTGACATCAAAGTAGGCCTCGGTTACGAGACGTTCGATTATCTCAGCTTTACGCATACTTTCAACGTTGCTTAAAAAGTTTAGTTTTTCTTCAAGAGACTTACTCATCGTAAATGAATATTCCCTAGTAAGTTTTTTGGGGTTTTTACGAGATTTTCTTCTAATATAGGCTGCTTTAAATTTAGTAACTAATGCTGTTTTTTCAGCGGTTAGGAGAGGTATGCTCAATTCTGAGCTTTGAGTATTCGCATCTACGCTATTAGTCACTAAGTATGGTTGGCTAAACATTTGACTAACGAAATGTCTTAATAAAAGTTTTGGCTGAATATTATCAAGGTTAGAAACTTTAGCTCTTAATAGATTAAGCGGATCAATACAAGGTCGATTAGAATTTTTCCTTAAAAAATTTATTGACCAGTCTAAAAGGTCCTTATCGTCTATAACGAAATCAAGGTCATTAACAATAATTTTATCAGAACTACTAAGTATGCCTTTAAAAATTTCATATTGTGTTTGTGCTGTTTGCTTTTGGCAGTTTACTTCAATAAATACTAATTCATACAGGTCAAATGCTATAGGAAAATTAAATTGTGAATTACTAACTATTTTTAAAGCTTCGTAATCATTCATTTTTGGTGTTGCTTTAATCTGACTAATTGAAATGCAACTCTTCAGAAAATTTTCACATTTTTCTATGGTTAACACTTTTGCTGAAAACCAATTTAGTATTCTGTTGGTCAGATTATTTTGAATGTTAGCATGGGAAATATCACCACATAAATGTTGTTCATCTGGTGATTTAAAAGCGTAGAAAAGAGTTAACAGCTGATAGATGGGTAGCTTGTTCAAGCGTACTCTTGCTTCTCGTAGTTCGTCTCTCCAATAGGTCATCTTAATCTCCTTATAAGCTTTTAGTCATCAACTTAACACACAAATAAAAACCTTCAATACAATTACCTAACTTAAATTGAAAATAACCACAATTAACTCTCTTAGAGATTTCCTAGTAACTTCATGTGGATTTCGCGTAGATTTCTCGTTGATAAAAATTAAAGTAATTCCCTTATTATATGGCTTTGTACTATATTTTTTTGATTAGAACTAACTTCAGAGCAACAAAGTGATTTTAAATGCCAAGATGCCTGGGCGCTGGAGCTGATTTAAGCCTTAAAGTCTCAGGCTTTGTCATCACCTCTATTTTCGGTTTGGTAGTATTAGTATGTTTATTAATAACCCCTTTAAGACTTAACAAGTGAATGCATTTATAGCATTCACGACTTGATAGATACTCAAAACAAATAAAAAAATAAGCATTAGAGCAGTGATATGAATTCTCAAAACAAAAGGATGAATCATGTCATTTCAATCAAGTACTACGTCTCGATTACATACAACAACGACAAACAAATACTTTAAATGGGACACTCAAGCTCACAAAGAGCAGCCTCTTTTTATTCATCAACTCGCAATAATAGAGCAGGTGATTAGCAAGGCTGTATGTGAACATAAACGCACTTTTGCAGTGCGTATTGACTTAAGGTTGCCTAAAGGAGAAGTAGACAGTTCTAACAAAGTTTTAAAGCGATTCTTCGCTTCATTGAAAGCACAAATCAAAAGTCATGAAGCAAGAAAGCAGAAAGCTGGTGGGTTAGTTCACAAGACTAATCTAAGGTACATTTGGGCAAGAGAGCACAACCATTCTTTGCATCATCACTATCACATTGTACTTTTCTTTAATAAAGACCAGTTCTCAACATTAGGTAACTTTGAGTCAGAGAAAGTTAATCTGTTTAATCGTATTGTAACTGCGTGGGCGAGCGCCTTAGCTAAGTCCTTTGAAGAGGTAAAGCGTTTAGTTCATATACCTAAAAATCCATACTACATTCTTGATGCGAATAGCCTTCAGTTTACTAAACAATTTAATGCATTGTTTCATCGCGTTTCTTACTTTGCCAAAGTGAGAACTAAGCAATTTGGTAAAGGGCATCGCACATTTGGGTGTAGCCAAAAATAAAAATACTTTTATTAAATAATGTATATCTGAAAAAAAATAGAAAGAGATAGCAGGGGTTAAGCCCCTGCATTTTTACCACTCGAAGTTTACCTCAACTTTATAGATACCCGTTGAGTATCGATACGCCAAAGCAATAAGCTCTATTTGATTAAGCGAGCTTGATGTCTGTTCATCTTGCCAACCAAACTCAGGTACACAGCGTTTATCAAGCCCGATCAACATATTTGCTAATTTGAACCAAGGATACATTTGTCCTGCTTCTTCTAGGTCCAGAATGTAGGCCAATTGAAAACCATTGGCAGTACGTTCGAATCTAAGCTCAATAGCGGGGCTGGTGGCTGCTTCTTCATGATTGGCATCTGCTACATTAAATCGAATCGAAAAAGCCTTATAGCCTTGCTTACTTGGCTTATTCCTAATCACTTCAGTAGATATGAGCTCAATTAGTGGATCGGGTATAGCTAAGTTAGGAAGCTCTTTTAATCGTAAAGTCATAAGTCCTCCCTAAAGCAAACCATGCTCAGCAAATGAATAACATTGTTCGCCCACCACAATGTGGTCCAGAACAGATACATCAATCAAAGCCAATGCTTGCTTGAGTCTATTTGTAATTAACTTATCAGCCTCTGATGGCTCGCAAATACCTGAAGGGTGGTTATGTGAAATCACCACAGAAGCCGCATTAAACTTTAGTACTGTTTTAACAACTTCTCTTGGGTAAACAGTCGCGCCATTAATCGTGCCCCTGAACATCTCCACCAGCTCAATAATGCGATTTTGCGAGTCGAGCAAAAACATCATAAATACTTCGTGTTCCACCAGCGCTAATTTAAAGCGCAAAAACTCAGCGCAATCAGCAGGGCAACTAAGAATGCCTTGACGCATATTCTTTTGCGCAATCACATAAGCCGCTGCTTCAAGTATCTGCTCATCAGTTACGCATTCAGTAAATTCATATTTGGGTTTTGTTACTTGCATAAAAGTCTCCGAATGTTTGTATGCAAGTGAATGATGTATATGTGAAATAGATTGGTTTGGGATAAAAAATTACGACTCCCCGAGATGGTATGTACTAACCCATCAGGAGAATAAAATGAGACTAATTAAATTATCAGAAGTACTAAATGTCACAGGTTTAAGCAGAGCAACTGTCTACAGGTTCATGGCAAAAGATGAATTTCCGAAGAGCGTCTCGTTAGGCGCAAATTCGGTCGCCTGGGTTGAAGGTGAGGTAGAAGATTGGATTTTAGCAAAGGTGGCGGCTAGGGATGATTAATTTCATTAATTAAAATGCCCATTATTTTCAATTTGTTTTAATTATTAGTGATTGATAAATAATTAAAATTTCAAAAATCATTGATTTTTATAATAAATATGGCAGTCTTGCACTTGGTTTATGGGCAGATTTTTAGGTCGCGTTTCGCGACCAGTGAAAAAATGATCCGATTGGATTGCTACTTAACGGATGCATACAGTGTATCATCAGAATATAGTGCGTAGGAGTGCCCATAAACCACTACTTTTCAATGAGAAAACGGATGTCAAAGTTAAACCACTTAAAAACAATTTCAACAAAACCAACTTTTGCAAAAGCGATAGGCGTAACACCTAAATTTTTAACTCGATGCTTGTATGTTGATAAGCCTCACACTCAATACCATCAATTTTCTATTGCAAAAAAGTCAGGCGGAAAAAGAATCATAAATGCACCATCAGATGATCTAAAAAGTTTACAAAAAAAGTTAGCTGATTTTTTATTAGATTGCATAGATGAGATTAATGCAATTAAGTTTCCTGACTCTCAAACTGTGTCCCCTAAGATGCTTTCAGCTCAAAAAATAGATCACGTAGCTGAAACTCTTAAAATTAAAATATCTAATACAAAAACTAAACAGCCCTCTTTATCACATGGTTTTGTTCGAAATAGATCTATTATCACAAATGCGATGATGCACTTAGGTAAAAAGAATGTTTTAAATATTGATCTAGAAAATTTCTTTGATAGTTTCAATTTTGGTCGGGTACGCGGCTTTTTTATAAAAAACAAAAATTTTCAGTTAAATCCTCATATAGCAACAGTTATTGCTCAAATAGCTTGTTATGACAATAAGTTGCCCCAAGGTAGTCCTTGTTCCCCTGTCATCACAAACTTGATTACGCATAGTTTGGATATTCGTCTAGCTTCATTGGCAAAGAAATACAAATGCACTTACACTCGTTATGCTGACGATATAACGTTCTCAACTAGGCAATCACTCTTCCCTGTTGAAATTATGAGGGAATTAGATGACGAGTACATACCAGGCAAAGAACTCACTTGGGAAATAGAACATGCAGGGTTTTCTATTAACGAGAAAAAAATACGGATCCAATATAAAGATTCAAGGCAAGATGTCACTGGTTTAATAGTCAATAAAAGACCAAATACAAAGAAAGAATACTGGCGTACCGCTAGAGCTAAATGTAATTCACTTTTTAAAACGGGAAAATTCACCACAATTGAGGATGGTGTTCATGTTGCTGGGAATCTTAATGTGCTTGAAGGGCAACTCAATTTTATTGATCAGGTAGATCACTACAATCGGATCAGACAAAAGCCACCATTGAAACCTGAATATCAGCTGAAAAATATCGGTCAAAATACAACACAGCTTCTTACAGGAAGAGAAAAGACGTTTAGCCGGTTTCTATTCTATCGCTTGTTTTATGGAAACAATGAGCCAACTATTTTGTGCGAGGGAAAAACAGATAATATTTATCTCAAGTCAGCAATAAGTGAACTGGTTGCACACTATCCTAAGTTAGCTAAAAAAAGTAAAAATAAATATAAGTTGTTACTTCGATTTGTCGAATATTCTAAACGCACTCGGTTTTTATTGCAGCTATTTGGTGGGACTGATTATCTCTTTGGTTTCATTCGCGATTATGAAAAACATATGCGATATTATAATGCACCAAAGCCTCAGCACCCTGTAATTATTTTTTTGGATAATGATGAAGGCCCTGAAAAAATTGTAAAACAACTTCAATCCAAAAGTTTCAATACTAAAACAACACTATGTCCCGCCAGCTATGATTCTAAAACTGACGTGAGAAAAGCAGAGTTCATACATGTTATCAGAAACTTATATGTTGTATTTACACCACTTGGTAAAGCTGGCTGTGAAACTGACATTGAGTATTTTTTTGATGATGCAACTAGACTAAAAAAACACTCTAATGGTCTTTGCTTTAATACTGTCGATAATAGAGATGGAAAAAAAGACCTTAGCAAAGATGCATTTGCAAACCACATAGTGAAAGCACAAAAGAAAGATATCAAGTTTGATGGGTTTAACCCATTGTTAAACAGAATAGTTAAAGTTATTGACCATTACGATTCGATCAAATAGCTCTTACTTAGCTTTAAATTACTCCTTTGTACGAGTATTTGATTAATGTTTTTTACTTAGAATGACTGGGTCTATTATATATTAACAATAAGGGAAACTAGACTAGTTTCGTTTACGGTATGACCTTGCCTTCAAGCTAATTACTGTAGAGGCTTCCAGATCGATAGATAAAGCGGCTAATACTATGTTAGCCGCTTAAGATTAATCAAACTAAGCCGTTGTCTCTTCTAAAACTTCAGCCTCTTGGTTCAAAATAAATTGCTTTAAGAACTTATTAATACGCATGCTAAGCTTAAAAGGAGGGATTTTATCACCTGATAACTTTTCAAAATAAGCCTTGGCTTTTTCTCTATCTACTGTTTCAAGCAGGGCATCAAAACGGCCAAAATTATTTAGAGTCTTCTCACTCAGTTTGTCATTTAACAGGCTCATTAATAAGTTTCTGTCTAAACCTAGCGTTTTAACGATAGAGTCAATTAGGGCATTCTCAGCGTTGTCTTTGTAGATATTGATATAGTCTCTAAAGGTTAGGTCTGCTTGTAATTCAACATCGCCCCGTTGTAGGTCATGCAAAAATAGTCTGGCGTATTTTTGTTCCTCTTGTGAGAGTGATGCAAACGACTTATGCAACTCATTAAGAGTTTGCTCAAATGAATCTGCTGTACCTTTCTGCTTTAGCTCTTTCAGAAACTTCTCAAAACGACTATTCATATAATCGGCATCGATTTTGCCGGTATCAATTTCTGTCAGGTGTCCGCGAATATCAAATGCAATATCACCGCCACCACCAGGGTTACTGCTACTCGAGCTTGCAAGCTCTTTATAACGTTGTACCAGAGTTAAATAAGTTTCCTCATTCATTGCTAACACAATTTCGCGCACTTCTTCATCTTGTCCAAAAGAATACGATAGTTCACCCCAGTGTAAGCCTTGAAGTTTTGCGGCTTCTAAATGTTGGTTAAGCGTTTTAAACAAATCAGCAAACTTAGCACACGCAGCTTCATCATCTGGCAGTTTTTCGAAGTTTTGTACATTCGCATTTTTGAATACATCAGCTATATCAGCAAATAACGCATTCATTGCGTCAAGGTTGCTCTCTAATCGGTCTACGAATAAACCAATTGGCTTATCACCAGAATAGAGTTTGACTGCATTCTCTATGTGCTGCTCCATGGTATGAGGGAAACGATAATAGCGTATTGTGCCATGGGGCTTATCTGGGCCAAACAAGCGGTTTGTTCTAGAGAAAGCTTGAATAATATTTTGATACTTAATGACTTTATCTAAGTAGAGAGTATTCAACCACTTTGAATCAAAGCCTGTCAGCATTTGATCTACCACGATTAGCAGGTCAAGCTGTTTGGCTGGTTCTAAATGCACACGGTCATACGGTTTTTTATGAGCAAGGCGAGCGGCTAAATCTTTCTTAAATGCAGCATGACGAGCGAAATCAAAATCCTGGCCATAAAGCGCATTATAATCGCTCATAATTTCTTCTAAACCATCACCTTTAAACGTCGCACTTCTGCCTGCCGTCCCCCCATCATTATCTATATTCGGATCGAATAGAGCCGATATTTTTAACTCAGGTTTAGCCTTTTTTAAACGGCGGTAATAATCGATTGCTTCGGCAATACTATTTGTGGCCAGTATGGCATGAAACTTATTGCCTTGGCTGAGTACATCCCAGTTGTCTAGAATGTCTTCAATAACCTTTTCTTGGTGTTCATCTGTTAGGTATTGCTCTTTGGGTACATAATCTTCAATGCCTTTATGGTACTTACCTGCTTTATCTTCATGACCCGCCATAGGCACAGTATTCATAAAGTGATTGAATTTTTTCTTTTTAGCAGCATCTGACATCGCATCAGTCACTGAATCAGCTTTAGCTTGGAGTAATGCGACCTCAGTGCGAACATCACGGTCTTTAAAGGTAGTAACCTTGTATGGGTCAAAACCCAGTACATTGCCGTCACGAATACCGTCTGCGATGCTATAACGGTGAAGCTCGTTACCAAAAATAGTGCTGGTGTTGTTACCGTTTATCTCGTTCTTATCTTGTATCGGGGTACCGGTGAAACCGAAGAATAGGGCGCTTGGAAAGGTATGCTTGATGGTTGTAAGCATATCTCCAAAAGTAGAGCGATGAGCTTCATCAATAATAAACACTAAGCGTTTAGTGCGTATTTTATCAATGTCAGCAGAATTAGTCGCAGTACCTTCATCATTCACGTCTTCAAAAATGTTACTCATTTTTTGTATCGAGCTGACAATGAGCGTTTCTGCTGGGTTATCACTCTTCAGCTTAGTGATTAACACATGGGTATTTTCTGTGGCTTGCACTTCTTCGTTGTCGCCAGAAAAACCGCGATATTCCAATAGCGACTGGGTGCCTAACTCAATCCTGTCCATAAGAAATACGACTTTATCGGCATCTTTTGATTGCGCAATAAGTTGAGCAGACTTAAAGCTGGTCATTGTTTTACCTGAACCTGTCGTGTGCCAAATAAAACCACCGAGTCGCTCAGGGTTATGCGCTGTACTGCCCATTTGCTTCCAGTTTGTTTTAGCCACTTTGTCAGAAATGGCATTGGCAGCGTAATATTGGTAACTGCGCATTACTTTTAATACGCCGTCGGTATTGTCAGCAACCGTATAAAAGCCTATTAACTGATGGGCCATAGGTATAGAAAGTAGGGTAGAAGCCACATCTTTCCAATTATTCATTGGCTCGTTGTTAAAGTCTGCCCAATTAAACTGGTAGTCAGAGTTGAACTTGCCATCAACTCCTGGGTTTGTGAAGTATTTGCTCTCATTCGGCTCCATGGCCACAAACACTTGAATAAGCGAGAATAGCCCGCCAAAAACTCCTTCTTTTGAATACTTTTCAATTTGATTGACCGCTTGGCTAACGGGCACGCCACTGCGCTTTAGCTCAACGTGAATAACCGGCATGCCGTTGATTAGTAACAACACATCACCACGCCTGTCATTACGCAAGGGGCTGCCGCGTTCAAACTTTGGCTGTTGCACAATTTGGTAACGGCTTTGACCCGCGGCAATTTCTTGGCGGTCGTAAATTTTGAGACTCACCTCTTTGCCAAGATGCAAAGTATCGGCGGGGTTATCGCGCTTAATGGCCACGGTTTTGCCGTTGATTAAGCCATTAAGCTTAAGCGGTGTTTTTAACTCTTTGATCTGCTCTATAATCTGCTGCATTTCTGTTGTAGTTAGCGGCACATCGTTTAAGCGATCTTGCTGGCGATTGTTCTCAAATAAAATGTTCGCCCAGTTTTTCAGTAACTCCGCTTCGGTTTTGTTTTTGAGTATCTCAGGCTCCCACCCCTTGTGGGTAAGCACCTCTATAAATGCCTGTTCAAATTGCGCTTCGGTTTTAAAAGTAGTCATACATGGTCCTTGTTAGACGAACATCTTGCTTAAGCAAGCTTGCTTAATGTTATTTAATTTGGTGATTTGTTGTTGATGTTGGTTAATCAGCATATCGAGTTTTTGGAAGTAGTTGCCGATGGCTACTTGCTCTGGATTTGAAGGAATACGAAGTATCTGCCTCTTCACAATATCTGAGTTAAGGTTAACTTGGCTCCCTGGTTGTCCATATTGCTGCCAAGCTTCTTGAAAAGATTTTAACCATTGATACATAAACTCAAGCTCGAACAGAGGCTTTTTAAATATTAAAAAACCATCATGAACCCCAGTTCCAACATAATTAATAACCGGTTTTCCTACGCTAGCAGCGATACTCAAAAGTAAGTGCGGTTCAAGTAGGACACGAGTTTTTTCTTGCCCAAGTTTTGAAATTCTTTGCTCTAAAAAATGTATTCTCCCATCTTGTTCAGTTACATCTCTTATGCGTAACCAACCAACCGATGAGCTTTTGTCAAACCATTTAGGATCTTCAATAGGGCGAGGGCTAGCACCACGAACAATTTCCGCTAATTCCCCCAGCTCTTTCGCCTCCCACGGGCCACTAAAACCTTTAAAACGGACTTCTGGTATAGTTTCACCTTGTTTGGGGAACATCTTTTCCAGCATGGCTTTCTTGATGTTGCTAAGCTTGTCATGCTTTTGTTGGTGTTGGTTAATTAAGTTATCGAGCTGATTGAAATACGCACCAATTTTGCTTTTTTCTTCTATGGTTGAAGGTAACTTAGTTTTAATGAGTCTAATATCTTCAACAGTGATATTAGCGTGAGATGACGACTTTGTAAGTGTTTGAAAGTACTCCTGCCCAACTCTAGAAAGCAACTGATGAATAATAACGAGACCATCAGAAGGGCACTTCAATTTACATATTCCAACAGCTCCACCGACTATTGCCTTTTCAGGCAACTGGTAAAAACCAACATTTCCTATCTTTCCTGATATTGAAATAAGAACAGATGGTACGTCTATAAGTATCTTTGGATACTTATTGGCAACTTCAAAAGGAATATAAAAATCAGTCTCCAAATTTATGTTTGGACCATTAAAATCTTTATTTTGTATAAATGGGTATACTTTATTGCTTTTTTTTCTAACTAATGAAGGTTTTATTGACGCAGAATAGTCGAAGCCAGTTTGTTTGGTAATGAGAGTACACAAATCATCGAGACGTTTCTCTTCCCACTCCCCGATAAATCCCTCAAACCGAACCCCAGGAATTTTCTGTTCCATGCTCATTTTACTCACCTTTTAATAAGTTAGTTAGCTCACTTAAGCCTTGTATGTCAAACTCATTACCGGTGAGTTCATCCATCAATTCGGCCAGCTCAAACTCGGTAGTTTTTATATCACTTGCCACTTGCGAGTAAGTCACCGCATATTTGTCGGCAAGGTCTTGTACTTGGCTGGTTAGCTGAGAAATCACGGCGCTTGGCATAGCAGCAAGCTCTTGGCTTAACGGTGTGATCCATTTTAAGTGCAGTAATTCGTTCACTTGCTGGTCGGTTAAGCCTTCAATAGTGGTTTTCGTTTTTAAGTGCAGAGTGGTTTGTGCTTCTTTTACCGCTTTTTTCAGAGCTTTTTCTTCATCAATAAGCTTATTGGCCGCAATGATTTTGGCTTTGTAACTTTCTTCTGGCTCAGGGCTGTCTTTTTCAAATTTAATTTTGCTGTCTTTTTGCTCTTTAAGGAAAGCTTTCGCCGCCTTGGCCACTTCGGCATTCACAAATCCATCTTTGCTTTCTTTTACGGTGTCTTGCTCTTTGTCATCCTCCTTTAGCGATTCAAAAATGCCTTCCAGCAGACTGGAGACTTCTACTAAGCGGTTTTCTTGTTTTGCTAGAGCCGCTAGGTCATCGCTCAAGTAGGTTTGTTGTACTAAATCAAATGGCATGATATGGCCTTTGAAGCCATCTTGCACTTCGGTGTCTTTACCCTTAACTTTTTTAACCACCATATTGGGGTCTACTTGTTTCGTGGCGGCGAATCCTTCAGTTTGCATCATCTCTAAATCAGCATTGATAGTTTGCCATTGGTTGTTTAGGTATTGGTAGGCTTGATATTTATCTATCAGCGCAATATTACTTAAACGCGAGAATAGCTCTTTGCTTAATTCAGGCTCTTGTTGGTTACGATTAACTGTTTGCCAGCCTTGAATTAGTGTGGAGCTTAAATACTCATCGAAACCTGAAAATGCGTGGTTATACGCGTTTATAAATTCAACTACTTGTGGATGACTGCTAATATTGGCGTTAACTTCACTTTTGGCAATCGCTAGCTCACAGTAGGCAGCAGATTTAACTTTAAATAAGGCGTTGTGTAACTGTGGTAAAGTTTGCCAGTAGTTTTGTAGCTCTGCTATTTCACTATTAGGAATACCGCCAAGCATAGTGGCGTGTAAATCCCAGTTCTCTGCTGCCGCTGAAGAGTCTACGTAACGGGGGATATTTAAGTTATAGTCATTTTCTCGCAGGGTTTCTTTAGTGACGACCTGTGAAAACTTTTCAATACTTTCACGGTTAATTACCACATCAACAATACGTTTAATATCACTGGCCTGCAGTTTGTTATTTTTACCTTCTTTGGCAAAGTGCTTGGAGGCGTCAACCACCAGCACATCAGTATTTTGTCGTTTTTGTTTAAGTACTAAAATCACTGTTGGAATACCGGTACCAAAGAAGATATTACTTGGTAAACCGATTATTGCATCAATGTGGTTTTGCTCTATCAGTTGTTTACGAATTTCGCCTTCTTCACCACCGCGGAACAACACACCGTGGGGTAATACAATGGTCATGATGCCATCAGGTTTTAAGTGGTAAAGGTCATGAAGTAAAAAGGCAAAATCAGCTTTAGCTTTTGGTGCTAAACCAAAACGAGAATATCGCGGGTCGCTTTCTTTAAAGCTTGGGTCCCATGCTTGTGAGTAAGGTGGGTTAGACACTACCGCATCAACATATAGCGCTTGATATGTGCCTTGTGGATCACTTTCATCGAAGTATGGCCAATCGTCCTCTAGCGTATCACCATTACGTGTGTGAATGTTATCTGCTTTTATACCACGCATTATAAGGTTCATACGGGTCAGGTTATAAGTATTCGCTTTTAACTCTTGGGCATAATAGGTAATGCTATCTTTGCTTTTAGCAAATTTTTCAACCGCTTCACCGATATTGATAAGTAGAGAGCCTGAACCAGATGTGGGGTCGTAAATTTCAATGGTATCTTTGTGCTTTAACTCATGGGCGATGATGTGAGACATAAGCAGTGACACTTCGTGCGGAGTGAAATTAATGTCGTTTTCGACAAATGAAAAATTGTTACCGTCCCGTATTTATTGACTTAAAGAGGGGTAACAGTTTTTGAGGAATTTACTCTAAGAACAGAAGTAAATTGAGGTGGAAAAATACAGTTTTGTTACTATTTTTAACGCTTTTTATTAGATTGTGATAACTCTTGGCGATTGCCACTTAGTTTGAGAATCTCAGGCTGCTACTATTATTTTAATTCAAAGAGTTGAAGATTCTAGAAAATCAGAAATTGCCACTCAACTTGTGCTCCCTTATAAAATTGGCGTTCAAAATGAGATTAATAAAACACTAACAATCTTGCGTTACTGAGCAGAGTATCGGTGTTTTACTCGATTATTGAACCTGTATGCTAGATGTGAAGCCAGTTACAGATCAAGTGGCCCAAAAATAAGGCATTGGTGACGGTGATTTTGACTGGCTACCGCTAAAAGTTGAACAGACCAAGGAACAGAAATATAAGTTGTTCGATTACAAACAATGACTTTTTTCAGCTATTTCTCTAAATTGATCTAAGATTACAAATTCTCTGGTGAACTCATCTTCCATAAATATTACACATCGTAGATATGGCGAATTTTACCGTTGATATTGATGACATGTGGCGAGTTCTATTCAAAATTGTAGATTCCGGGCTATTGTGACCGCTGTTCCAAATATCTATTGCCATAGTTCCGCGGCAAATTTGCCAGTTAATTTCTATTGTGGGGTTCTGAAAACATGAAACTGTAACTCCACCCAATATAGCAAGACACTTTCGTAGCTCAAACATTCACCTTGGCATTACCTTCAATGTTTTTGCAAACTAAACTCGCTAGTCTCAATATTGCAAAAGAGATCATGCTAAAATTAGCTTTGTGTTTGGGGTTTTGGACATTACAAAATGTTGAAAATTGGTGCTAATGCAATCAAAAAAGTCGCTGTACAAAAAACGGTGGTCATCGAAGCTAGTAAGAATGTCTTTGTCGTTGGCGACTTGGATGGGAGTTTATCAGGACTCCAAAAAGCATTAAGTAGGCAAGGGTTTGTTGAGCATGTTGACCACCTCATCAGCCTAGGCGATATGATTGACCGTGGAAGTGAGTCAATCCAATTGATTCAATACCTTTTAGATATTAATGCTGATTTTGTATTAGGTAATCACGAACATCTAATGCTTGAATCAATTATCTCTCAAGATAAGACAGCTATGTCTCTTTGGTCTTCAAATGGTGGAGCATGGCATCATGATGTTGATAATGAAAAATTAGAGTCAGTCTGCAACCTCTTTTTAAACAGTGCGCTCTCTATACTATTGGAATACAGAGGCATTAAGGTTGGCTTGTCACATACATTACCACCGAGTTGGAACTGGTTATCCCCACCTAAGAAATCAGAGAGCACAGTAGAGTCTTTACTTTGGAGCCGTGAATTATTTAAGTCTCAGAAGCAATTTAGCAACTTAGGGGTTAACTTTTCGATTCATGGACATAACTCAACGCCAATGCCTATTTGGATAGGTAACACATATCATATTGATACCAATTATTATGGTAGACCGACTGTAGTAAACCTCAAAAATTTGATTGATGAAAAAGAAAACTCGGAGGTTTAACCATCTCTCAACTAGGTAGAATTGGTTAAATAACTTTATTTTTCAACACCTTACATTGATTATGAAAAACCTATAATGAAAAACCTATAATAGGTTTCTCATAATCACTTACAATGTCCAATTTAGTGCTAAATTAAGCCAAATCCACATTAGAGACCTTCACCTTCACTCTATAATTGCAAAACCAAATCATTAAAACCTATAAATGATGTAACACTAAAACCTAGAGTATGAAACAAGCAAAGTAGCATGTGGACAGTTATTGAAACGCGGATTTATTCACGAAGTAATTAGAGATTTAGGCATACGTTCAAAAGGTAACCGCTCTAATAGCAGCAAAACCAATTCGCGCTGAAAGTATTGGTAACTGTCTTCGATTTCGAGATTAGCGATTTTGTGAAGGTATATATCACCGGTATATGCCCTAATCCGTTCAATATGCTTTTGTTCAAACACGTAGATTTCATCTGCCCATTCCAGCATCTCTTCAGTACAAAGAGTCGAGCCTGCTTTTTGTACATATTTTTTGCTGAGTCCTGCTGAGCGATAAACGTTCGATTTATCTGCGGCACTAAACAACTCTTTAGCAGTCTTGCTACGTTGGATATTAGCTGTGCATAGAAAAAGGATATTCATAGCAAAAAAACGGACAAACTTTGGTTAACAAATTTACCTACTATACGCTATTAAAAAGATAATCTTCAAGTAGTGAAACTGATTCAAAATTGCTATAAATAAAGCCAGCTATTACTGGCTTATAGTTGAGAACTAGTTAGTCTTTTTCGTATTGCATATCTATTTGAACACCAAGTAATTTTGATTCTGGGGAGTCATCTCTCAGTTCAAGTCTTACCGTGTCAAAGATTTCCTTATATTCAGCTTCACTAAGCACATCTTTTAATGAAGTTAACTGATCTTCATTTATTGTAGCAATATATTGCTTACCTGAGGCCTTAGTTATTGCATGGGCACGTTGTAACAATATAGCTCTTTGTCTTGGGTCAATATCACTAAACATCCGACTATCATGAAAAAGGCTTTGAAAATGGTGAACTGATGAATTAATTAAGTTATTTAGGTCATAACAAAATATTTTAACTTCATTAATTCCGTCTGATGCATCATTTTGAATCCTAGCACTTATTTTGAATCGCTCTTGATTATTACCTTCATTATTTTGAATCGAAATCCCAGCAGGCACTTCAGGATAAAACTCATTTGCCAAAGTACTAAAACCCAGATAAACAGGGTGTTGTTGCTCTTTATATACATCCAAATATTCAATCGCAGTAACTTCTTGGCTAGACAAATCTTTAAGGGCTTCTGCCATTTCTTTTTTGGAATGGGCAGAGATATTTTTGTAATCTTGAAGCTTTGAAAGCTTGCTTTTTAATTCTGTCAATTGAGCATTTATTGCAGCAAAGAAGTCTAATGCGCGACTTTTTGCTAACAACTTCATTTTCTCATCAAAAGCTTTTTGCAAATTGATTTTACTTTTTTCTTCTTCCAAATGCGTAGCGGTCAATCTATTAAGCTCTTTAGCCAAGCGCTCGCTTCTTTTAACATGAATACTTCGATGAAAATCTGTAACATTTTCGAGAGTTTTAAGCGTACCTTCCTTAAAAAGTTCTGTTATTTCTCCGTATAAGCTAATGACCTTACCTAAGTCCATATCCTGATACAAACTCATACTGTGTTTAATGTTTTTAATACTGGTACTTAAGTAATAGAGCCTATTTTTCATTTTTGACAGCTTTTCAGCCATGACATCAGCTTCTGCTTGAATAGCAGCGTAGTTTTCCGCCACATTATAGTTTTTGATGTCGGACTCTAACCTCTTTACGTCCTGAGTTAGACGCGAAATCTCAAATTCTACATCAAGATCACCTGTATAGTATTCTTTAATAACAGGGTCTTTTTTAAATGATTTTTCAAACTTATCTAACTCTTGATAACGTTTACATGTATTACGTTTTTGATAAACGTAATCAAGATCTAATTCTAGTAAGAAGGCATTATTGACCAAAGATGAAAAGGCTTGTTCCTTTGCTGTTGATAAGCTTGATACATAACTAGCCCTACCAATTCGATAAAATCGAGAAAAAACAGTTCTAAAAGTTAAGTATGGAGAGTTCTCAGGGATATCCACAAGTACTTTTTCTATTTCTGCGTTAAAAGCTTTTTGCCCAAACTCTTTATCATTTAAGTAAATCTTATTCTGCTTTTTTGTAGATCTGTTCGCTGTATATGGTTTATCGCCGATTTTAAAATTCAGCGTAAACTCCCAACCTGACAAGTGTTTTTCAAAAGCAGGGATCTTGTTTGCACCAAGACAAAAATTAACAATTTGTAGCAAAAGTGATTTACCCACACCGTTGTAAGTATTGTTTTTATCAGTTGAAGTGCTTTTCCCAATAATTAACGTTAAACCATTTGGATTAAAAAACACGGTATTAAAGGATGGTTTATTCGCCTCTAGTGAAATTAACTGCATTTAACTATTTTTCCTTGTTCGTTTAACTCTATTGCTCCACATGCATATAAAAAATCCAATGCTAGTATAATATGCTCAAAATCATGACTAACTAACAGATTGACGTTTTTCAACCTATCATAAATCTGTTCTGGGCTTAATGGTCTAGAAAGCAAACTGAGAACATTTGCTCCTAAGCCTAAAATAGATTCTGACAATCGAATGTGTTTCTGAGGGCTAAACATGTTCACCTACCTGCGGATCGTAGTTTTCAGGTGGCTCCTCAAAAATATCACATGCCTCAAAAAAGAATGCCAGTACTGCAATAACATTTCTCTCATAGTCACGCCTTTGCATGTTATTTAAATTGGCAGGCAAAATTTCATCAACCATACTTTTAAAAACAATATCCGACTGAGATAACCCCGTTAAAATTGACACTTCCGAATTATTTGTATTTAAGTGCTTTAAATACATTTCATTCAAAGAATCTCTAGACTGTTGTCGAGAAAATTGACTATTGGTTCTAAAGTAATCCTCAACAAATCCCACTTGATATGCGCCAATATTTAGGTGCCTAGCTGTATTTTCACCTAAATTATTGAAATGTATTTTGTTGTAAAAGTCTGGAGGCTCTGTAGTGGTTGAGTCAGAAAAACCACCATAATTTTGAGAAACGTAACCAACAATTTCGGCAATTATTGAATTATCAATGAAACCAATATCTTCAGGTTTAGGATAGTAACCACATATTGAAGCTATATTATCTTCTGGTAGTTCCATGAATGTGTCTTCAAGCTCAGAAGAAAGAAACACATCACATACTTCTAGATTATATTTATTCTTAACTGAGTTAAGGGTTGTGTATATTTCTGGGTATGCTCCGTAGTACTTGTCATTAAATACAAAGTAAAACTGCCTAATTTCATAATTATGCTCGTTACCCCAGTATGAAATTAGTCCGTCTAAATCTTCTTCAATTTTTGAAGTAGCGGCAGTTGGGTTGCCTGTTGGTGATTGCGGTGAATAAACTTGATAATATTTTCCTTCTAACGCAATAAAGCCGTCATTTTTTCTATCCCCAATGCGTCCTTGAGGTTTAACTTTTCTAAAATTCCTATTCGATGCACGCATTACATCGCAAAACAAATCTTCGAATGCATTTCCATTAGATTCATGAATACGCAATTTAAAGGCTTTACGCACATCTAGTTTTTGTTGAACATCCATTAATATTTCCTTATTAATTTCCCTCAATGCCATTTTATTTGTCAAAACTCCGACTAAAAAGGCTTTAGACCATATCTTCAGATTGATTCGTTACAAGCTTTGTCCTCAAAGCATTCTTCAAGTTCGCGCTTAACATCAGGTGACGAAACTTGCGAATACTTATCTTTAAGCATCTGAAAAGCCTTAGATAGCTCGAAGTTGAATATTATCATAATTACATATTCGGTATTAGTCGAACAATTAATACTCCAAACCAATTGTACGATTTTACTTATTATTTCAAACAACTACATGAATTAAAGATCAACCTGGAGAACACCCCTAGCCATAAAAATAGCGAAGAACCTAGCCAACTAAATAAGTCACTTGATTTGTTATTCGAACATTACTTACCAATAAGAAAATATTTTACTGAACCCTAGAACTGGCCACTTCAATTGGAATATCCAAAAATCTCATCGTGCCGCAGATTCTCATTTTGAATGGCACTCAACATACAAAGATTTATTTGAAAGCACAAAGTCATTCACTTTTGTTTTTAGAATAATCAATTTCTGGTAACAGATCTGAAGGCTGGCATTTTAAGGCTTTCGCAATTGTATAAAGCTTGTCTAATGTAATGTTCACTTCGCCCCGATCGATACGTCCTACATAGCTTCTGTCGATATCGGTCAACTTTGCTAACTGGTCTTGAGAGATTTTATGTTTTGTTCTCATAGCTCTGAGGTTTTCACTGAATTTTTTTAATAGTTCGCTCATTGGTAAAGCCAGTATCCAAAAAGCCAAACTATTCCATATTGCGGATTATAATATCACGGATTATAATCCCACGGCTTATAATCCCATGACTTAAAGTCCCACCATTTATTTGAATTCAGGAGTGCGCGATGCGAATAAACCCAATTGTTGCTCAAATTGTTTGTGCATCTAATGTTGATCACTTTTTAGCTGTAGAGATCAGAACCGCATATTTAGCATTGCTTGACGATAAGTCTTTTGATCCCAATAAAGCGCGTCGCTTTGTTTATGCCGAGCTAATGAAACTTGTTAAGCAAGGGTGGCTTAAAAAATCAGTTTCAAAGAAGAAAGAAGCTACGAGTTTTATCAAAACGGAGTTGTTTGATGCTGCTGTTCTAATGGTGAATTCAGGGGAAAGTGTTACCAGCCAGAAAGAACTTCTCCCCAAGCATGATGGAAAACTTGATGAGCTTATTGCCCGACTTAATCACTATAAGAACGATTTGCTGGCAGGCCTAGGGGAAGTGGATGAGTACAAGCGACTCTGTGAGCAGTTCCCTGACTTACAACAAAAACTACAGCCTAAATACAATGCTGCGAGAGAGGCAAATAGTAAATTATTAGGCTGTATTAAGGCGATTGAGTCTGTCGTTAGTGAGGATGATAACAAGTAATGGTTAAGCTTAGGCAATGGCAAGCAGAGTGCATTGAGCTTGCACTAGGCAAGTATACAAGTGGTGCATCACACTTTTTAGCATTAGCAACACCTGGTGCAGGTAAAACTATTATGGCAGCAGAGCTTGCGAAACAGATGCTTGAGCAAGACTTAATTGACATCGTGTTATGTTTTTCGCCTTCTTCGATAGTTTGTGCGGATTTCAGCGATACGCTTGAAAAAGTTATTGGTGATCGGTTTGATGGTTTGCTTGGGGCTAGAGGGCAGTCTTTAACTTATCAGGGAATGCAGTTTTTAAATGATAACTTTTGGCAGCTTTTCAGCGTGTATCGCGTGTTTGTTATTTTTGATGAGATACACCATTGTGCAGGTTCATGCGTCGAAAACTCAAATGCTTGGGGAGAACAAATCATTTTGAATGTGCAAAATAAAGCCAAGCATACCTTAGCACTCACTGGTACTCCCTGGCGTTCTGATACATCTCCTATCGTGCTTTCTCAATATTGTGGATCAAGTAATAGCATACACTGCGATTATGTTTATGGGCTCGCTGAGGCGATAAGAGACAATGTTTGCCGTTTACCTCAAATAACTGCAATCGATAACGATGAAATTTCAGTATTTGATAAGAGCGAACACAAGTTATTTGGCAGCTTTAAAGATCTTCTTACTCACTCCACTTTCCCGTATCAAGATGTGATCGAAAATGAGAGCGTAATACGTCAGATTATTGAGGCGGGAAATATACAGTTGGATAGTTTGCGCAAAAAAGACCCTGTTGCTGGCGGGCTTATTGTTGCAAGCTCTGTGGAGCATGCGTATCAAACTCTTGAAATTATGCGTAGAGATTTGAATGAGGACGCCACTATCGTCACCTATAGGGCGGATGCACCAAGTGAGTTGATTTATCGATACAGAGGCTGCTCATCAAAATGGGTGATCTCCATCGGTATGATTTCTGAAGGTACTAATATTCCTCGCCTGCAAGTCTGTTGTCATTTGTCTAATATCAAAACAGAGTTGCACTTCCGTCAAATACTGGGACGCATTCTCAGATGGACTGACAGTGCAAATAAATATGGCTACCTGTATATGCCAGCAGAGCCTAAACTAGTCGAGTATGCTCATCGTATAGCTCTCGATATCCCCGAAGAAAGCAGTGTAGTGAAGCTTGAAACGCTTAAATCAGGCTTTAGTCATGACAGCACTTTACGGAAAAATAATTTGAGCAACTCAATGACAAAAAGCCGGCAGCTAACTGTGGGAGAAAACGCTTTTAATGAAGGCTTACAGCCTAAAATCGAGGGCATATTAGAAAGAAATGCGTTGAGTGATTCTTATGAGAGGATGAATATTTTTGGGCGATTCAAGCAGGAAGTTATTGAACTAGATTATTAATTTTCTCAAATGCTCAATTATATTGAATTCGTGTGATTGCTAAATCGAATTTGACATTCGAGCTATCAAGCAATTTTGAAATTACCCAATTGAAAAATAAAACATTCAAACGTTTGCTTGGTTAATCCAATAAAATCATATTTTGACTAGAAATCAGCTCTAGTCAAAATTGTGCTTGTGAGTTTGTAGTCTAGATGAAGGTGCTTACGATTCGCAGTGTTGTCGTATTGCTTTGGTTTGTTGGAACCTTTACTTGCTGATTCACTTAACGACGGTAGTACACTTTTTTCGCGAAGCTTATATTCAAGGGCTAAAAGTGCTTCTTTAAGCGCAGAATTTTTGATTGAGGGCAGACTATGGCTTTGGCTACTTCTCCGAGATTAAGTTGCCCTCGGAATATGATTTTTTTGAAATCATCGTCAGTTTGTGTAGCTTGCCATGCTTCAAGGATTTGCTGTGCTTTTTGTTGACCGTTTGCCATGAATCAAACCTTATTTAAAAAAAGCCAATCGAAATATTAAGGGTATTTATCTCGCGAAATCAAAATTTCCTCTTCTGCCTCATCATTTGACCTTGTGAACTGTTCAGTCGACATTGTCCATTATTACAGTGTCCGGCTCAATTAAACCAGTTCATTGCTTGCTAGTTCCTTTTTGCGACAAAGCAGAACCAGCTAATTTTTGGCGGTCTTGATGCATTAGGATCGGTTAATGTTTTAGCTGCCTTAGGTGCCACGCTTTGGGATGTCTTTTTTGTGTTTTTACTCCTAGTAAATACCTCATGGTTGAGAATTCAATTATGAAAATTTAGAGCCCGTGTTTCAGCCGTTCAGCAAAACTATTACGCTCTGCCAATACTTCATCGTACATGTTGTAAACCTGCTGAATATGCTCCCACAACGACTCATTTTGCTCTCTCAAATCGTCAGCGAGTGCTTTATAATCAAAGTTTGATTTTTTTAACGATTCAACTTCTTTTTTTAGCTGTTCATTTTCAGTACCAACAGCAATAGATTCAGCTTTATGTTTCTGACGCTTTTGCGCAGTCTGAATATCCGGAATTTTCTCAGGGGTAAATTTGTAGATAGCAGAGTTTGATATACCTATTCGTTTCGCAACTTGACTAACGTTAATTTTTTCATTATTTGCTGCCATTTCAGACAAGACTATATCAATTTTGTCTGCCATTGAGATCTCAACTGATTCGCTCATATTAGGCTTCCTTCACTTTTATCGTTAACTGGTCAATGATGATATTGGCAGCTTCAAGATTGTCTTTTAATGCTGTACTAAAGGCTTTTAATCTTTGTTTAATCTCTGACGGAAATTTTTCAAATACAGCTAATTGCGATTCACAGCGCTGTTTAACAACCAGCCAGTGTGGTAAATGTCGAGGTGTTGCAATGTAACTATCGCACCATATACAGTGGCTTGGATCTGCTGCATTACGAACTTTACATTCCGATCCCTTGGTACAGTAACCATGTGACACACCTCTAAAATTGTTGGTATGTTTAGCTACAAACGTGATCAACTCTTCCATATTTTTGAAGTGAGGTGTGCTTCCAGTGGTAAGGTCATCTGCCAGAATCTCTGTCAATTTGGCGATAAAGTTTTGTCCGCCTTTTCCAGCTAGTGTGCCGTCTTGTGCAGCGCTCACTATATCTTCCACTGCTTGCGAGACCATAAACTCAGAGTAACTTTCGGTTAGTCCAATTAACTCCTCCATTGACTCATATCCCCGTTGGCTATAAACCAATGACATCATGTTATCTAGATGTTTATATTGATATTTAATATCGTCTAAATCTCCCAATCGATTTGCAATAATAAACCAAGCAAAGGTGTGCCTAAATTGGTGGGCAGTAAAATTGAATAAATCACCTATTTTATATGGCTTCTTAAACTTTTTATGATTTGGGCTAACGGATTGACAGTTGCACCCCATACGTTCTAGCTCAGAAATATCGTGTTCAGTAACTCTTATCGAAAACATCTTATTTAGGTTATTAAAGCTATCTTTATTTGACTTTGTATGTAAATAAAAGGAGCAGGACTTTTTTCTAGGAGCCACACCAAATAAAGTTTGATTATGCAAACCAAACTCTAAATTAAGTTTGAGACTTAATGGTAATATTTCGCTGTGATATTTTAGTAATAAGCCTGCTCGCTTACGATAAACGGAGCAAACTCTAGCGAGTAACTTTACCGCTCGATATGTAGTCTCATTTGTTATCCATTCTAGGGTTTGAGTTTCATCTGTTGTTTTAGACAATAACGTTTTGATAAAATATTTACCGTTCCGTTCAATAGCTGACTCATCACTCAGTGCCATTGCTTCGCTGTAACGCATACCTGTATAACTAATCACAAGTACAAAGGTATATCTGCGAAGGTTTTTAATCAGCTCGTGATATTCATTCAATTCAGCACAATCCTCACTATCCAATACGTCAATAAAAGTTGAATTTTTAAAGTCAGTTGTAGGTAAGTGTGGGATGGCATCATTTAACCTTGTTTGCAATGTCTGCCAATTATCAATGATCTTCTCTGCGGCATTAACGTGTTCTTCACTTTCATTTAGAACTTGTTTCATGATTTTAACTGGAATTACCGAATGTTTTTTTCTGTTTGCTTTTTTCAATAAGCTAAATGGAAAAAAATACTCATGAACTAAATCGTATAATTGCTCGCTTTTAACTACTGAATAAAGCCTTAACCAATAGACGGCCGATAGAAGTGAATCAGCGTAAGATGGATGCTTCTTCACTTCAGACGCTTGAACCAAACCTAATATGATATTTCGTAAACGCAGCTCCGGTATTTTGTCTAAATCACAAAAACTATCAATACCATATTGCTCAAGCCACTTAGCTAAGCGTTTAAGGCTAGCAATATTTCTACAAATCGTAGTCCATGCGAGTGGTTCCATTCCCTGACCTGCACCTTGAGTATGCATACCAAGTGTCATAGCTTTGAGCTGATATTGATACTTAACGCCAATACCTTTAAAGGATACGGACAATTTATTGCCTTGAGAAAACCATGAGTCGTCCCCGAATAATGTGATCTGTTTCTTATTAGCGCGTATATATTGCCAAAGCACTAACGGCGTGAGCTCGGTATAAATCTTTGAATGGTATGGATTGATGCTGATGAGTCCGTCAATCTGTAAACAGGCATCCACAGTAGTTGAAATTCCCGTCATAAAATATCTCCTACTGTTTTAACTGATGTAACTGCGAATGCCCAAAACGGATGCATTCCTTTATCCGCCATCAACTCTATTCCCTTAGTCACTGCCTTCGAGTTTTTAATTGCTACTTGCTCTAATATGTCCTCAACTCGCTGATGCAGTGCCGTAATCGCTTCTTGCTGAAATTCATTATTTTCAATATCAGAAATACTGGCCGACATATCTGCCAACACATAATCACGATAGCTTAGCAACTGCCAAACATGCTCAGGATCAGCTACTGTTCTAAAGTGCTTGCACCACACACACGCCAAAAAATCACTACACCACCCACTTTCGTTACCGCTTGATAGATGCCGATGTTCTTTTCCGTATTGTAACGCTTCAGCATCCTTTCCCTGCGATGCACACTCACCAGTGGGTGTTTTCTGAGTGCTATCGTCATCAACCATTAACACCTTAATTTCCGGGTCTATTTCTCTACCTGTAAAATAACGGTGCATCACATCTACTGCTGTGTGCAAAGTTTGTTGTGTTTTTTCTTCACTCACTCGTTGGTAGTGATTGATGAACGTGTCAAAAGTATGAATTTTTGCTGATTCATATGCTCGCATTTGCTTGGATACTTGACGGTAAATATGATTTGCACCATTCTTGCGAATGCGCATTGAGTCATAATTAACCGTGCAACCAAGTCGATTCAAGATAGATTTGATATAAGCAATAATATTGCTAGCCAATACACGACTTACATTGGTTTTTTCTTTGAAGATAAATAAATAATTTTGAGTATGCTTATCACCCAAGTGACGGTATCGGTGAGTCAGCGTATCTTTCACGTACACGATATCTCGCATTACACTGTTTACTGTGCGACCATCTAAAGAATAGGTATCAACGTCATAGCCTTTTCTCGGCTTTTGAATTAATAGAGTAATACTTTTCTTGGCAGTTGGTAGCTCGATATTTGCAATATCACTGAGCTCAATATCTGCCATTGGCGTCGTATTCCAGCAACTTTTGACTTGAATACGAGCGAAGTACAGCGCAAGTAATTGCCTAGTGTTATCCGTTTCCTTAATTCCTTTTTCAATATAAAAAATTATTTCTTTCAGTTCGTTATCACTATATAAGTCTTCTATTTTTGCTCTTCTAGAGTGACGTTGATATCGTTTGAAAGATATTTTGTATGCTTCTACAACCTGTTGACCTGTAATAGCCATTACCCAACGCACAACTTCAAAGTAAGATGTACCACTTCTCAAGCTAATAACCTTAGCCTTTACCTCTCTTTGTACCTGCTGAAAGACCGCTTTTTGAATGCGGTTATTTCTCATACTCAAACATGCTAAGCCATGCTTTGAAATTTCCTTCCTATAATTTGGAATAATATAGTTCAGTAACAACCTCTTAAGCTTTGCAAACCGAGTATGTAATGTTTCCATGCCATAATTTTTTTCCGGTATCAGTTCTGTTTCTGAGTCATGTAAACGGCCTATCTCTGACATTAGCTTTGGACCTGCAGAAACGACAGGGCTGTAATCGATTAGTCTATATTTCCTATTCTTTTCAAAATAAAACGGTAGCAAATTTTCCGTGAAGTCATGGCGATAAATTTCATGACCATAGTGCAATTTTAATAGCAACAATAATTCATAAAACTGATAAGATGTTAATATTGACTTGGTTTTTTTTAGCAGATAAAACTTATTTATTTTGAAGGCTTCTAGTCCCAAACCAACCAATGCTTCTTCGTAGTTTTCAACTACCTTACGAATACTGCTGACGATATCAAAGAAACGTCTCGTTATTGATGCAATATCATGTTCAAGCTCACCTTTAAATTTATCTGAGTTAGCAAGCGCTTGAAGCTGCTCAACCAAAAGAGACTCAACATAGCTTAAATCACTGACATCTATGGATTTGTAGTTTATGGTGATCCTTACAACTTGAAAATGCTCTGGTTGATATGCTTCAAGTACCGAAAATAACGCTGGCTGGAGTGTGTTTTGTGTACCTTTGATTGGGTAATCGTTGAAAACCTGTCGAAAGTGCATGGTTGAGTTAAACCATAGCAAGCCATGTTCACAAAGTTGCTCAGCGATTGATGGCGCTGCTTCACAAAGTAGTAGTAAACATTTTTGAGCCATTTGTGCATAAGATAGAGTAGTACTCCTTGCAAGCGTTGACCTCTTATCCCATACACTTATGGCATCGTTAAGCTCTTTACCCAATCGAAAGCTTTTCCGATACCAATGCAGTAAATCAATGTTTGTATCAAAAACAAAAACAGTACTAGGTTTTGAATTGACCTTGGTTAATGCCGTTGCAAAATGAAATAAGCAACGCCTAAATAGCACATCATCTTGTGGTGCAATATGTTGTGCCTGTATTTCTAGCTTAAGCCAATAGTCGTCACGAAATAGCGAGTTAACATCTTGTATTAAACTCTGGCAATGGTTTCGCAACACTGAATAACGCAGCAAAAGCCGTTTTAGAAAGCTAATGTGTAGTTTAATCCGTTTATAGTTTTCGTCAGTTACACATCTGCCTAGCTGCTCTTCCAACTGAGACAAATCAAACACGGTATCAAACATCTGCACCTCCTGATTCCTCAGCATGAAATGCGTCTTCTTGTAGTGGAGCAACAAACTCACCAAACAATTTATCTACCCAACTTGCCATTTGCTTATCGAATGTCAGTGATCGAGCGAAATTGATGTACTTCTGAGTCGTTGAAAAATCCGCATGGCCCATCAACTGCATTAACTTATATTGCACGAAGCCAATGGGCAGGTTTTTATGGATAAGGAAACCAGCAAGATTAGTTGCAAAAGTTGAACGTAAATCATGAAAATCACGTTTTAGTATTTTCCCGAGTGGCGCTAATTCCTTACGCACTTTTGAGATAACATTGCCGATAGATTTACGAGACATAAAATCACCAGAGCGATTAAGAAACAGCGGTGCATCATCACAGTTCCCATGTTCAAGCTGCCACTTAGCTAATCTATCTTGATGTTCTTTGCCGTTACGATATTGCCAAAGTGATGTCATCAAGCCTTTTGACACCATTATTGTGCGCTCTTTGTCGTACTTGCCGATTATGGTGACGTAATAAATTGCTTTATTATCCAAGGCAGGATCAACAACATTACTGGCAGTAAAAGTGGCAATTTCTTCCGCACGCAAGCCGCATTGCACGGCTAAATCTACTCGCAATTTAGCACCTTGCTTTGTCAGCTCCTTGCTGGCATAAAGAAGCTTTAGTTCATCTTGGCTGTATGGTGACAAACCCACATCGCCTGATTTCTTTTGCTTATACTTTTTAGGGATCAGCAAATCGGTCGTGGTAATGGTAAAGCCTTTCTCCTCACTCCCGTAGTCGGTAAACAGCAAATCTAAACCGCCATCTTTGCGCTTTTTCTTAATGACCTTGGTTTTATATTTGAATGGCACTTTATCAATTCTGCGTTGCTTTCTTGCCCACTCGTAAAACTGCCTAATATGGTTGATGTATAAGTTTGCTGTATCTCGGTCGATATCCTTTGCAATCACTTGTTCTATAAGGTGCTTGCGATAGCGGTAAACAGGAAGCCAATATTTCGCTTTATCACTGTCACTTACGGCATAAACCTCATGCCAGTCCACATTATTCTTCTCAACCCATTGCAAAAACAAACTCATCGAATTTGCTAATGACTGCACAGTAATGAGCGACACCCCACCAAGAGGATTCTTTTTACCGCCACGTTTAGGCGGCATAAAAAGCCCTTTATATCGGTGCTCTAAAAATAAATTGATTTCCAGAGCGTCCTGAATTCGAACCAGTGACAACACTCTAGGGAAGCGCTCAACAACATGATCTTCATGAAAAGCGATTGTACGTTGATCTTTTTCATCTACGCTCGATACATAAGGCAGGCAGCCTAAATTTACAGTTTGTTTTACAACTTTGGGATAATTTCCACTCAAATCAAACGCTCCATTTTAATACTGCAAAATATAGAGTTGGTTACTTTATATGTCAAAAAAATTTGCAGCATTTGATTACTGCAAAAATAAATTGACCTAACAAACAATGTCAGACACAATAATTTTCATTAAATTAATTCCGATTTTCTAACGCCAGTTGGTCATATCCCATTGGCGTTTATTTACTTTTGGAGAAATCGGTTTGCTGAACACAACCAAGGTTTAACGTTCATGAATGCAAAAATGCGCCAAGCTACTGAAGAGCTGCGCCTGAGTAATATTGCCGATATCCGCTTAGGCCACCCTTTTCGTGGCACGGTGAGGCATTACGACGATGGTGATGTAAATGTTGTTCAGGTAAGAGATACCGAGCCAACGGGTGAAATCAATCAATACACAATGGTTGAAACCATATTAAATACGAAAAAACAACCCGACTGGTTACAAAATGGCGATGTGTTATTTGTCGCTAAAGGGGCAAAACATTACAGCGTATTAGTAGAGCATGTATTAGAACGCACAGTCTGCTCACCACACTTTTTTGTGGTGCGTTTGAAGCCTGAGTTTAAAGATGTGATCGTGCCAGATTTCTTGTGCTGGCAACTCAATCAACAGCCTGCACAGCGTTATTTTAAAGCGACTGCTGAAGGTTCAATGTACCTTAGTATTCGCAGACAAGTGCTGGAGAATGTGCCCATTAAGGTACTTAAGTTTGAGAAGCAAAAACAACTCGCCGCAATGCATCGCTGCGCTGTTAGAGAGCAAAAAATATTACAAAAGCTGATTGAAAATAGACAGCAACAACTAGAAGCCATTGCTATTCACGCACTTGAAAGCTCATGCGTTTGAAAGAGAGCCTAAAACAAAACAGATTTAAAAATTAATAATAAGGACTTAAACAATATGACCACAACCAACCAAATCAATCAGGACGATATCAACAAAGCGGTATGGACCGCTTGTGACACCTTCCGTGGCGTTATCAGTGCCGATACTTATAAAGACTTCATCCTCACCATGCTGTTCTTAAAGTACATCTCTGATGTTTATAAAGACGAATACAACAAATTAGTTGCGCAGTATGGTGATAACCCTGAGCTTATTCACGCCATGATGTCGAAACAGCGCTTTGTACTGCCAGAAGGTGCAAGCTTTTGGGATCTATATGAAAAGCGTTATGAAGCAGGCAATGGTGAGCGAATCGATAAAGCCTTACACGCTATTGAAGAAGCCAATGGCAGTAAGCTTAAAAACGTATTCCAAGACATCAGCTTTAACACTGACCGCTTAGGCCAAGAAAAACAAAAGAACGACTTACTTCGTCACTTACTGGAAGATTTTGGTAAAGACATTTTAGATTTAAGCTCTGAGCGTGTGGGCAGTTTAGATATCATCGGTAATGCTTACGAATACCTTATCAAACACTTTGCGGCTGGCAGTGGTGCTACCGCTGGCGAATACTATACCCCGCCAGAGGTATCAACTCTTTTAGCAACGGTTTTAGAGCCATCTGAAGGCGATCAAATATGTGACCCATGCACCGGAAGTGGCTCACTGCTTCTAAAATGTGGCGCTATGGTTCGTAAAAACTCTGGCTCCAAAAAATACGCATTATTTGGACAAGAAGCGATAGGTTCAACTTGGGCTCTAGCCAAAATGAACATGTTTCTTCACGGTGAAGATAACCACCGCATTGAATGGGGCGACACCATTCGTAACCCACTGCTAAAAGAAAAAGACAGTAACGGCTTACTGCACTTTGACGTAGTTACAGCCAACCCCCCATTTTCGCTTGATAAATGGGGGCATGATGATGCCAGCAATGACCCATTTGGACGTTTTAGGCGAGGTATTCCACCAAAAACTAAAGGTGACTATGCGTTTATCAGTCACATGATTGAAACATTAAAACCCGAAACGGGTCGTATGGGTGTAGTAGTGCCACATGGTGTGTTATTTAGAGCATCCAGCGAAGGTAAAATCCGCCAACAACTGATTGAGGAAAACTTGCTCGATACTGTGATTGGCCTGCCAGAAAAGCTGTTCTTTGGCACAGGCATTCCAGCCGCCATTTTGATATTTAAAAAGCACAAAACAGACAACAATGTGTTGTTTATTGATGCTAGTCGTGAGTTCAAATCAGGCAAAAATCAAAACCAATTAACTGAAGAAAACATTCAAAAAATCATCGACACCTATAAAGCTCGTGAAGGTGTTGATAAGTACGCATACCTTGCCAGTTTTGATGAAATCAAAGAAAACGACTTTAACCTAAACATTCCACGCTACGTTGATACTTTTGAAGAAGAAGCCGAAATTGATTTAGTGGCAGTGCGCACTGAGCGTGTGCAATTAAAAAATGAGCTGCAAACCCTTGAAGCGGAAATGGATAGCTACCTAAAGGAGTTAGGTTATGGTGCCTAGTGGATGGAAAAAAGTAGTACTAAACGATGTTTCAGAAAGGGTTGCAGTAGGTTTAGCGACCTCTGTTACTGAAGCATATACCGATGTTGGAATACCTATCATTAGAAACCTAAATATTAAAAAAGGATATTTTGATGATTCAAAAATGCTTTATTTGAGCGAAGAATTCTCATCTAAGCATCCTAATAAAAGAGTTAAAGCAGGCGATGTGATCACTGTCCATACTGGTTCAAATGTAGGTCTAACTTGTGTAGTTCCTGAAGAGTATAATTTAGCACAAACGTTTACGACTTTAATTGTAACGCCCAAAGCAAAGGATTTAGATTCTTGGTTTTTAAATTATGTATTGAATTCGGATTATGGTGAATACCAAGCGTTAAGACTTGTCGTTGGTGGTGGTAAAGGAAACCTAAACACTTCTGATTTTAAAATATATCCATTATTGCTACCCCCACTTCACGAACAGCAAAAGATCACTAAAATCCTATCCACTTGGGATAAAGCGATTAGCACAACCGAGCGCCTAATCGACAACAGCAAACAGCAGAAAAAAGCCTTGATGCAACAACTGCTCACAGGCAAAAAGCGCCTACTTGATGATTCAGGCAAACCGTTTGAGGGAGAGTGGGAAGAAAAACGTCTTTCAGAGTTAGGGAATATTTCCTCTGGTGGAACACCGAGTACAACAAAGCCTGAATATTGGAATGGTGATATAAACTGGGTAACACCTACCGATATTACTAAGCAAGATAGTATCTACATTGAGTCAACTGCTCGACTAGTTTCTATGGATGGTATTAAAAACAGCTCTGCAAAACTTCTCCCTAAGGGCACACTGCTTGTTTGTACTCGTGCAACGATAGGTGAAATGGCAATTGCAAGTCATGAAATAAGCACCAACCAAGGTTTTAAAAACATCGTACCAAATGAGAATACTAATATTGAATTTGTGTATTACCTTTTAAATTTCTATAAGCATAAACTAATTAGCAAAGCGAGTGGTTCAACTTTCTTAGAGCTTTCTAAGAGTGCTTTTGAAGGACTCCACTTTCATATTCCTAAATTTCAGGAGCAGCAAAAGATTTCGGCAGTATTACTGAACGCTGACCAAGAAATCGAGCTATTAGAACAGCAGCTTGCTGACTTACAGCAAGAAAAGAAAGCGCTTATGCAACAGTTGTTAACAGGTAAACGCAGAGTAAAAGTGGACGATAAGGAAGTCGCATAACCATATGGATATTACAGAATTAACATTTGATGAGCGAGATGAGTTTAAGCGTAAAAGTATCGCTGAAAAAGCTATTTCACTATTGCAGACGGACATCGATATTTCCCCTATGGTGGTCGATGGTAGTTGGGGTACGGGTAAAACTGAGTTTTGTCATAAACTGATAAACCTGATGAAAGGTAATGACACACACCATTTAATTTATATTGATGCATTTAAAGCTGATCATGCCGATGAGCCATTAATGACGGTTCTCGCTGAGGTAATTAAAGTTTTTCCTGATGAAGACAGTAAACAAAATTTCATCAAGAAAGCACTGCCTACTGTAAGATATGGCCTAAAGACAATTGCAAAAGCGGGAGTCTCGCACCTCTTGAGACAAGATATAGCTGATGTTACGGATGATTTTAACAAAGAAATCCAGAAAACCGCAGACAAGGCAATTGATGCAACTGTCGAGGCCGTATTAAAAGATCACGTAAAAGCAGACAAAAACTTAAAAGCGCTACAAAGTGCATTAGCAGAAATTGCGACTATCAAACCTATTGTATTGTTTGTCGATGAACTTGATCGATGTAGACCAAACTTTGCTGTTGATATGCTTGAAATTATAAAACACACCTTTGATGTAGAGGGCGTTAGCTTTGTTTTGATCACCAATACAAAGCAACTTAAAGCGTCAATAAATCATTGTTATGGTCATGCAGTTGATGCTCAAAGATATTTAGATAAATTTGTTAAATTCACTATCGCTCTTCCAGAAACAGTCGATACCAATGCTCACCGCGAAAGTATTGCAGCAATTGAGCACTATAAAAATTTAGTTAGATCAAGCCATGTATTGGAAAATATGAAGCTATATGAATGTGGCTCAATTAGAACAATAAAACAAATTATTATTGCCAATAGATTGTCATTGCGAGAAGTTGAGACTGTTGTTCGCCATATAGAAATTTATGTAACTCTAGCCCAATCAAATAACCTTCAGAGCGACACAACTTTTGGAGAGAAAGTGCTTACCATATTGGCTATAGCAATTTATAGCATTCAGCCCGAAGTAGCTTTATCGATACTACAAAAAAGAATTGATGCTAAGGATATTGGTAACTTTCTTGGCATATCTAGTTTGTCAAATGACATTCAAGGTCGCCCTGATGAGCAAGAATTAATCTGTTATATGCTTGGATATACTGCTTTGCATAATAAAGAGCATTTTACACCAACAGAAGATGCCGATGTATGGAAACAAGAAAGTGCCAGATACTTTCAAGGTGGATATTGGCGAACAGATGATTTTGCATCTATTTGCGCTGAAACGATTCAAACACTGACAATGTGCTAAAGGATTAGAAATGACTAAGACAGTTAACTTTCAAGAGGAATTCAGCGCAAAAATACCCGCTTTGACCCTTTTAACCAACTTGGGTTACACCTTCATTCCACCAAGTGAATGTGAAGCGCTGCGTGGTAAAACTCTAGCAAGCGAAAAGAAAAGCACTCATCAGGTTATTTTATTGCCTGTAATGCGTGCTTTTTTAGCTAAACAAACGTTCTCGTTTGCTGGTAAGCAACATACATTATCAGAAGCAGCAATTGATAAAGTGATGCATGAACTAAACCCTGCTATGAACTTAGGGTTAAAAGGGGCTAATGAGAAAATCTACAATGCCTTAATGTATGGCGTTAGCGTTACCGAATTCATAGATGGCAAAAAAGCCTCCCCCACCATTAAACTTATTGATTGGCATAATATTGATAATAACCAATTCCATTTTACTGAAGAGTTAGTGGTTCAAAATGCCGAAGGCACTGGTAATCGAATTCCCGATATTGTGTGTTTTGTGAATGGTTTGCCATTAGTAGTGATTGAGGCGAAACGCCCGGATTCAAATAAAGAAGGTAAATCGACCAACGCTGAGGCGATTTCTCAACATATTCGAAATCAAGGTCAGGCTGAAATTCCTCAATTGTATGCCTATAGCCAATTGCTATTAGCAGTAAATGGGCATGAAGGTTTATATGCTACTTGCGGCACCCCTGAAAAGTTTTGGGCGAAGTGGAAAGAGGAGCAAATACCTGAAGCGGAATTTGTCAGGTTAAAAAACCATAAACTGAGCGATGAACAATTAGATGGACTGTTTAAACATCGCCCAGCTAAAGCGAAAGATGACTATCTATCTTTGGTTGCAGCAGGAGACTTAACCGTTACTGATCAAGATAGGCTAATTGTTAGCTTGCTTCGCCCTGAGCGCTTATTGGATATGACTCGCTTGTTTACCTTGTTCGATAAAAAAGCAGGCAAGATTGTCGCTCGATATCAGCAGGTATTTGGCATAAAAGCACTTATTGAGCGAATCAACACGTTTGATGATTCAGGTGCTCGTGAAGGTGGTGTTATTTGGCACACTACAGGTAGCGGCAAGTCATTTACTATGGTGTTTTTATCCAAAGCGCTTATTTGGCTTGAAGAGCTTGCACAATGCCGAGTGATCATAGTTACAGACCGTGTAGACTTGGAAGATCAGCTAAGCAGAACCTTTGCATCAGGCGGTGTATTAACTGACCGAGATAAAAAAGATGCAATGGCGACCACTGGTAAGCGTTTAGCCGAACAAATTGGTAGAGGGAATGAGCGAGTTATCTTCTCCATCATAAATAAGTTTGGTTCAGCGATTAAATATAAAGAATGCTACAACGACAGCCCAAACATTATTGTACTTGTGGATGAAGGCCACCGAAGTCAAAACGGTGAAAATAATATCCGTATGCAGCAGACGCTGCCTAAAGCGGCCTATATTGCTTTTACGGGTACGCCACTGTTAAAGGACGATAAGACCGAAAACAAATTCGGAAAGATCATCCACAGCTACACCATGCAGCAAGCAGTTGAAGATAAAACCGTTACTCCTCTCTTGTATGAAGAGCGTATTCCAGAGCTGAACGTTAACGATAAAGCCATTGACGCTTGGTTTGAACGCAGCACCAGTAAACTTACAGATAAACAAAAAACTGATCTGAAGAAGAAGTTTTCTCAAAAAGGTCAGATCTACCAAACTGAAGGTCGTATTGATCTGATTGCTTATGATATTGCGGATCATTTCCAAAATTTGAAACAACAAGGCTTAAAAGGTCAGCTAGCTTGTGATTCCAAAGCCTCTGCTATTCGTTATAAGAAGGCATTGGATAAAATAGACACAGTTACATCGGTTGTGGCGATGTCGGCTCCAGATACTCGTGAGGGTCACGAAGCTGTTGATCAAGAGAGTAAAGATATCGTGCAAAATTGGTGGAAGGCTAATGTTAATAAAATGGATGAAAAAGCCTACACCAAAGCCATTATTGAAGACTACGGCAGAGATGATGGCCCAGATATCATGATCGTTGTAGATAAGCTCCTGACAGGCTTTGACGAGCCAAAGAACACTGTACTTTATATCGATAAGCCTCTAAAAGAGCATAACCTTATCCAAGCAATTGCGCGTGTTAACCGATTACATAGTAAAAAGCAGTTTGGTTACTTAATTGATTACCGAGGTATTTTAAAGGAACTTGATACCACTATCGAGAAGTATCAAGATCTCGCAGAACGTACCCAAGGCGGGTTTGATATTGATGATCTCAAAGGTTTATATAACCGAATGGATACGGAATACAAAAAGCTTCCGGGGCTGCACATTGATTTGTGGGCGATATTTGAAGGTGTTAAAAACAAGCAAGATGGTCCAGCACTTCGCCAAGCGTTAGCACCAAAGGTGCAAGATGTCGATGGTAAGCTTGTGGATACTAACCTTAAAAAACGTGATGACTTCTACTCAGCACTAACTGCATTTTCTAACTGTATGAAAGTGGCATTGCAATCAGCAACTTATTTTGAAGATAAGTCATTCGATAACAAACGTGACTTGTACAAACGTGACTTAAAAGCCTTTGTCGATTTGCGTAAACAAGTGCGTGAAGATGCTGACGAAACCATTAATTATGATGAATACGCTGAAGATATTCGCAGCCTTCTAGATAAGCATATTGCTGGTATTGAAGTAAAAGAGCCTGATGGTGCGTACTTAGTTGGCAATTTAGGAAAAAACGTTAAACCACAGGATATGAGTGATGACGAAGCTCGTAACCAAACGGACAAAATTACAGGTCGAATCACTAAGATGATTGAGCAAGATTTAGCTGATGATCCTTATGCTCAAGAATATTTCTCTAAGATGCTTAAAAAGGCGATTGAAGATGCCAAAGCGATGTTTGATGCGCCAGTAAAGCAGTACATTCTTTTTGCTGGCTTTGAGCAGGAAGTAAAAGATCGCAAGGTAGCTGATGTTCCCGGTAACTTTTTAGATGATTCAGGCAAATTAAATAAACATGCTCAAGCCTATTTTGGTTTGTTTAAGCACCTATTTGATGGTGACTTCTTGACTGACAAAGCCTTAGATAACGATAAGCTCGTAGCCTTGGCGTTTAGTATTGATGATGTAGTGAATACCGCTGTTGCTGAGTATTCAATCAATCCTGCGGAGATTGAAAACGCCATACACATGAAGCTGTTGCCGCTGTTATTTGCTGATCTTGGCCTTGATAACGCTCAAAAGTTGATTGAAGAAGTGCTCAAGATCACTCGACTAGGCTTAGCAAGGGGCTAACAAGCGTGACTAAACAAGCCGTTGCTGCTGAGATCAGAACAACAACCAGTGAACGAGGTGTTTTTACCTATGGTAACGACACCATTCACTATGATGTGATTCGTAAAACCAAGCCTGCTGATAACGCAAAAAAAACAGCACGCAAAGTAATTATTAAGGTTCACCCTGATCAGCGTGTTTTGGTTACTGTGCCACATGATGCGAGTGATGATGCTATTCAAGATGCTATGCATAAGCGTGCCAGATGGATTTGGCAAAGCATTGACGAATTTGCTAAGCAAAAAGATACGGTTTTACCTAAGCGTTACGTGAGTGGTGAAACACAGTTTTACTTAGGTAAGCGCTATGTATTAAAGATCATCACTGATGCCGAGCAATTGCCCAATGTGAAGCTAAGCCGTGGCAAATTGAACGTCACTATCAAGTATGACATTAGCAAAGATAATGATGATCGGTTGGTGAAAATTAAACCACTAATCGACAAGTGGTATCAACACAAAGCAAAAGCCATTTTTCATGAGCGACTAGCCGAACTACTTCCGAAAGCCACTTGGGTAACAGGCATTCCTTCTTTTCGTGTGATGGCAATGAAAAAGCAATGGGGAAGCTGCTCAACTAAAGGCAACTTGATGCTCAACCCTCACCTTGTTAAAGCACCGAAAGAATGCATTGATTACGTGATATTACATGAACTTTGCCATATTGCAGAACACAACCATAGCGATAAGTTTTGGCGATTACTAACCCAGGTGATGTCAAATTGGAAAGAAGTAAAAGCCAAATTAGATGATATGGCGGAGATGTATTTGAATGAATAAAACACTTGATTTGTGGTGGGACAGACTCTTAAAACTCATTGAGTTGTTACGTCCTAAATTCTACAACAAACTAACTTGGCTAATAGTAATCAGCGGCTTAGGTCTGATGTCTAAGCCTTTGTGGTTAACACTAATAAATTTAATATTTGAAACAGGTTTTCAATTTTCTATAACTGAAGAATCTGATACTGCTTGGGGTTTCTGCTTAGTTCTAGTTGGCTTAATTTATCACCTTATAAATACAGGACTTCACGAGTTTGTCTTATCAAAAAAAGAGAAAATCTATAACTTAAAAAGAGATGAGCATGACATAAAAATCTTCCAATCTCTAAATGCTATGATAGATGAGACCTATATAAATAACCTGTTTGATTATATGCACACAAGTGACGCTATTATGTGGGACGACTTTCAAAAACTGAGAAGTTTTTTGATTTATACAACAGAGACTACAAATCAGTTTATTGATGAAAAACTAAAACAACAAATGGCTACACTCTCTACTTCACTTAATGAACTATTTTCTTTTATTAACAAAGAATTTGATGAGTACCCATACGGACAAGCTAAAACAAACTTTAGAATGTGCTTAGCTCCGCAATTAAATTGTGATCGAGCAGGTACTTGGGAAGATGGGCCGAGATATGACTCATTGGTTCAACAAATGATGGATAAATCATCTGCTGTAATTACATCATACAAAGATTGGCGCTTAGCAGTTAAAGAAATATTATTGGTATGATCTTAATTTAATGGGTAACAATTTAAGCTGCTTTCTGAAGGTGGCATTCGTTACTAAAAAATAAAGATGACATTATATAGAATTCACCGGCTTTTTTACCGGCATTAGCGGCAAACTTCTCAATCAGGTATTCGTAGATATAACCGAGTACGTCATAACCTTGTTTACCGTTCATAGGAATGCTTTTTATAAGGTGCAGTAGGTCACTGATGGCTTTGGTTCGTTTAGCCGCACTTTCACCGAGTTTACTTAACCCCGTTTCTAAAGTGGTAAAAATGCCTTCAAATAGCTTTTTGTAGTTGGGTGATATTAAGCGGCTAAAAGCGGATAAAGCATCTCGCACATTAGATTCGTCAAAGTCTGATTTTGTATCTGTCCAGGTTGAAAATAAATTGCTGTAAGCGATAAAGTAACCAAGCTTGCCCTGAATATATTCGACAGTTTCATCATCATTTTCAGTGAGAGCCTTAATTTCATCTTCGTTCATCCCTTCTTTTTTCACAAACTCAAGTAACTGGTCGCTTAGGTACTTATAGAAGATAAAGCCAAGAATGTAGTCTTTATATTCATTTGCTTCGATTTTTGAACGCATCTGGTTGGCTGATTCCCAGATTTTTGCGGCGAGTTGTTGTTTATTCATTTATTTTTCCAATTTTTTATTTTTAGCTAAAAGCCTTCAGCTTTAAGCATCAAAGAATTCTTCGTCGATTTTCTTTAAGTGTAATATCTGTTCATCTCTGCTGCCTATATTGTATCGCAACATGAGTCTCGCTAACTCTGTTCCATTGATTAGCACAATTCGGGTACCAAGATTGTTTGCTGTTTCAACGGCCGACGAGGTGAAATCTGAGGTGGTAATAAATATTCCTTTTTGAGCTTTTTTAAGGTTGAGAGCGCCAAAAAAGTCACGAATATCGCCAGAGCCGACATTATTGCCCTCAGCGTAGCGCTTTGCTTGAATATAGATTTGATCAACGCCTAATGGATCTTGATCAATTACACCATCAATACCATTATCACCCGTTTTTCCTAATGCATGCGCTGCACCTTCGCCAGAGCCCCCATAGCCCATAGCAATGAGAAGCTCTATGAGTAAATGTTCAAAAAATGCAGGCGTCACCTTTCGAGTTTTTTCAAGGATCTCTTGTGCAAGTGCATTATTTATTTTTTTATACGCAGCACGTAAAGCTTCATCAGGCGTAATATCTTCACTAGGTTGAGATTCAATTGTTTCAGGGCTTAGCTCGTTACTTTTGTGTTTGAATGCTACAAATTCATCAAATTGTTTAAGGTATTCATTATCGATTTTTGCATTTGAATCTTGTAATGCTGCAATCCCGCGAGTAGTGATAATAAAATGTGCTCTTCTAGGAGATTCTAGTAAACCCGATTTTATTAAGTATGTTTTAGCCCAGCCCACTCTATTATCAAGGATAGATTGTTTACCGCTAGGGAGAGTTTCTTCTCGTTCGGCTTCTGTTAAGTTGAAGCGTTCAGCGATTTGATTTATTACGTCGCGTAATTTTACTTCTTTGCCATCAGCCTTGAGAGCGATTTCTAGAAAGGGTTGCATCAACTCTTGATATGAGGGGATCATAAATTATCCTTTTTTATGGTTATATATTTTTGTTTTAGTTTGAACTGCTTATCTATAGTTCGATGCTTGTTTGTAAAAGGGCCAATATATAGACAACATTGCGTAATTTTTGCTTAATCTGACTGAAAATGCGGCATTTGAGTCAGTTTGGCTATGTAAGTACATGGATGGTATGCAAAAAATAATGAGCAATCAATTGTTCTAAGATAAACAACAGACTAATTTGAAACTTAATTTGCATCAGTAAATTGTTTGTTACTTTTCGCTTTACAGAAAATAAATTTGTTTTAATGCTAAATTTCTCATAGCTTATAAAAATAATTTTTAGAGATTTACCAACTTATCAAAAGAAAGGATGCAATTATGACAGACAAAACAGCAGTTTTAATTCTTGAACGCCCTTGGGGCGAGCATATAAGCCATAATAATCGTGCGAGTGTTTTGCCTTTTTTTCAGGGCTTACAGCAATTGCAGAAAGAAGACACACAGTTTGATTTGTACCACCGTCACTTCTATGAGTTGAATAGTTTTAAAGCTGCTCTAGATGAGTTGATGAATTTAAACTATGACAATTTTTACATTTATATTGCTTGTCATGGTAACAACCGCTCTTTAGAAGGCATGCGTTTAAGCAGTGCATTGAACGAGATATACGGTCATGCAAATAAAAACAATATAGTAGGTGTTATTTTTGGTTCTTGCTTGATTGGGAATAGTTCGTCAGATTTAGAAGTGTACTCTGAAGCATCATCTATCGTTTGGAAATTCGCTTACAAATGTAGTGTTGGTTGGCTAGAAGGCACACTGTTAGATGTAAAAGTGCTTCAAAACCTTTTGCAAGATACCGCAAACGATAAAGAGTTTCTGTATAGTAGGGAAATGATAGTAAGCAGTTTTAAGACAGCCTTAAGTACTTACTCACCAGAATGCGTGATTGGTGTCGACAGAAAAAATAATGATATGCAATTACGGGACTCTTTAGCCTTTATTGTGCAACCAAAAGGCAGAGGAAATCGAGCACGAGAATGTAGCGATATGCTATTTGAAGAAATGAGCGAAGAAGAACTTGCTTAGTATATCTCAGGTTAAAACTCGACATTAATCTGTCAAAAATAGCAGGTGTTTTTAAAGCTTAATTTGCTATAAGCGGCTCCTCAAATACAGGAGCCGTTCATGTTACTAAAAACTTTAAATAATAAATATGTATATCACTTTGTCGAAGAATATAGAGAAATTGATTTCGACAACATTCAAGTATGTGAGTTAGACGTTAAGGCGTTTTCTCACGCAGTAGAGCAACTGGTGACCTTCGATAATACCAATGGCTTTGAGCTGGTGGTGTTAGATCAATTTGGGAAATTGCAAAAGATCTCTTTAATTGACATTGTTCATGATTACAGTGGTAAAGGCACTGTTCCTTTATTTTTACTCTATGAAGCACAGGAAAAAATTAAGAGCAACTGTCTTGTCATTGCTTATTTATATCCTGAAATTAAAAAGTCTCAGCTTAAAAATGCGACCCCAAAACCTCCCTCAGAAAAGAAGCTTAAACTTGCTCAGCAAGATGCATTGGCTGTTGTTGATTTGCTTCAGTATATCTGTGACGTTGATATGAACGATGAGCTTGAAGAATTGGCAGCTTGGTTAACATTGAACAGCTATTTTCACGAGCCTGTGTTGTTCGGTGCAAGAAGGAGAGAGTTAGCTTACCCTGGGCAATATCATCTGCAACTATCAACTCAGCTAATAAGTATCTTTAACAAGGCAAGTTGTAAGATTGGTGGCTTATATCAAGGCACGGACTTTTCGAAGCCTTATGCACGTATTTCTGAAAGTAACAACTTTCTTAGAGAGCTCATGGCTGAGCTGCCTACAAATCTCGAAGAAGCAATCATAGAACTGTATTTAGAAGGGCCTCAACTAGAAGAGATAATTGAGCAGTTGCCGCTAAGAGCTAAAACAAGCCTCAGAACACAATACACAACGAAATACCATTTAAAAAATTTACATATATATCAAGTAATGCGGGTTTTACACCGGTTTTGTGAATTCCCATTTGATTAACCTTGTTTCAGTTAATCAGTGTTAAACAATTTCATTAGTAATGATCAAGAGGATTTAATTATGGCTGTTCAAAGAAAGTTATCTTTAGAAGAAGAGATGGAGAAATTTGGTGTGACCAAGCAGTGGCAACTTGACTATGCGAAGGCGATACATGCCCTTGATTCAGTGATTGGTGAGGCGTATGCATGTGAAGATGAGTTATCTGAACAAATTTGGAAGCATCATTATCGTGGTTTGATTGAAGAGTTGCATCAAGATTTCGAAGAGTTCGACGGACTTTTTTCAGAAGTGCTTGATGAAGAACCCAGAAACTCTCGTGAGGTTATGGAGCGAGAAGGCACATTCGAAAAGATTAATTCAGGCTACTACGATTACTATTTAAGTAATCTAGAAATTGATTATGAAGACGATGACTTAAATGAAATCAGTGAAAGTATTGCTTATGGTATTAGGTCTGCACTGTCGAAACTCTTAACTGCCCATGGATTACAGTAAATATTGTTTTTGAGTACCACTTTTAGCATTTGAGCGCTAGAGTTTTAGTAATCAAGGATTTTCATGAGGTGAACATGAATACATTTTTCATAGATGAAGAAAATGTAGGCTTGAAGGTGCTCGAAAGCTACAAGGCATTTTGCGACCAAAAAGTATTGGTCTTTACTAAAAACCTAGCTGCAAAAAAGCTTTGTAAGAGATATTTGTTTCACTGTATTGATGATTATGCTGCAGGCTCAAACCAAGCTGATTTTTACATTATAGCTTGTTTGAGCCGCTTGTTGAGTCAGATGTCAGATAAGCAAATAGCAAGTCATACATTCACACTTGTTAGTAATGATTGCTCTCTTATCAGTGCTTTTAAACAACAATGTAACCTGTTTAAAGCGCACTTTGTTATTGAAAAGACCAAATCAATAGCAAAAACGAAACCTCTTGATGTGAAGTCGTCAGAGATCGTACTTGATGATCTTGCATATAAAATAATTAGTTTTCTTGATACGCCAAGATATTTCGATACTAAATTTCAAGAATCCCTCGGCTGCACTCAGTCTGAATTTACTAGAGCAGTTACAAATTTGATTAATCAGAAAAAGATTGAACGAAGTCCGCTAGCAAAGAGAAAGTGGCAAAAGGTGTTAGTTAACTAGCACCACCCCTTGCTTGAAATCATAAAACTCAATATTTTTTGTTGAAAGCTTAAACTCAATTTCATATAACTAGTTGTAATTGAAAAGGAAGCCACTAAGGGATTGTTATGACAGAAATTGCTGCAATATATGAAAACGATGAAACCATAACTCAGACAAAAGCCGAAGAGCGCAAGCTACTTATTTTCAAATATCTGCCAGGGCCAACTGACTCGCCAATTTCAACATCAGAAATCCAGCGTTTATGCGAAAAAGAATCGGGTTGCTTGGAGTCATCACTACGAACTTTTGAGCGAGATTTAAAAAAGTTGCATGAGCACAGAGAGGTCGAATGTATTGTTTTTCAGCAGAAAAAGCATTGGCGTTTAAGTTCTAAAAGGGCAGCATTAAAGCGCACCATGACTGTTTTAGAAGCGCTAAACTTTGTGATTTTAAAACGTTTTGCTGAGCCTTTGTTACCTCTGGGTAATTCGGATTATATGCAGGCGATTTTTGAACAATCTGAAGAAGTGTTAAAACAGCATAGTAAGTCTTCACTTGCCGCATGGCCAACTAAAATTCATGTTGAAAAAAAGGGCATGCCCCTTGAAGCCCATGAACTGGATGAGCAAGAAAGCGAACCAATCTATAAAGCCTTGTTAGAAGAGAAGCTGTTAGAAATCAATTACTCTCGAGGCATTGAGTGCTGTGATACTAATTTAGTCACTACCGTGCAACCACTAGGCTTGGTATTTAGAAATCATACTGTTTATTTAGTTGCTCGTTATTTTAATGACCTTGAGAAAGTACGTCTCTTCTCTGTGAATCGTATTAAGGAAGCTAAATGCCTTGACCAAGGTTTTAAGTACCCAAGCAAAAAGGTTTTTGAGTTAAAGAACTATGTAGAAGCAGGGCATACAGGGTTTACGTATGGTAAAAAGGTTGAAGACATAGAGATTATCTTTAGAGACTACGCAAAAGACTTAATCGTACAATATCCATATCATCCAGAAATGACTTTGGAGAGCCTGCCTGATGGTGTTAAAACAAGAGCTAAATTGATATTCAACTATGATCTAGAGAGCTTTATTTTAGGTTTAGGTGAGCATGCTGAGGTGATTAAACCTGAGTGGGTAAGAAAGCGATTGGCAGAGCGTCTTAAACAGGCTGCTAGCCTATATGAGTGCTAAACATGGCTGATAATCTGCTAGCTAATAATCGTTCAGAAAGTTGGCGCATTGCGAAAAGCTTTATCGATTATGGTGCTGAAGAATTGTCTGAAAAAATAGCAAAAGATGTTTTAAATAACCTTCACATTAAAAGAGGCTCAGTGCAGATGCAAAAGCCCATTCAATACAGCTTATTTTGGACTGGGCTAAGAGATTACTGCGATAGTAATAAAATAAACAGGCGAGACCTTGATTTTATCAAGCGAGTAAAAACCATTTATTTGGATAAATTCGCAAGCTTAGAGCGGCAAATTTATGAATTCGCTGAAAACCATAAAGAGCAATCAGTTAATATTCGGCTTGATAGAACAAAGCAAAATTACATTGTTAACGATGTATCAGAACAGCGCTTTATAAATAACTTGTACTTTACTGAATTCGACTTAGTTATCCAAACAGGCAATTATCTATTAATTGGAGAGTTTAAAGACACACAAACCTTCGGCGCTAACTCTAAACATGTACTAGTCCACCAGCTTGTTCGCCAATATGTTGCAGCTAATATATTGTTAGGTCTAGAAGGAAGTGAACACATTGAAGTAGTGCCATTTGTTGTTGCTGATAACCCTCAATATGCAAATAAGGCCGCTCAAGTGAAGTTGCTAAAGCATTTGGGCTGGTTGGCTGGTGGAAATGTGTTTGATTGGGGGGATTTAAACAAATGTAAGTGAACGCTCATATATATTCGACAGGTAACCGTGAGAATAATATGTCTCAATTTTTAAATTAATTGAGACATCTATTGACTAATGTCATAAACTTATCTCAAATGAAGCTAATTTTGAGATATGTATGATTAAAAGCCCGCCAAGTTCATTACATAAAGATCCACTTGCATGGATTGCTGAAAACGAATCGCAAAATTTACAGCATTACTTTGATCATGCATCGGCTTTAGACACAAAAGGCCGTTATCTTCATTTTGATGAATTGCGTTTTAGATTGCCTAAAGGCCTAAACGTTAATGTCATCTGGAGCCTCATTAAGAAAGTCAGAGCTAAGCAGCATAATGCTGTTTTACATTTAGATGAGCCTGAGCAGCTTGCGCAATATTACTTTACACCAACGATGCAAAAAGCCATCTCGATGACAGATAGGCACACAACCAGCGCATCGCTAGAATATATGTGCAGCAAAGTGGGTGAGCAAAAACACTTCGAATATTTATTAAATGATTTAATTGAAGACGAAGCCATCAGTAGTAGCCAGTTAGAAGGGGCTGCAACCACCACCAAAGTTGCAAAAGATTTACTTAAGCGCGCCAGAAAGCCCAGAACAATAGATGAAAAGATGATCATCGGTAACTTTAAGATGATGCAATTTGCTTGGAAAAATCGTCATAAACGTCTATCGATTGAATTGATTCAAGAAATGCACCAAGTAGGTGTTGAAAACATCGATGATGAAAAATATCACCCAGGTGTATTTCGCCAAACTGACGATGTGGAAGTCGCAGATTCTGAAGGTAACATGGTTCATACGCCGCCACCTGCTGCGAGAATAGATGAGCGAATAGAGCAATTTGTTGAGTGGGTGAATCAAGACAACCAAGATGAAGAAAGTAATCAATTTATGCATCCCTTGATTAAAGCAATCGTGATGCATTTTGTGATTGGTTTTGAACATCCGTTTAGAGACGGAAATGGTCGAGTTGCTAGGTCATTGTTCTATTGGTTCATGTTTAAGAATGATTATGCGGCATTTAGATATATTGCTATCAGTGTGCTTCTTAAAGCTGCACCTATTCAGTATGGAAAAAGTTACTTGTATACAGAAAGTGATGAACTCGATTTAACGTACTTTATTGACTATCAATGCAAGATAATCACTCGAGCTATCAGTGAGTTCAAGCTTGCCTACGAAACCAATTTAAAAGAGTCAGAAGCTTTCTCTCGTTGGTTATGGGACTCTGGGTTATTAAGTAAGCTTAACGATAAGCAAAAAACCATTGTGATGGTTGCTAAAAATGGTAAGTCACAAAAATTTACCGCTGTGAATGTGAAAGAAAATTTAGGTTGCTCCTATAACACAGCTCGAGATGCACTAAATGGTTTAGTCGAATTAAACTTATTTGATAAAGCAAAAGAGGGGAAAGAATGGGTGTTTGCTCTACGACCTCAAAAAGACATTATTCAATTGCTGTAGAACATGCATTTTCTGACGCAAATAAAAGAACAGGGTTTATAACTTGCCTCGAATATCTTTCGATTAATGATTTTGAAATTAAAATAGATAATGACATGTTGGCAGATGCGATGGTTGACTTAGTGCTGGGTGAGTTAAGTATTGGTCAATTTGCAGATTTATTGTATTCTTCTTACGTAGCTTCTCAAGAGGTATAAAATGAAAGACTATGGCGTAAAACTAGTGCAAAGACCTTCAATTAAAGTGAAGTCAGATATTGATTTGAAAACGAATGAAGGCAGACAGATTGTTAGATCAGAGACCAATCTAGTTAAGCTTCGCCAAGCAAAAACATTAACAAAGTTGGCTTCAATGTAATCCTTTCTCGGCTGTATAATTGTGGCCGTTTTTTTCTATAATAAAGCAGTTCTTTATATAACTAGCCTTACAGACTTTTCCTTCTTGATCTTAGACACCCCTCGGCTTGACAGCTTTATTACTCATTAATGTTAATTTGAAATCGGAAAAGTGAATCGAGTAATGGCAAATGATTTTGGAAGTTTTGAGAGAGTCTTGGTTGCTCTGATAACACAGCTCGCGATGCATAGAATGGTTTAGTCGAATTAAACTTATTTGATAAAGTAAAGAGGGGAAAGAATGGGTGTTTGCCCTACGACCTCGAAAAGACATTATTCAAAGCTGGGAGTGATTTTTTAATGGACCAAAATATTTAATATAAAAAGTATGAATTCGCACCGTCATCTCGCCATTTTAGAGCTTATACCAACAGGGCCAAACTCGATTACTGTAAAGCAGCTGCAGCAAAAGTTACGTTCAAGTGGCTTAGAGCTGAATGAACGTATGTTGCAGCGAGACTTACAAGCCCTCTATGAACAAAATTGTTTTGGACTAGAAAAAGATTCGCGCATTAAGCCATTTGCTTGGTTTATTAACCCGATTTGGCGCAGTAGTGCAAATATTATGAGCTGTGAGCAGGCTCAGCATTATCTGTTATTAGAGCAGTTGTTGCCTCAGTCGCTGCCCGTTGATGTGAAAAACGACATTCGTAATAAAGCTGAGCATGCATTAAATAGACTGAATGGCAAGAAACCCGATTGGCTTACAGGTGCGCATAATAGCTCTGTAAACGTCAAAACAAATAGCAAAGTCATTGGGCAAATAGAGCATGCAATAAAATATAAACGTGCTGTAAGTGCTGAAGTGTGTCGAACGATTTATGATGATGCGTATTGGTTGACGTTCAATGAATTGAGCTTCTTCGATTTGAGAGAAGAAAGCGGTGTTTTAATGGCGAGCTTTATGGTTGGCGCACTGCATGATAAATGCTATCAAATCCCACTTTATCGTATTCGCAATATCAAAATACTTCAAAAGCAACGGCGTGAACCCACACCCGAGCAAATCAGCTCATTGCGTTTAGCAACCAACAAAGGAAAGCAAGAGACTAAAATACATTTAGTCATTAAAGTACCTGAACAATCGGTTGTAAATTTAGGGTTTATTGAATTCGGAACACTGATAAATAAACAGGTTTTAGATAATAAGCAGTCAATCTTAACGTTCAAGGTAATAGAAACCAGACAACTGTTCGAGCGATTATTTAAAGCATCAGACTGGTTAGAAGTCATAGAGCCAGTTTCACTTCGTCAGCAAATAATCAATAAGCTGAAACAATCACACCTTAATTACTCACTGTAAATCAGCTGCGTCAAATTTTGACGTAGCTGATTGTTATGCTGCTTGCATATAGTAAGGAGCAGTTTATGTTTGATTTAATCGAAAACTCAGGCGGTTTATCAATAGGTGTGTTTGGCGTAGGTGGGTGCGGTTGTAATACGCTCAACCATCTATATGGTGAGCAACACAATCAATTCGCCAAATTCTATAGTGTAAATACAGATAAAGTTGTGCTTGAGCATACGCAAAGTGATCAATTTGTTTTAATTGGCGCAGAGTTAACTCATGGCTATGGTGCTGGGGCAGATCCTGCAATTGGCTTGCTCGCAGCGCAAGAGAGCGAAGCGCAGCTTTTAGAGTTAATCGCAGAGTGCGATATTTTGCTGTGTGCAACAGGGTTAGGCGGAGGAACAGGAACGGGCGCGACGCCTTACATTGCTAAATTGGGCAAAGAGCAAAATAAGCCAGTGATATGCATTGCGACCTTACCTTTTAGTAGCGAAGGGTTGCTTAGAAATAAAATTGCCCAAACAGGCTTAGAAGAACTAAGAGAGTACGCTAACGCTGTCGTTACCTTACCTAACGATCAATTGATTGCAGTATTAGGGAATGATGTCGGTTTGTTTGATGCGTTCAAACACAGTAACCAGATTTTGCATTCACTTATTAAGTCCATGGTCGACATGCTCTGTTATCAAGGTTTAATTAATGTTGATTTGAGAGACTTTGTACGCGTGATGGATACGCAGGGTGACGCTGTATTAGGCGTGGGCAAATGCAACGATGAGAATGAACTGCAAATTGCATTAGAGCAAGCGCTTTCGAATCCGCTAGTCAGCAGTGTAGATATGGCATCAAGTTCGGGTGTTATTATTCAAATAAACTGTAAAGATGAAATCTCGCTCGGTAATTACAATTTTATCACTGATACTGTTCGACAAAGAGTGAGCCCTTCAGCTCTTGTGATCTGCGGCGCTTCAAAAATAGAACAGCTCGAAATGAACTATGAAATTCTCATCATTGCCACCGGGGCTGAGTCTACGACCTCGGATGAGCCACCAGCTAACCCATTAGAATCAAAGAAAACAGATGAGCTTTTCGATATACCAGCACTTATTCGAAAACAGGCCCCAGCACCTGTGAGCAAATAAATTGGGCTAGGGGCACTTAAAAACTATAGAGTTGATTGTTGCAGTGCTTGCTGCCAATTTATACCGATTCTAAGGCTATGTAATAGGATGTAATTTATCAACTTACTTTACAGTGTTACTTTTGAAAAATTTACAATAGCTGCTCTTAAATTTAGGTATTGAATAACAAGCAGTTATTACGAGTATTATCTATAGCATTGAGAAAATCATATCCACGAAAGCAGTCTCAATACAAAGGTTAAAAGAATGAGCAAACTAATAACAAATCTACTAAGTCTTATTACTGATAAAGATTTTCAAGCATTAGAGAGCCGGTGCGCAATCTCATCAACACTTGAGTTAATTAAGTTTGATGAAAACCGAAAATCAGATCTTTTGGCTTGGTTATTTAATCCAAAAGAAGGCCATTTGCAGAATGAGTATTTTTTAAAAGCTTTAATCAATGCAGCTTTTTCATCTATCGAGAATACTCAAGAAGGAACGATACCAAATTCAGCTGATATAGCACTAAAGAGCTTATCTAACATACAAGTTGTTAGAGAACTAGCCATTGACTCACTGAACACAAAAAAATTTATAGATTTGTTTTTGATAGATCCATTCCAGAAGGTTGTTATTACAATAGAGCGTAAAGATGGCTCGTACGCACATAGCAACCAGCTGCGTTTTTATGCTGACTGGGTAGAAAGTAATTACAAGGGGTGGTCTCACCTTTTTATTTTGTCAGACAGTGAGTCAAAAGGTCATAAAAATGAATTTGACTCAAGATATATTCAGTTAGATGACTCTTGGCTTTGTGACGCTTTGCTAGATCTAATCGATAGAGGTAGGGTCAGCAAGTATCTTGAGACTCAATTTAGAGATATTCACGATTTTATTTTTGGTGAGTGGGAAGAAAAGAGGGATAAGTATTATTCTAGATTTGATGAAATTACCAAGAGAGTGGCAAAGGTGCATTGTGAGACATTGAGGCAGCTCGAAGAATATAAAATAACAATCAATTCATCTAACTATCACTTACTTGATATAACGCCTAACTTGTATTTTACAAAGATATTGCCTCAAATATCTTTAATTGATAACGAAGCGCAACAGCTTCTTGCTATTACTCAGCAGCATTATTCTGTTTTTGAACAATTACATGGTTTAAATGAATTTGATGAATTAGAAGATAAGCTTTCTAAGTTGTGTGGCGATGAAATTTTAACTGATTTATATACTGATGAAATTTACTTTACTCTAAGTAAACACTTTTCTAAAGGCGAAAATTGGCCTATTAGTTTTGAAATTAAACGAAATAGAAAAGAGCTTGATGAAGCTAAATATGTTTTAAATCTGTGTATTAGCAAGTATTCCGATGAAGCTCATCATGCATTGGCCGATCATATTGCTGAAGCTTTTAATAAACCGTTTAGAAAAAACCAAAAGCAAGTGAAGCTTACAAATTTAGGTGAATTTTCAGATTTAGATTTGTCTGTTAACTCAGAACTTACGGTTTGTATTAAAAATAATTTGGAAAAAATGAGCGGGTTCAATTTAGCCTAAACAAAGAGCGAAGAAGCTATTTTAAATAACTTCTTCAATAATCAAAGTACATAACTGTTTGTGCTGGTCACTATAGCGACCAGATTAACTTAAAAATTGAAAGCCTTTAAATTAATTTCAGATTTAAAGCTTAGTTAATTGATTAACCTCATGAAAAAAGATGGAAAAACCGAGTAAAACAGACTAAGTTAGTAATTGCCTATCTGATAAGTGGCAGGGATATAAATGGAAGTTTCATTACTTAAACATAAAAAACAAGAACTCAAAGAGACCTTTTCAACCAATTTGTCGCTTCGCGTACATCGAGCTTTGAGCTGGCTAGAGCGTTCAGAGCAGTGCATTACCGAAGACATAGATTCTCAGTTCATATTCTTATGGATAGCGTTTAATTCAGCTTATGCATGCAATGGTGAAACACATAAACGAACAGAGGCTGAATCTTATACTCAGTTCATTGCAAAGCTGGTGGACTTAGACCAAAGCCAGTCAATCTATAAGATTTTATGGCAAACATTCCCTTCTAGTATTCGACTCTTACTGAATAACCAATATGTATTTCAGCCTTTTTGGGATTTTCACAATGGTAAAATCGAAGAGACTGAATGGCAAAACAAATTCAGCAGAGCAAAAAAAGCGGCCAACGCTGCGCTTGGTAATCAAGATACAGTTGCTTTAGCCTCCAATGTATTAAGTCGTTTATATACCCTCCGGAATCAATTGATGCATGGCGGTGCTACCTATAACAGTAGCGCTAATAGGGCACAGCTTAAAGATGCAGTAAACATTATGAAGCAAGTAGTGCCCATCATTATCAACGTCATGATGGACAACCCCAATACGCTTTGGGGTGATGCACATTATCCATACCTAGGTAAACAGCAAAATAAGTAGCATAGAGCGACGACAAAAGTTGTCGCCGTTACTCGGTTAAGATTTTCATATCGTCAAAAACAAAGAATTAACTCAGATATGAGAAAGATATTGAAGGAATACTCATGTTAGACACACAAGCAAACTCCACCAGCAACAATCAGTCTGAAAATAAAGTAAAACGTTTTCTAGCGAATGCGATAAGCACAGAAATTAATCATTTCGAGCGTTATGGTAAAGGTGCGATTTATGACTTAGGAAAAGGTCAACACGGTTGGGATGAGCTAGTTACAGCGAAAGCGGGTGATCGTATGGCGGTTATAAAACCGACGATGAATATCCCTCTAATTTTCGAAATAACAGAAGTTAAGTTAGATGAAGACTTCATCATTGTTTTTGGTAAACCCGTCGAGCGAGTAGACATGTCGTATCAGACATTCGTACGCAAAAATAACATTACTAATAGCAAGATTGATGAGCACTTCAACATGCGTATCGGCTTTAATGTGACGAGTTGGTAAGGATATAGAAGTTCATAGCAAGTAGCTTTTCGGCTTTTATTTTATAAATACATTTAATCAACAGTTGAACTATACATGGCAATTATTTTCAATCAGCCCCAAACAATTTCGCAGCTATTAGGTAAAAAACTTGAGATCCCAGAGTATCAACGACCCTATAAATGGCAACCTAAGCATGTTAACCAATTGATTGATGATATTCTGAATCATCAAACCAAGCCTTGTTATCGGCTCGGTACAGTTGTTCTACATCAAGACAATAATACCCATATTGAAAATGATAAGAACATTCTTAATATCGTTGATGGCCAACAGCGCCTTCTTACCTTAACGCTGCTGTGCACCATAATTGATAATGAAGATAAAAGTATCAGCTCAAGCTTAATCGAACATAAATTTGAATCATCAGTCAGTATTGAGAATCTAAAAAATAATGCTCAGGTAATCGCTGAGCGATTAGCGACTTTAACGCCATTAAAAAGGCAAGAACTACTCAATTTTGTGCTCTATAAGTGCGAACTTATTCAAGTGACTCTTGATGATTTAAGTGAAGCTTTTCAATTCTTTGATTCTCAAAATGCACGTGGTAAAGCGCTTGCCCCCCATGATTTGCTTAAGGCGTATCACTTACGTGAAATGATGGACTCAACAGAGCAAAACGAGCGACTACATCATGTAAGTTTATGGGAGCAAGGAGTTAACCCTGATGATGGTTCTGCCAATTTACATACCATAATGGGTGAGTTTTTGTTTCGTATGCGTCGTTGGATAGATGGGGACTATGGAATCCAGTTTAGTAGGCATAATATTGATGTATTTAAAGGGGTTAACCTAGAAGACACGCAATATTCCTATGCAGATGCCATGTTGGCGCTTGATTATGCGATAGAGGCTTTTAATACTGATCCTGCCCGAAAGTGGGATAAACAGCAGAAGACTTATCCATTCCAAGTTGACCAAGTTATGATTAACGGAAAGCGCTTTTTTGAGTACATACAACATTATATGGCTATCCATTCAAAGTTATTTGTTGGTGAGAACGCGAGATTATCTTCATTTGTAAACAAACACACCGATTACACCGGAAGCAATCGTAAAGGCGATAGTTATGTACGAAATTTATTTTTGTGCGCGGTAATGTACTACTACGACAAATTTGGAGATGTTGAATTAGATAAAGCGGTACAGATTTGTTATCGCTGGAGTTATTTCTTACGCCTTGAAATGCAACGTATAGGCATGGAAACGGTAGATAATCATGCTAAAGAGCGAAAAGGTTTATTTAGAGCTATTAGCAAAGCCGTTCACCCTCAACAAGTTTTGAACTTCCAGCCTCCATATAACAAAGAGCCAAAGTTTGTTAATGCTAAAAGTGTACAAGCATCTATTGAAGCTATGACAACGGGAAATGTAAATGAGCCAAAATAATCAAGTTGAACCGTTATCAGTTAAAGAACTTTTCGATAATAAAACTCGATACGTCATTCCTATTTATCAGCGTAATTATGCTTGGGGTGCGTCAGAGATAGAGCAGTTAATTCAAGACATCAGCGATGCTGCTGGGCTTATTACTCAACCCAATGAACCCTATGCTTCTAAGCAAGAATATTACTACTTGGGCAGTTTAGTTGTTTATCAGCGAGCGTCTCATTCTCCGTATTCTGGTGTGGTATATGAAACAATAGATGGTCAGCAAAGACACACAACACTGTCTATATTACTGGCGTATTTAAAACATCAAACAGTCACTAAGAAAGGGCTTTTGGAAGGTTTAGATATTAATTTAACGTTTGATAGTCGCCCTAAATCTTCTAGAGCGTTAGATGATGTTTATAACGATAACACGAATGGTGAGTTAGAAGAGCCGAATATTCACTCTGCTTTTCAAATCATCAAGCGTTACTTCAAAACAAAAGGTTTGGATAAAGAAGATAATACCAATCGCTTTTTGGAGTTCTTGTTAAAACACGTCACCATATTACGAGTCGTTGTGCCTCCGCAAACCGATCTCAATCATTACTTTGAGATAATGAATAATCGTGGTGAGCAACTGGAAAAGCATGAAGTGTTGAAAGCGAAATTTATGGCGACGCTAGATACAGAAGATGAGAGGAGTACTTTCTCTACTATTTGGGATGCTTGCTCAAATATGAAGCGCTATACCCAGATGGGCTTTCAATCTGATTTGCGAAAAGAGTTATTTGGCGACACTTGGCAAGAGTTGCCATCAAATTTTGGGGCAATTCTTGATAAGCACACAAGTAAGCAGCAAAAACAAGATGCCATGACGCTTCGTGAAATTATTGCGAATAAATCGACAAGTTTAAAAAGAAATGATGAAGAGCGAGAAAAAGAAGAGCGTTTTGGGTCAGTCATCGACTTTTCAAACTTTTTATTACATGTTTTAAAGTTAATGCTAACGCAAGAAAGCGTTTCATTGGATGATAAAAAGCTGCTAGATGCGTTTATTTCTCGAGATAATGGCTTAAAGGTAGAAGCCAAAACTTTTGTTTTCGAATTGCTTAAATATCGAGTTCTATTTGATAGTTATATCATTAAACCTGATTTACATGATGAAAAACGTAAGTGGAGCCTAGTAAGGCTTAATGCCTACAGAAACGGTACTAGCTTAAGCCCAGAGTATCCGAATTCATTTAATGGCGAACAAAACGAAAAGCTCCGTATGCTATTGGCAATGTTCCATGTTTCGAATCCTTCATTGGTTTATAAGCGTTGGTTAAACGATGCATTAAATATTTTAAATAAACTAATACCGAATGAAGTGAATTTAATGGTTGATAGTGATGCTTACTTAGTTGAGCTTGAGAGTTTAAGTGATAGCTACTTTAAAGAAATTGTAGAGGGTGCAAGCCTAGAGTTTGACGAGGAAGAGCCTGGAGTGCTCCACCAAGGTACTGGCGTACAAAACTTTGTGTTCAACCGTTTAGATTACCTATTGTGGAAGCGTCTATCTGAAAATGAAACATTCGATGGAAAAGGTAAAAAAGACCTAGGGAAGCACTTTGATGATTTCCAATTCTCATTTCGAAGCTCTGTTGAGCATTACTTTCCGCAAACGGACCCATCAGGGGCGAGTAAAATGAAAGATGTTGATCGTTTTGGAAACCTTTGTTTAATTTCGCCCAGCAGCAATTCAAGGCTTAGCAATTACTCTCCACAAGATAAGAAAAAGTTTTATCAAGAAAACAATCGCGCTGAGAGTTTAAAGCAAGCGATGATGATGTGTTATGACGATTGGGGTCCGAAAGGGGCAGGGCGTAAGAATATTCTTAATCATGAAGCTGAGATGATTAAGGTTTTATGTAATGGGGTTGTATCAACGCCTCACTCATACAATATGCCAACTTCTTGGCTGGCTTAGCTAGGGTATACAAAATACTTTGGAGTATTGATTTAAAGAAGAAAGTTGTTGAAGCCAGGTAAGATATTGAAGAAACGGTAAAAGAGTTAGCTAGGAAAAATGCACATCAAAATATTCTAGTTATAAATTTGGGTATTATTTTAAGTAAGGATAGTTGTGACTACATATAAGGTACTCTTCAAGGGAGAGATTGATGAAAACAAAGATCAGCAGCAAATAGGTTTGAAGCTTGCTCGTTACTTAAAAATACCGGAAACGAAAGCAAACCTTTTATTCAACGGAAGAACATATGCAATAAAAAAAGGACTCGAGCTTGATAAAGCTTGTTTAGTTCAGAAAAAGTTGCAGTCCGTTGGGATTATTACTGAATGTGTAGCTGAAAAGGTAGAATTACTTCCAGCCCCCATTTCTGAAGGGGATTGTGTAAAAGAATCACCACCAGTTGAATTGGTTAAGAAATCTACAGAATTAGGAGGGGTTTGTCCTGAATGTGGATCTAAACTAAATCAAGAATCTGGTAGAGAAAGCGAAATTGTAATTTTTTTACTCAAAGTTTTATCAAATAAAGGATATGTAAAGTACCTCACTATTTCCTCTATCATACATGTTGTTCTGTTAATCACAGGTGTATTTTCGGCACATAAAGTTGGATTTATTGGTTGGGTTGCTTTTTTAATAGTGGGTATTTTATTTACAAGTGCCGGAGCATATTTAGGTTCAGTCATACTGAACTTTGTAAAGCCTGATGCTTATTGTGCAAGTGGGTTTGTGGATGCCTTGTACAAAAAGGTATTTTGGAAAATTGGACCACAGGTTATAGGTTTTATTGTTGGTTTTGTAGCTACCCAGGGGTTTTTAGTAAATTCACTTGGCTTAACGCAATTTAGGTAAAAATATAAGGATATTTATGAAGACTATTTTTCAGATTTGGCTCGGGTTGATGATCCTAAGCTACACTATATTTACTCCAGTTTACATTTTTTCTAATTCATCAAAAGGTGCTGTCAAAGATCTAACTTTTGAAGAATTGTTTTTGAAAATCAATGTTGAAAATTACCCATCATCTTATGAAGACCAACTGAAGAAACTTGAAAGGATAGCGAGTAAATATGATTTGGATACTAGCTATGAATTTTTAGAAGCTTTGGAAGACAATAAAAATATCTCTGATATTTCTTTTAAGCTAAGAGAGTCTGATAATGGGGCTTCATTGAAACCTTACATGGGAAACGTGAATAATTTAGACCTGATTCAAGTTTCTTTTGATGATTCCAGAAAAGGCAAAATAACTATCAATCTCCTAACTCAAGGTAAGGGTTTTATCCCTCCAATGTTATCAGAAGTGTATGGTCCAATAAGCATTTTTATAAATGGTCTTGAGCTTGGGCCTTCTCAATACAATATGTTTTTTATTGAATTGTATTTTTTTGATAAGGCGGGTTAGTTAAGTATCGTGGATAGATATTTTTGATAATTTTTTAAATAAAGAAATACATACTCAATATTTATAATCAAACCTAATCTTTAGAGCTTATTCTTTCATTGAGTAAGCTCTTTTACTTTTAATAGTTCAAATAATGTACTAAGCAAAAGTGTCATCAAATGATCAAACGGTCAGTCAAATGGATCTCGTTCGTTTGAATGCCAAAGTTTACCGGAGCAATGCAGGTATTTATGAAGAAATACCAGTATTACTTACTCAAGAAGGGATAGTTGAATCTCACCTGTCCTATTTGCTTGATCACGTTCATGAAAGAAGTCAAAGTTGGCTTGATAAGCAAGTAACGGCTTTAAAATTATTTATTCAATTCCTCGATGCAAATAACCAATTAGCACTGACTCCAAAAGAGTTTTTCAAAGTATTTGTTCAGCAGCTCTATAGCGGAACCATAGGCATAGATGGGTTAGATCCAAGCATGTTATTTTGGATGCCTCGACGTGTGACCCCCGCAAATGCCATGCTATTAGATCCAAATATCACTAAAGCCGAAGTTGCTAAGCATTTTATGGTCAGTCGGCCCACGTTGATTAAGGCGTTACTCTAAGGGCTAGCGATAAATCCTGATCTTTTTTTAGACAAAACACTTGAGATCTGCTGTATGAATATCCATATAATAGATTGAACCTACGTCGATCAGGAGACTTCCATCAATGCCGATACAAACTCATTTTGACAAGTTTGACAAGAAAATTTATCTCACAAGCCACTCTGCGGGTTATAAAAAAGCCAAAGAAAAAGATGATAGTATATTTGAAGAAATTAAAACGGCCTTCAAAGATGCAGGGTACCCCGTGATAGAAACGTTTAAGCAAGGTTCCTTTGCTGTCAATACGGCGATTAACAGCTTAGATGGTGATTATGACATTGATCGTGCAATAGTAATTGATGCTGAAAATGCGCCTGAAGATCCAGTTGAACCTAAAAGGCTTATTAAGGATGTTTTAGAAAAAAGAAATTTTAAGGACCCAAAAATAAAGAAGCCATGTGTTACGGCTGATTATAAGGCAACCAACCTGCATATTGATTATACCGTATATAAAAGAGAAACCTCTTTTATTGGCGGCAGGACCTATTATTTAGCTGTTGGAAAAAACGGCTCCAGTGATGAACACAAAGAGTGGTCAGAGTCTGATCAAAAAGGACTACTTGAATGGATTGACAGTGTTGATGAGTATCTATTTGGAGCAACAGTTAAACGTCGCCAATTGAAGCGTTTAATACGCTATATAAAACGCTGGCGTGATGTGAATTTTGTTTCTGAAAGTGCCAGAAAAAAAGTATTTTCTATCGGTTTAACTGTAATGATTAAAGAGCAATACAGTCCTTCAACACTTTCAAGTGAAGTTGATGATGACTTAATTGCTCTTAAGAATACGATAGATGGAATCTTAGACTCTGATTATATTGATGCGCCTTGGGGTACACAAGATTACCGTGTATATACAAAGTTACCAAAAATACCTTACAGAGATATCTTTCAACATAAGGTAGGCGGTGAAAGTATCGATGGCAGTGATTTGAATACAGGTACCCAGCTAAGAAATAAATTGATGACTTTACAGAGTGAGCTCCAAAGAGCAATAGATGAACCTGATGAAGTCAAACAGTGTGAGATACTGAATAAACAATTTGGTGATGACTTTGAAGTACCTAAAAAAGAAAAAAAGTCATCCTCAAAAGTAGCTTCTTCAGCTGCTATAGGCATAGCCCCACTAAGCACAGCTGGTGCTTCAGGTACTTCTCAGGGGGCTTAAAGTGGATTATGAATTAATACTTAAATATTTTCTTGATAGTGATTATGAAGTAGAGCCATCTGAGTATCAGGGAAGCGATACAATTACGGTCACAGTTGATGTCGATGGTAAGCTCGTCACATTGATACATTTTTGTGTTGATGAATTCAAAGAGCTTCCTCTTTTCTTTATCAGAAACCCCGACTCTTTAGGTACATTGGCACATGTGCAAATCTCTCCTGAGTTTACGGAGCTTGGTTTCATATGTGTTAATCATTTAGATTCTGTATCAGTTAATTATGAGCGACCGGAATTAGCTTTTGAGGAGTCATTAAAGCGCCATGAAAAGTTGCTTCTTTCGCTCATAAAAGATACCGAATTTAACAAAAGTGAATTGCTAAGAGAGTTCAATTCTAATTGGTATAAAAATACGAGTGGCTTATTAAAATCACCTCCAATCACCTTATTTTGTGCCATAGAAGAGGTTGATTTCACTCAATTAGAAATATATAGACCAACGTTTTCTGATAGCGCAATGAGTATTCAGGCATCTTTTGCAGGAGTAGCACAAGAATCCAGTGACCCATTTGTGACACGTTATCTAAGGGTTGAAGAGCGGCAAAAACACGAAAACTCTATCGGCTTCTTCTTATCGATAAAAAACATCAACCCCGTTGTACCTAGAAGAGAAAAGGAGCTTAAAGAGTGGCTCCTTGAAACCTTAGAAAACCTCGAATTAGAGATAAGAGCTAAAGTAGAGAAACAGGTTTTCCCTTATCGTGCTAAAGAGTTTTGGCTGGTGCTGAGAACAGAGACGCCTTCAGGAAAAACATGGGTTGGAATGAAGCTAAGTTCAAAGAAAAAAGCTGCATTTCCGACAAATATAGACAAAATTGCCAATTGGCATATAAAACCTTTTTTTGTTGAAACCTTTAACAAAGAACTCATCCTTCCTCGCAGTGGTGCCATAACTTCTCTGGATAGCAAGAAAGTACTTTTGGTTGGTTGTGGCTCCGTAGGTAGTGAAATTGCGCATAAACTAGGTGCAGCAGGAGTCGGCCGGCTAGATATTACAGACCCAGATAGATTTCAAACTTCAAATTTGTATCGACATACTTTAGATAGGTATGTGATTGACTGGCCAAAAGCGACAGCTGTCGCGCGCCAATTACTAGATAAATACCCTTGGATAAGAGTTGAAGGGTATCGAACTAGCCTACTTGACTTAAGAGACCCTAAAATTATTGGTCAATATGATCTCATTGTCATTGCAGTCGGCTCGCCTACACATGAAAGAATATTCCATGACTTCATTGCCAAATCTACAGCTAGAGTACCAACAATTAATTGTTGGTTAGAAGGGTATGGTGTAGGAGGACATGCCATACTAGATGTCCAAAAGAAAAAAGGCTGTCTAAAATGTGCTTATGTCGAGTCTAATACTGGTGTAAGGGGACTAGCGTCTAACCTAAACTTTCTTCAGCCAGATCAAAATATTGTAAAAAACTACGCCGGATGTGGCGAAATGTTTATTCCATATAATGCAAATAGCTCTGCACAGACAGCTCTTATAGCTTCCAATTTGGCAATAGATTATTTATTAGGAAGGCTTAAAAACTCTACTAAAGTCAGTTGGAAAGGTCGTTGTGATGATGCGGAGAATGCTGGGCTTAAGCTTACGGAGCGGTACTATAACTTTAATCACTCTCTAGTGATGCAACCACTAAAGAATCCGTTATGTGATATCTGTAATTCGCAAGATATTGCATTATTCACAAGCCGTTGCGGTAAACGGGTATGGTTACCAAATGATATATATCAAGAGCTTATTAGTTACAGGCAAACAGAGCCTGAAAGCTTAGAGTCCGCAGGTTTGTTGATGGGCTGCTATAAAGATAACGGAGATGTTCTGATAGAAAGAGTAACTAAGCCTAAAGATACGGATTATAGAACGAGGACGTCATTTAAATTAGATGCGAAAGCACATCAAGCTGAGGTTGATGATGCCTATGCAGCTTCCGATCGCCTAGTTGGGTACATTGGTACTTGGCATACACATCCCCAGAGCATACCAACTCCTTCTTTCCCTGATAAAGTTGACTGGCAGAATCATGCGAAGGTGAACTCTGAGCGTTTGTTATTTTTTATCATTGTTGGGCTAAAGAAGACTTCTGTGTATTTTATTGAAAATTCTCATGCAATTGAGCTTTCTAAATTTATTGAAGGGGAGTAATTAAAAATATGTGGGAACGTTTCAAATGGTTACTTATCACAACTTTTAAATTTAAAAGAACAGCATATCCAAGAACTCTTTGGGGAACAAAGCTCTGTCTGCTAGCTGTTGGTGCAGGTATGTTTTCAGTGGGCACGATAAACGTTCAGTTTGAAAGTGAATTTATAGTTAATACGCTTGATTTAGACTATAAGGAGCCATCGCTGTATTCCATGTATCTAAGTATTCTATTGTTTTTTGTCGGTTGCGCATTAATATTTTCAGAGTGGAACCAAAAGTTAAGACATACTGCGAAAGTCATGATTTCAGCTTTACCCGGTACTCTTACGCATTTCCCGGAAGAAATTTTAGATCCAACTGAGAAAGCTTTTTGTAGAGAATCGGTGGTCATCGGGCTACAACAACCTGCCACTGAGAATATTTGTGCGCAAATTCGTCGTTATAATGCTGAATTAGAAGTGGATGTTTTTAAACATTATATACTCCATGAAAAAGGTCAAAAGTTATATATTGGTGGGCTTGCTAGAATCCCTTTCCTGGTTTCATATGGCGCAATGCTAAGAAATCTGACAGCTGAAATCGCTTACTTTGATAAGTTTCATCGAGATGGAAATTACAGCTTACTCTCTGATGAACATAAAAGCATCAACTTTACAGAAGCTAAACTGCAGAAGGACGTTAATCAATTTGGTGATGCGGGAATTGCTGTAGGTTTTACTACGCCTATTTCAAAAAGGCAACTTCCCGAGGAGTTAAGAGAGTTCACTACAATAATGTCTTCAAATATAGGGAACGCAAGGAACTTAATTAAGAATCAAGAGAATTTACATGAATTGTCTGAAGAATTAGGAAGGTGTATTGATCAACTTTCGGCACAACCCAATTGTCTAAAAGTACACTTGTTTCTTTCGGTTCAAGCTGCTTTTGCTATCGAAATTGGCCGACGGTATCAGGAGGGTACTCATCAAAATTGGGTAATTCATAATTTTGACCCTCAAACTCAGTCTTATACATGGGCAATAGAATTGTCAAAAAATGGTATATCAAAGTATGTAGCACAGAACTCTTTTATGGAAAACTAGATAAGTTCACTGAGGATAAGCTAGATATTTAACGCAAAAAATTTTTCACGGTGTAATCAAATTAATGAAATGAATCTTAAAGGTTATTTTATTTTGATTATGGTTTTAATATGCACTTATAAAGTATTCTTCTACAATAGACAAAGATACAGTAATAAGAGATGCACAATCTCTTGGGTTAAGTGTTCAAACTATAGAAGACTTTAGAAATGAGGCTGAAAATTACTGGCGAATTGAAGACATAATGGATCAATATGCTGGACTACCAACAAAATACAGTGCAATAAGCGGTGCAACAAGTGGAGTTGTAGGGGTAGCAACTTCTATTACTCTTGGTGGGGTTGATATTGCAAATATGGCAGCACAATTATATCCGCTTGGTCAGCGTTTATCTTCGATCCTGATAAGTCTATTCAATAAGAAAAAAACACAGAAATTTATTTGTATGCTTTGGGATTAGACTCAGCGGTTCAAGCAGTCATTAAGCAACAAGCTATTGAAACAGCCGCAATTGTAGGGAAAATCGGAGCGAATAATAACTATATTTTAAAGCTAATCATGATTGTGTCAGAAAAGTTAGGAACTAAAGTGATTTCAAAACAAGCAGCTAAATTTATACCAATTGTTGGTGGAGTCGCAGGTGCTACGGTTAATTATTACTTCGCTAAAGCGACAGCGAATAAAATGGTTGTATCATACAAAGATGAGTACTTTAGAACATGGCAGGCTTCTCAACGTTAGTTAAGTACAGAGCTAAAAGTTTTGATATTTAATATCCTTGGTTTCAAAGGCTTTTGGAGTTACAAAGGCTTATTTACACTAATTCAATTTACAGAATCATTTTTAGCTGCTCTTTCAATAAACTCACTCCACCATTGCATCATTTCTCTTCTGCGCTCGATGTACTCAGCTCGGTTGTACGCATTTCTTACCTGGTCTTTTCCAACGTGGGCGAGGGCAGTTTCAATTAACTCAGGATCAAAGCCTTGTTCGTTAAGTGCGGTACTAGCTATAGAGCGAAGGCCGTGGCTGACGAGTTTATTAGCATAGCCCATGCGCTTTAATGCCATGTTTGCGGTTTGGCTATTGGTATGTGATTTAGGGTCTCTATCAGCAGGGAAGACATAAGGTCTGTGTTCACTTATTGGCTTTATGGTTTCTAGGAGTTTTAAGGCTTGTTTGCTTAATGGAATGGTGTGAGCTTTTCTTTTTTTCATTCTTTCCGCAGGAATGACCCATAAGCCTTTTTCTAAGTCGATTTCATCCCAACGAGCACCGGCTGCTTCACTTGGCCTTGTCATTGTATGCAATTGCCATTTAATCAGAAGGCGTGTGACTTTTCTTATTTGGGCTTCGGATATGTCATGAAGTAGTGCTGGCAGTTCCTCAGGTGAGATAGTGTTCATATGCTTTTTTTCAGGCTTTTTAAATCCGGCTCTAATTCCAGCTAAGGGATTTGAGTCTGCAAGACCTGTGTTGACTGCATAAGTCATGACTTCATTCAGCCTTTGGCATACACGCTTTACCGTTTCTAAGCTGCCTTTTTGCTCAAGAGGTCTTATTGTATTAATAATGTTTATCGTTCGTATTTCTTTAATTGGATCGTCCGCATGCTTTGGGAATATATGTAGTTCTAAAGAGCGCCAGATATCTTCTGCATAATCGGGAGTTACACTGTCTTTTTTAATCTCGAACCATTCCGCAGCAACTGCCTTCAAAGTAGATAAGGCTTCTTGTTTTTGTGTGTGCTGTTTTGACAGTCTCTCTTCTTTAGGATCTATCCCTTGAGATACAAGCGTGCGTGCGTTTTCTGCCAACTTGCGTGCATCGGTAAGTGAGATACCTGGAAATTGACCAAGTGAAATGTTGACGCGCTTTTTGGTCATAGGATGGCGATAATTGAAGTTCCATTGCTTGGTGCCACTTTTTCTCACTCTAAGCTGTAGGCCATTACCGTCGAATAGTGTTAAGTCTTTGTCATCCGTTTTCGCATTCTTAACTTCGGTCTGTGTAAGTGGTTTTGTGATCTTAGGCATTTTTGCACTCCATCCATTAAATCGTTGCACTCCTAGAGTATTGCACACCTATCTAGGAGTGCAACCAGGAGTGCCATAACACAAAGATGTGGTGAGATGCGTTGATACAGGGTAAGAAGAGAATGGTGTGTAAGTGCCTAATTTTAGGCATAAAAAAAGACATCCTGAGATGTCTTGATTTATACGTTTGGTGGAGCTGGGGGGATTTGAACCCCCGTCCAGAAAGCGTCGACCTTCGGTCCTACATGTTTAGTATCGTCTATTGGTTAACCTTTAAGTCTCGGACGAACACGATAAATAAAGGCGAGGCCGCTTAGTTTTAGCCCTTCAACCCCGGCCAGGGTTTCCGTAGCGATCTTGTGTGGGGTGACACTCCAGAACCAGAACCACAAGCATTTCTTGGAGGAGTGCTAGCGGGCTATTATGCCGCTAGAGCGTAGTTATCGTCGTTTGCGATTACTTTAAATGCGGCTTTTTTACGAGGCCAACCGCCCCTCGACATGCACCTCAGGCTTCATGAATCCTGTCGAATCCTAATCAGCCCCTGAATTTGATATTCAGAGTCACAAAGTGACTTAGTGATTGCATTCTAACGCCTATATATGCGCTTCGCAATCATTAATCACTTTAAAAGTCATCATTAATTAATAGGTTGGCTGATATTTGTGCGGGTTGTGTGTTAGTTGAGCTATTCGTAGCTGTGAAGAGTCGAACTTATTAATTTATAAGATGAAATACTCGACTTATTGCTAAGCTCTTTTCAAATTTGGTTGTTTTATGCTTGTGGCATCAAATAACACCAACATCCGAAGTAGGAGATGTGATGACAACATCGAATTTAGATAACCGAGGCGAGTCAGCCCAACAAGACAGTTATCAAAATTTACACCGTGCAAGTTCTGAATTTAAAACACGCGACGAATATTTAGAGCATGAATTGCAAATTATGCAGCCTAAACGTTGGCGTCCAAACCTGCCATTCAAAGATTACCGATTTGAATTAGAAGACACTATTCCAGCTATGGCGGGGACCATAGGTAAAATTGTGATGGTGGGGGCAATTGCCGCAACATTTGCCGCACCTTTAGGGCTAGGCGAAGGCTTTATTCTTGAAAATGTGCGCTATGAGTTGTTAATCGTTGCTCTATTTATTTTATTGTTTTCTGGTTTTCTATTACCAACCGCAAACTTAGCAGGTACCCATGGGCCTTTAATTCCACTTATTCCTATTGTGGTTGCGGCGGGTGGTCACCCTATGGCATTTGGTTTGCTTATAGGGGCGTTTGGCTTAATGCTCGCAATAAGCAAAGGCGGGAGTGTTTTGGCTGGGCTTACCAGTCGGGGTGTCTGTGGTGGTTTGCTTTTGTACCTTGGTTTTATTGGCACAACTTCGCAAGTAAAGAAGTTGTTTGCTTGGGCAGAAAGCATTGATATGTCTCATATCGCTTTCATTATTATACTTAGTACCATCGTTTTATATGCTTTATTAGAGCACTTTAAAAAGCGTTGGCTGGCAGTGCCATTAAGTTGTTTACTTGGCGGTGGACTTGCTTTTGCTCTTGGTGCGCCATTTGAGTTTAAAACAGGTCCAGGCTTACCAAACATGAATCCTATGTATTGGTGGGGTGAAAATACGGGATGGATGCTAGGTTTACCAACCCTTGAAAGCTTTATTGTTGTCCTGCCTTTTGCCATTTTAGCCGTGGCTATGTGGTCGCCTGATTTTTTAGGTCATCAGGTTTTTCAAAAAATCAGTTATCCAGCACGTACTGAAAAAGTACAAATGAACATTGACGATACGATGACGAGTGCGTCAATCCGCCAGACCTTCGGCTCTATCTTAGGTGGTGCTAATTTCACTTCTTCTTGGGGCACATACATTGTGCCAGCTGCTATTGCGAAGCGTCCAATTCCAGCAGGGGCTATTTTAACCGCGTTGTTTTGTGTTGTAGCAAGTATCTGGGGTTACCCAATGGATTTAGCCATTTGGCAGCCAGTATTGTGTGTAGCCTTAATCGTTGGAGTGTTTATTCCTTTGCTAGAGGCGGGTATGGAAATGACACGAGAAGGTAAGACGACTCAGTCAGCTGCTATTGTTGTTTTCTCATCGGCATTGGTTAATCCGGCGTTTGGTTGGTCTTTAACTATGTTGCTAGATAACTTAGGTTTAATTGGTTGCAAGGAGCGTAGTAAAGAACTCAGTTCTATGAACCGTTGGATCATCCCACTTATTATGTTTGTGGTGTTAACCGGCGTGATGGCCTTGGTTGGTTTGTTACCAGGGCTGCCTGCAATAATGCCAAGTTTTAGGTAAATCAAATAGGCAGAGTAAAGAGTGCTCTGCCTTTTATTCCTCTCCTTTCCTGTATTAACTGTCATACTCAACTGTTAACTTATCTTTTTAGTATTTACTACGCGAATTTTTGCCTGTAATGTACTATTTTAGTTTCCGATTTAGCTACATCTGTAAAATAATGCTTTATTCTTATTTTTATGTTTTTACTTAAAGCACTTGTTTTCCTTGTCGATAAGTTAATGTAACTAATAGAAATATTCTAATTGAGTGTTTAATATTTCAAATGCTCAAATACTCGCCATTTACAATTCTTTAAGCTTTGTAACTTGATTGATCAAAATCAACTTAACAATACCTTAAGGTTGTGGTGAAATGGCTTGGTCGTGTTTTAGTCAATAACAATAATAAATCATAGTGTGGAAAGACTTATGTCATTGTTTCGTTTTGATGAGGGTGATGGATATGTGTACTTGTTGTCACACCCTATCGAGTCAGGGTTCCCAGCTAGTGCTTCTCAACTTTTGGAGTTGTTAGAGCAATCTAGTTATGCTGATTTTGAAGTTATACATGCCAATATAGGTAAGTTATTTTCTTCGGGCGATGATTATGTGAAAGATTCATTGGTCGTTGCTAAAGCGATTGATGCGTCAATTATGATCAAAGTTGATGAATCCAATATGATGGCTAATGCGCAAGTGACTACTGCTTGCGGTGGAAAAATCGTATCTCTAGAAGATGCGAAAGCGGCACTTCAAAAAGCCGGTGTAGTGAAAGGTGTAAATCGAGATGCACTTGAACAATGCCTAGGGCAGCAATTCGAACAAGCACCAGGTTCACAATATAGTGCCTTTGTAGCTCATGGCCAGCGTGCCAAAGACGGAACTGACGCGAGATTTGTACGTTTATGTATGACCGCCCAAGATAGAATCTTAAGTCCTCAAGAAAAAGATGGTGGCAAGGTAGATATGCGCGATTTAGGCGCAATAATCACCGTCAAGCCGGGTAGTCCTCTAATGAAGCGTATTCCCGCAACAGAAGGTTCACAGGGTTACTCGGTTTTCGGTGATGTGATAGAGGCTAAACCAGGCAAAAACTTTGCGATTGAAGTACTCGAAGGCACCAAAATCTCAGACAAAGATCCAAATTTATTAATAGCAGATGCGAAAGGTGTACCAGTAGCGCTACCAAGGGGTATGCGTGTCGATGATGTATTATGCTATAACGATGTTGATGTCAGTACAGGGCATATAGAGTTTGATGGTTCTGTGATCATCAGTGGCGACGTTAAAGATGGTATGAAAGTAAAAGCCACGGGTGACATTACTGTACTTGGCTTTGTTGAATCAGCCGACTTGCAAAGCGAAAATGCCATCACTATTGTGCAGGGTGCGGTAGGTCGTAAAGTGACAGAAGAGCTCGACTTTTCATGCTTTATTCGTGCAAAAAGAAGCATTTCAATTGGTTATGCGCAATATGTTCATATAGAAACACAGCAAGATTTGTTGATTGAAAAGCAAGCATTGCATTGTAATTTATCTTCTAGAAGACTTATCCGAGTAGGCAAGGGCGACACCCCCCGAGGTAAATTAATTGGCGGTAAGGTTTTAAATGCTTTGCGTATAGAGACAGGTGAATTAGGCGCGCCTTCTGGTACTAAAACACATATTGCCATTGCACAGTCTTTTCATGAACTAAAAGATAAACAAACAGAATTTAAGTTGTTCGAAAAACGTTTATCTGAAAAAGCAATTGCGTTGAATAAAGCCAAAGCAAAAGCGGCGAAAGCCCCTGAAACCCCTCAAAAAACAGCTTATTTAAATAAACTATTGGCTAACGAGAAGCAGTTAAATGCACACTATCAACGAAATCAACGCAACTTAAAGCTGGTTCAGCAAAAGCTTAAGCGCTTGTTGATGAGTAGTCGGGTCAAGGTTAATGATTTAATGCACCCTGGCATTGAGGTAACAATAGCCAGAGACTCAAAGCAATTTACGCGAATTTACCCACCTCATTTAGTCAAATTAGACGAAGGCAAGATCACCCAGCAGTTTTTGTCTTAAAATTTTAAATTAAATTTCATTTCTCAATTAAAGGCTCCTGTGTTTCGGAGCCTTTACACTTTTTGTTTCTAGAAATTATTTCACCTTTAGAACTTCATTTAAATCAATACCTTGAAGTTTGTCGTAATCCTTTCCTCAAAAAAGTGTGCAGCTTTTTCACACGCAACTGAAATTTGTTCATTTATGAATCTTTGACTAAATTGAAGGTTAAGTGTTGACACCGGTGTCAGCTTTATGGCTCAATAATATGACACCGGTGTCAGGTTGAGGTGAGAGACAACCTGATAGCGTACCTTTGAACGGGTAAATCTAAAGATGCTCGGTACATTTAGAGTGGAGTCTTTAATTGTACTGAGCCTTTTATCCTCTTAAACTTTGAGTAGAGTAGAATTTTATGTTACATCCTCGTATCCAAGCCGTCACAGAGCGTGTTATCGAACGCAGCAAAGCAACACGCCAAGCCTACTTAGCACGCATCGAAGAAGCAAAAAAACAAACACGTGTGCGCGCTGGTTTAGGGTGTGGCAACTTAGCTCACGTTATGGCTGCATGTTCAAGCTCAGATAAAGATCGCCTTAAAGCTGACGAGCAACCTAACTTAGCAATTATCAATTCATACAATGACATGCTTTCAGCGCATGTGCCTTACCTTGATTTTCCCCCATTAATTAAAAAGATTGCAGAAAAATATGACGCGACCGCACAAGTTGCTGGTGGCGTACCTGCAATGTGCGACGGTGTGACTCAAGGTCGTGATGGTATGGAGTTATCGCTGTTTTCTCGTGACGTGATTGCGATGTCTACAGCCGTTGCACTTTCACACGATGTATTTGATGGTGTTTTCTGTTTAGGTGTGTGCGACAAAATCGTACCAGGACTATTAATCGGTTCGCTTTCATTTGGTCATTTACCTATCTTCTTCTTACCAGCAGGCCCAATGCAATCTGGTATTCCAAATAAAGAAAAAGCACGTGTACGTCAAAAGTTCGCACAGGGCTTAGTATCTCGTGAAGAGCTTTTAGAAGCAGAAAGTGCGTCTTACCACAGCGCGGGTACTTGTACATTCTACGGTACTGCAAACTCAAACCAGATGCTGATGGAGATCATGGGTCTTCATCTTCCTGGCAGTTCTTTCATTAACCCTTACACTGAGTTACGTGATGGCTTAACAGGCAATGCGGTTGAGTTAATGCTTAAGCAGCTTATCGATACTAAAGATGCAAACCCAATCGGTGAAGTAGTAAGCGAAAAGACTGTCATCAATGGTTTAGTAGGTTTACTAGCTACCGGTGGCTCTACTAACCATGCTATCCATCTAGTTGCTATGGCTAAAGCTGCTGGCGTTCAAATCACCTGGAAAGACATGGCTGAACTTTCAGAAGTTGTGCCACTACTTACTCGTATTTATCCAAATGGTTCTGCGGACGTTAACCACTTCCAAGCAGCTGGTGGTATGGGCTTCTTAATGCGTGAACTTCGTGACGCAGGTTTCTTACATAATGATGTGAAAACCATTGTTGGTGAAGGTCTTGATGCGTATACCCAAGAGCCAGTTTTAGATGTTGATGACAACCTAATTATGTCTAGCAGCACAGGTCCTAGCAAAGTGAAGTGGGTACCATGTCCTGAAAACTCACTAGATGAAGAAGTACTTCGTCCTGTGAGTAACCCATTCAATAAACAAGGTGGATTACAGCTACTAACAGGCAATATTGGTAAAGCAGTTATTAAGGTATCTGCTGTACAAGAGCAACACCAGTTTGTGAGTGCGCCAGCTAAAGTCTTTAGTTCTCAATCAGCATTGCAAGAAGCATTTGCTGCTGGCGAACTAAATCAAGATTTTATCGCAGTGTTAAAAGAGCAGGGTCCAAAAGCTAAGGGCATGCCAGAGCTTCATAAATTAACGCCTGTAATGGCAACGCTTCAGGACCAAGGCTACAAAGTAGCGATTGTGACTGACGGCCGTATGTCAGGTGCGTCAGGTAAAGTACCTGCAGCAATCCACTTAGCACCAGAAGCAGTTGAGGGCGGGATCATCGCTAAGATTCAAGAAGGCGATTTGATCACATTAGATGCACCAAATGGTGACTTAATTCTACATGTATCAGATGAAGAGTTAGCAAAACGCGAGCATGTGATCAGTCATACAGAGCCAACTTATGGCACAGGCCGTGAGCTATTCGCTGGATTCAGAAATATCGTAAGCAGTGCAGACCTAGGCGCGAGTGCCTTTGGACTAGAAGAATAAAAGCATTGGGAATGAGGAACAAGATGAGTATTGAAAACATTTTAACATCAGCACCAGTTGTACCAGTGGTGGTGATTGAAAACTTAGAAGACGCTGCACCTTTAGCCAAAGCGTTATATAACGGTGGCCTAAAAGCACTAGAAATTACCCTTCGCACACCTGTTGCGGCAGAAGCAGTAAAGCTAATGAAAGAAGCAGTACCAGAAGCCTACGTTGGTACAGGTACTGTGATTGATAAAGCTACATTCGAAGCATCAGTTGCAGCAGGCGCTGATTTCATGGTGAGCCCAGGTGTAAATGATGAGCTTTTAGCACTCGCTAAAGAAACTGACATCCCGTTTTTACCGGGGGCTGCAACGCCAAGTGAAGTGATGAACTTAGCATCACATGGTTTTAAGTTTTTGAAATTCTTCCCAGCTGAAGCTGCGGGCGGTGCACCAATGCTTAAGTCAATTGGTGGTCCACTACCACAAGTTAAATTCTGTCCAACGGGCGGCATTAGCTTAGCAACAGCACCTAAGTACCTAGCCTTAAATAACGTCGTGTGTGTAGGCGGTACTTGGATGTTAGATAAAGAACTTATCGCAAACAAAGATTGGCAGGCGATCGAAGCGCTTGCGAAACAAGCAAGTGAAGTAAAATAGTCGAGGAACTGAAAATGATTAATATCGCAATTAACGGTTATGGCCGCATCGGTCGCAATGTTTTACGAGCGCTTTATGAGTCTGGTCAAAACGAACAAATTAAAATTGTCGCTATCAACGACCTAGCACCTGCTAACGTAAATGCGCACCTAACTCAATTTGATTCAGTACATGGTCGTTTCAACCAAGAAGTTGTGCTAGCTGAAAACACGTTAGTGATAGGTAATGACGAAATAACGCTTACTCAAGAACGTGATCCTGCGAACTTACCTTGGAAAGCGCTTAACGTTGATATCGTTTTAGAATGTACAGGTATCTTCACGTCACGTGATGCAGCTTCTAAGCACATTGAAGCGGGTGCAAAAAAAGTAATCGTTTCAGCACCGGGTACTGATCTTGATGCAACGGTTGTTCACGGTGTGAACTCTGAAGTGATCAATGCATCAAGCAACATCATTTCAAATGCATCTTGTACAACCAACTGTCTTGCACCAGTTGCTAAAGCACTAAATGACGCAATTGGTATCGAACAGGGTAGCATGACAACCATTCACGCTTACACAAATGACCAAGTGCTTACGGATGTTTATCATCCAGACCTTTACCGTGCGCGTAGTGCAACCCAGTCTATGATCCCAACTAAAACGGGTGCTGCAAAAGCAGTTGGCTTAGTGTTACCAGAGCTTGCTGGCAAGTTAGACGGTATGGCGGTTCGTGTTCCTACAGTTAATGTATCTTTAGTTGATTTAACTTTTATTGCTTCTCGCGAAACAACTGCTGAAGAAGTTAATGCTGCGGTTAAAGCGGCTGCAACTGAAGGTGCAATGGCTGAAGTACTTGAGTACAACGAACTTCCGCTAGTTTCAATTGACTTCAACCACAACCCAGCGTCATCAGTATTTGATTCAACGCAAACTAAAGTTGATGGTAAGCTTGTTAAAGTAATGGCTTGGTACGACAATGAATGGGGTTTCTCAAACCGTATGATCGACCAAGTAAAAGCTTTAGGCCAATACCTATAAAGTATACCAAGCTTTAATAATACTTAATCAATTTGAAGAGTTAAAACTGACACTAACGGTGTTAAAAATTTCTCATTTAGAACAACTAAATATCGATATTTTTGCCTTGTTATTGCCTAGTTTTCTCTACTTCAAATAGGCCACTTTATTATTAAGTTTGGTATTAAGTTAAAGTTAGCAATAAAAAACCGCTTCGATAAGCGGTTTTTTTATGTCTGGTGAAATATGTTTATCTAATGAGAGAAGTTTAGATATTTCTATTCTTTATTAATAAAAGTCTACGCTTCTGTTTCGTCTTGTTCTGCTTCTATTTCAGGCAACGGCCAACCACCTAATGCTTGCCATTTATTTACGATAAAGCAAAATAACTCGGCTGTACGTTCGGTGTCGTACAGGGCTGAGTGAGCTTGGCTATTATCAAATTCAATACCGGCAGTGCGACACGCTTTAGCAAGCACAGTTTGGCCCAGTGCGAGACCTGCCAAAGAGGTTGTATCAAAGCTAACAAACGGATGAAAAGGGGTGCGCTTAATTTTGTTGCGCTCTATCGCTGCATTTAAAAAGCCATGATCAAATGCGGCATTATGTGCAACAACCACTGAGCGAGAGCAACCCGCAGCTTTTTGCGCTTTTCTCACCATTTTACAGATTTCTTTGATCACAATATCTTCATCTTCAGCACCACGCAATTCTGAAAACGGATCAATGCCGTTAAATTCAATGGCAGCTTGTTCGATGTTTGCACCTTCGAAAGGCTTTACATGAAAGTGTAGAGTTTGATCTAAACTTAGAACACCTTCATCATCCATTTTTAATGTTGTGGCAGCGATTTCTAATAGCGCATCTGTGTCTTTGTTAAAGCCAGCTGTTTCTACGTCGATAACAACAGGGAAGAAACCACGAAAGCGTTGGGAAAATAAAGTTTGCTCTTGATCTGCCATAATGCACTTATGTTATGAATTTAAGGGGCGTATTATACTGTTTAGATAGATTTTTGCGACCCGAAATATGTCTCAGTTATTTAGACTTACTGAATGATAAGGCTTGCGGCATATTTCTTGCTTTTGAATTGTTTAGATCATCAAAGCGGCATTATTTTGTCAGTACGGAGAACGTTGTGAAGTACAAAGCATATTTATTCGGTTTAGGACTGTTATTTGCAGACATTGGATTTGCGGATGCGGCTATGCGTCAGTATAGCGCCAATGCAGACAGTTCAAATTGGGATGTAAATAAGACCAAACGCCTTTCTTGTGCTTTGCATCATGAAATCCCATATTATGGTGAAGCTATTTTTAATGTCGTTGCGAGCAAAAATAAAGATCTGACTTTTAACCTCGACATGGTCGTTCGCCCAGAAAGCTATGACTTTGCAGGTTTGCAATCGGTGCCGCCGCAATGGCGTGCAGGGGTACCTGTACGTGATATAAGTAAAATGCAGCTGTTAAAAAAGTTTGATGGCGAGTTAAACAATGACGTTTCGTGGGAAATGCTCACAGAGCTTGAAAAAGGTTTTCACCCAACTTTCTATTACAAAGATTGGCAAAATAGTGCAGACCGCATCTCTGTCGCGCTCTCATCTGTAAACTTTCGACAAGCTTATTGGGCGTTCCTACAGTGCCGAGATAACTTGCTGCCTTATAGTTTCGAAGACATTGCCTTTACGGTAATGAATTATAAAAAGAATTCTAGTGATTTAACCAAATCGTCTCGTAAACGCCTAGAGATGATAGGCGAGTATCTTAAAAACGATGACAATATTGAATCTATCTTTATATCGGCCTACACCGACAGCTACGGCGGTCGATGGGTCAATATGGAACTTTCAAAAAAACGTGCTAAAGCGATAAAAGACTACATGGCGAGTATGGGCGTACCAGCTGATAAAATTCAAACAGAAGGCTTTGGTGAGAAGCGACACGTGCAACCCAATGATAATGCCATAGGTCGTGGTAAAAACCGTCGAGTAGTTATTCAGATAGCAAAACCTTAGTTTTCATTGGTTTTAAAAATACAAAAGGCGACCTTGGTCGCCTTTTGTATTTTAATGGCTAAATCTTATTACGAATAAGATCTCTGACAATAAAGCGGTTTGGGTGAATGGCCTCATTGACTCTTAAACTATAAGGGCTTGGTTCATTACATAGTTTGGCAATCAAGTGCTCTGTTGCCAATGGCGCACTGCAGAGGCCTCTTGCCCCAAAACCTGTAACGATATGCAGCCCCGCATAAGGTACTTGTTCTTCAGAGAAATCATACTGCTTACCTTTGCTTAAGTTTGCATAGGCATGACATAAATCTGCTTTCTCAGGTACTTGGCCGAGCATAGGTAAGTGGTCGTTGAAACAGCACCTTACTGCAGCTTTCGCTGAAGTAATGTCACCAAGACTTTGTGCGAAGTCACTCTGTTCATAAAACTTCATTAACTGTGCTTTATTGGTGACATTGTCTTCGTCTTTCAATTCACGACTTTTGGTGTGTTTATCAAAGGTGGCACCCATACAATGATGGCCATCATGACTTGGCGTAAAATAACCTTTATGACACAGTACGGTTTTTAATTTATCAGATACTTCTCCAGACCTAATATGTGAGACTTGGCCTCTGACACCGTGTAAGCCGATGTCTTTTGTTTGCTCGAACCTGTCACTGTGTTCACCAGCGCAAACAAATACATCCGAGAATGGCCCAAATCTATTGTCTTCACTAACTAAGTACCACTCATCTTCGTTTTGCTCTAAGGTTTGAATATCTGTATTGAAATGTGTTTGCACATTTTGCAATGTATTAGCAGCGTTAAATACAGCATGTGTTAACTGTGCTGGGTTTACCCAGCCAGCTTCAGGAAAGAACAAACCGGAGTAGGGTAATTCAGTACCAGCAAGTATACTGGCTTGTGATTCATTCACAGAATAAATCAGTGCCTCAGGCCATACCGCTTTTTCTGTTAACTTTTTGTGTTGCAGTGTTTTGCTGTCATTTACCGCTTGGAGTAAAACGCCGCACCATTCATGGTCATATTCAAAACCTTGCGCGGCAATATCTCTGTATAGCCTTAACGCATATAAATAGCTATGGGCATAGAACTCGCTTGATGGGCTATTTTCAGATTGTAGATTCGGGTAAACCGCGCCTTGTCGATTATGTGAGGCGCCTTTTGCAAGTGCATCATCTTGGCAAAATAAAGTAGCGCTAATCCCACGCTTAGCTAAATGATATAGTAAACAGCTAGAGCCAACGCCCCCACCAATGATGGCAACGTTATTGAGAGGCCTTTTGTTTAAGTTGTAAAACTCAGGTGTATTGTGAGTGCTGTTAGAGGTATTTAACTGACCAACAACCATCTCACGTTTGCGACCAAAGCCTTTTACTTTTTTACATTCGAATCCTGCTTCTTGTAAGCCACGACGAACAAAACCTGCGGCAGTAAATGTCGCAAATGTTGCATTGTCTCGGCTTAAATTCGCCATGGCGTTAAACAGCGGTTGCGTCCACATATCTGGATTTTTACTTGGTGCAAAGCCATCTAGGTACCAAGCGTCCACAATACCTTGTTGTGTAAAATTCATTTTAGGTAAGGTGTCGTGCACATCACCAAACCATAAATCAAGGACTACACGGCCATTGTCGAACTCAATGCGGTGGCAACCCTCAAGTGCGATCGGGTAATGCTTACAAAGTTGCTCTGATAAAGATGTTAGGCTTGGCCAAGCTGCTAACGCTTTTGCAAGTTCCGACTGTTTTATTGGAAACTTTTCAAAAGAAATAAAATGTAATTTCGCTTTGTTACCTTCGATTTGACGCCATTGCTGCCAAGTATTTAAAAAATTAAGGCCTGTACCAAACCCGGTTTCTGCGATCACAAAGTGTTTTTGGTCGTGTGAGACTAAACGCGCTGAAATGTTGTTATTGTCGTAGAAAACATAGTGAGATTCAGCAAGACCGTCATCGTTGGAGAAATAAACATCATCGAAGTCGTCGGCGACCGGTGTGCCAGACTCATTAAAGTGAATTTGTGCGTTTTTGATCATGATTAATGCAGTAAGGATCGTATTAATGCAGTATTCTACGTGTTTTAATTGTTTTCGTCCGTTGAAATTTAGTAAAAAACAATTCAGAGTACGTGTGTAAGCTGGAAAGCTGACCACTTAAGGTCGCAATTCAAAGTAGAATACACAGAATTTAGAAATAAAATTAAGGGAATCACCCATGAGAAGAGCCGTTATTACAGGTATCGGTATTATATCGAGCATCGGCAACGACAAGAACGAAGTATTAGAATCTTTAAAAGCTGGTAAAAGTGGCATCGTTTTCAATCAAGAATTCGCTGACTACAATCTTCGTAGTAATGTTTCAGGTAACATCGACATCGACGTTAAAGCACACGTAGACCGTAAAGCACACCGCTTTATGGGTGATGCTGCTGCATTCTCTTATATCTCAATGGCACAAGCGATTGAAGATTCAGGTCTATCTGAAGAGCAAGTGTCTAACGAACGTACTGGTTTAATCGTTGGTTCAGGTGGTGGTTCTTCTAAATATCAAGTAGAAGCGGCTGACATTCTTCGTGAAAAAGGTGTTAAGCGCGTAGGTCCTTACATGGTTCCTCGTACTATGGCATCAACAGCGTCAGCGTGTCTTGCAACGCCTTTCAAAATTAAAGGCGTTAACTACTCAATCAGCTCTGCATGTGCAACATCAGCGCACTGTATCGGTAATGCGGTAGAGCAAATTCAACTTGGTAAGCAAGACGTTATCTTTGCAGGTGGTGGTGAAGAACTTCACTGGACACTGGCAATGGAATTCGACGCAATGGGTGCGCTTTCAACTAAATATAATGAAACACCTGAAAAGGCATCTCGTACGTATGATGCAAACCGTGACGGTTTCGTAATCTCTGGTGGTGGCGGTATCGTTGTCGTTGAAGAACTAGAGCACGCACTTGCTCGTGGCGCACACATCTATGCTGAAATCGTAGGTTACGGTGCAACTTCTGATGGTTACGACATGGTTGCACCATCTGGTGAAGGCGCGGTTCGTTGTATGAAGCAAGCAATGGCTGACGTTGAAGGTGATATTGATTACCTAAACACACACGGTACTTCTACACCAGTCGGTGACGTGAAAGAGCTAGGTGCAATTCAAGAGCTATTCGGTGAGAAATCTCCTGCGATTAGTGCAACTAAAGCAATGACTGGTCACGCACTTGGTGCTGCAGGTGTTCACGAAGCTATCTTCTCACTACTTATGCTTGAAAACAACTTCGTAGCACCTTCAATCAACGTTGAAGAGCTAGACGAGCAAGCACAAGGTTTAGACATTGTAACTGAGCGTCGCGACGTTGAGCTAAATACGGTAATGTCGAACAGCTTCGGCTTTGGCGGTACTAACGCAACACTTGTGATGCAAAAGTATAAAGGCTAATACTTAACAGTTTTAAGTGTTACCAAGGATACAGCCCAGTCAATTGACTGGGCTTTTTTATGGGTGATGTATTTGGTATTTTTAGACACAAAAAAGCCCGCAAAGTAGCGGGCTTTTGACGTGTAATTGTTAATTACATGACACGCATACCTGGCTCTGAACCTTCATCAGGGTTCAGAATGTAAATTTCTTTACCACCTGGGCCTGCTGCTAGTACCATGCCTTCTGACATACCGAAACGCATTTTACGAGGCTTAAGATTAGCGACCATAACCGTTAGTTTGCCTTCGATGTCTTCCGGTGCGTAAGCTGACTTAATACCCGCAAATACTTGGCGCGTTTCACCGCCTAAATCTAACGTGAGTTTAAGTAGCTTATCAGCGCCTTCTACATGTTCAGCTTTAGCGATTTTCGCAACACGTAAATCAACCTTAGCAAAATCGTTAAATTCGATTTCATCAGCAATAGGCTCTTTCGCAAGCGGACTATTTGGGTCAATCTTTGGTTTGTTCGCCGCTTCTAGGCTTTCTTTTGACTCTTCAACCATTTTGTTAACTTTATCCATTTCAACACGTTGCATTAGTGCTTTGAATTTGCTGATCTCATGGCCAACTAATGGCGTTTGTGCACTTTCCCAAGTTAATTCTGTATTTAGGAAAGACTCAACGTTAGCAGCCATAACAGGAAGTACTGGTTTCAAGTAAGTTATAAGCACTTTGAATAAGTTCAAACCAAGAGAGCATACTTGGTGTGCTTGTTCTTGTGTGTCTTCGTTTTTGATCAGTACCCAAGGTGCTTGTGCGTCAATGAACTGGTTTGCTTTGTCAGCAAGGGTCATGATCTCACGGATCGCTCGGCTATATTCACGATTTTCATAATGCTCAGCAATTGTGTCTGAGGCATTTTGGAACTCAGCTAATAGCTCAGGCTCCATGATCACGTTACTTAACTTACCGTCAAATTTCTTCGTAATAAAGCCTGCACAACGAGATGCGATGTTAACTACTTTACCAACTAAGTCAGAGTTCACACGTTGTGCGAAGTCTTCTAGGTTTAAATCTAAGTCTGTGATGCCACTGTTTAGCTTAGCTGCAAAGTAGTAACGTAGGTATTCAGGGTTCAAGTGGTCTAAATAAGTACGCGCCTTAATGAAGGTGCCCTTAGATTTAGACATTTTTGCACCGTTTACGGTTACAAAGCCATGTGCGAAAACATTAGTTGGCTTGCGGAAGCTCGCGCCATCTAACATTGCAGGCCAGAACAGACTGTGGAAGTAAATGATGTCTTTACCGATGAAATGATAAAGCTCTGCATCAGAACCTTCGCCCCAGAATGCATCGAAGTCTAAGCCTGATTTGTCACATAGGTTTTTGAAGCTTGCCATGTAACCAATCGGTGCATCTAGCCATACGTAAAAGTATTTACCCGGAGCACCTGGAATTTCAAAACCAAAGTAAGGTGCGTCGCGGCTGATATCCCATTGCTGCAAACCTTCAGCAAACCATTCTTCTAGTTTGTTTGCCATTTCAGCTTGCAGACTACCGGAGTGTAGCCACTCTTTTAGCATGTCTTCAAAAGCTGGTAGGTCGAAGAAGTAGTGTTCAGAATCTTTTAATACTGGAATTGCACCAGACATCGCAGAACGCGGATCTTTTAGCTCAGTTGGGCTATAAGTTGCGCCACAAGCATCACAGCTGTCACCGTTTTGATCTTCAGCGCCGCACGTAGGGCAAGTACCTGTTACGAAGCGGTCAGGTAAGAAAATCTCTTTTTCTGGGTCAAATAGCTGAGAAATTGTACGCTTCTTGATATGACCTTTATCGTTCAAACGATTGTAGATCAATGCGCTTAGTTCTTTGTTCTCTTCACTGTGTGTGCTGTGATAGTTATCAAACTCAACACTGAAATCTGCGAAATCACGTTGACGTTCAATACTCACGTTTTTCACCATTTCTTCAGGTGTAATGCCTTGCTTTTGTGCATTCAGCATAATTGGTGTGCCGTGCGCGTCATCAGCACAGACGTAATAAGTTTCATGACCACGTAATTTTTGAAAACGTGACCAAATATCAGTTTGAATGTACTCAAGCATATGACCAAGGTGAGTTGGACCATTGGCATAAGGTAAAGCACTAGTGATGAGAATTTTTCTCTTGCTCATAAACGGTTCCATGAAATTTAAGTGATGTTGCTTAACTATTAAACAAACCACTAATTTGAGCCAAAATAAGGAACATTAAAGCCTTAGCTTAGCTGAATTGACTGGTGTTAATGGGTTGAATGTTACATAATTCCGAGGTCTTTTTCATCATTCGAGCACGTTTTATTTTTATGTTTGGACTTAATAAACTGTTTGGCAAACTTAACCCCGAAAAAACGGCGATTTTGACCGCATTATCTCAGTATAAAAGTGCGGTATTTCCTTTTGGTATTGCCAATGACTGGGTAGAAAAAGTCGATAAAGTTGATGACGGTTTTGAGGTGCACCTTAATTTACCCTTTGCAGCAAAAAATGCGTTACTAGACATTGAAGCTGAACTGCTTGAGAAAACACAGACAAAAATTAGTCTAAGTGTTGAAATTTCATTAACTGCAAAAGATAAATTCAAACAAATAAAGCACATTATATTAGTTGCATCGGGTAAAGGTGGGGTAGGTAAGTCGACCTCTGCGGTGAACTTGGCTTATGCGATGGCAGCACAAGGTGCCAAGGTCGGTATTTTGGATGCTGATATCTATGGCCCGTCTATTCCGTCTCTATTTGGTTTAGAAGACGAAAAGCCAACAACAAAAGATAATAAAACGCTGCAACCCATTGTTAAAGACGGCATTAAAATGCAGTCTATTGGTTTTTTAGTACCTGCAGAAGATGCCACTGTATGGCGAGGCCCTATGGCTTCTCAAGCACTTAACCAATTATTGAATGAAACAGATTGGGGCGAGCTGGATTATTTATTTGTTGATATGCCGCCTGGTACAGGTGACATACAGCTCACAATGACGCAAAAAGTGCCAGCCAGTGGTGCGGTGATTATTACTACACCACAAGATTTAGCCCTTGCCGATGCACAAAAGGGCATCGCGATGTTCAATCAAGTGAACTTGCCTATTCTGGGTCTGATTGAAAATATGAGCCACTACATTTGTGGCCATTGTGGTGGCAAAAATCATGTATTTGGTCAGCAAGGGGGTGAGCGATTGGCTAGCCGTCATGGTGTACCATTATTGGCCGAAATTCCTTTAGATATTGAGATAAGAACCCACTCTGAGCAAGGTCTTAATATTGCAAAACAGCCTATTAAGGCAACAGAACATTACACAGCATGCAGTCAACTTATCGCAAGCATGCTGCATTACCAATCAAGCACAGACTCACAGGTTGAGATTGTGATGACGGACGACTAAGAAATGAGATTATCTGATACCCATATTAAACAAGCCATTGCAGATCAAAAAATTATTATTGAGCCTGCACCAAGTGATGAAATGATCTCTGGGATCACCCTTGATTTACGTTTAGGTAATAAGTTTCGTGTATTCCAAGATCATGGTGCGCCATATATTGATTTGAGTGGTCCAAAAGACAAACTAAACGATGCCATGGAATCAATCATGAGTGATGAAATTGAGTTGGGCGAAAATGAGCAGTTCTTTTTACACCCGGGTCAACTGGCTTTAGCGATGACTTATGAGTCAGTGACTTTACCTGCGGATTTAGTTGGTTGGTTAGATGGTCGCTCTTCTTTAGCTCGTTTAGGGCTCATGGTGCATGTGACTGCACATCGAATTGATCCAGGCTGGTCTGGCAATATTGTTTTAGAGTTTTACAACTCAGGAAAGTTACCGTTAGCACTACGTCCAAAAATGAAAATTGGTGCGCTCAGTTTTGAAACTATGACAAGCCCAGCTGAACAGCCTTATAACGCGCGTAAAGATGCGAAATATAAGGGCCAGAATAGTGCGGTGGCTAGTCGCATCAGTGACGATAATTGTAATAATTAAATCAGTATTAAAGATTAAATTTATTTACATTTTTAACCTGGAAGTTCCCTAAAAAATCGACATACTTACTGTTTAAGCGGCGAGCTTAAATTCAAGGAGATGGTATGTCGATTTGGGCTTTGAGGTTTTCAGCAATCATTTTGCTACTTGTTTTTTCACAAGTAAGTGCAAAGGAATTTGATGTCTTCTATCTTGAAGATGTGCCCAACACACAAGTTTCTATTTTAGACGTTCTTCAAGACGACGCTCGCTTTGTTGTTCAAAGTACGAACACTTTGTCTATCACTTCAGGACAAAAACATTGGTTCAAGATAGAGCCTAGTTTAATGTCTTTTCCTGACAGTTTTCATTGGGTGCTTCATACAGACCAATTACAGAAAGGTCAGCTGTCTTTCTATTGGGTTCAATCCGGAAAGTTAATCAGTAAATCTGTTTTCTCTCGTCTTAACAATAGCGCACCCGTATATAAGATTTTTCCGCATATAAGGCTAACTTCGCAACATAACGATGTAGCCATTTACATCGAAGCGGATAATCCAGATAACAAACAGCTTAGTGTAAAGCTATCTACTGCAGAAGAGTTTGATAATTTAAAACAAACACGTCAGTTTTGGTATGGTACCGAACTTGGCTTACTTTATTTTGTCGGCTTATTCATGTTTTTAATGGCTGCAACGAGCAAATATAAGTACCTTGCATATTTAGGTGGCTATTTCACTTTTATTGCTTTGCAATATAGTGTGATCACTGGGGTTATTTATTTTTATCTCCCTGACTTAGCTGCCGATTATGTGTCATCTTTAACTGCTTCTTGGTTATTTTTTAGTGCTGCTGCCTGCATAATGTTTAATGCTAAGTTTTTTGCATTGAAGCAGCATTATAAGAAAGCCTACAGAGTGGTTCAGACGACAGCGCGGTTTCTATTAGCGGCAGCCTGTTTTGTTTTAATTTTTCAATCATCTATATCAACAGCTGCACAAGTCGTGAGCTTTACCGCTTTGATAACCTGTATGCTGACGATTTATTACTTTGCATTTGTAAGTCAGCGACCTCTGATAAAGCTAATGTTTATCGCTTGGTTTCCGGCATTACTCATTGAAATAGGCCGATTAGGTCTTGAATCTGGCACTATTGCTCAAAGCGATTTGGTTTGGCCTGTCAGAGTGTTGGTTTTTGTTCATGTTATTCTTATTTGCGTCGCCATTTATTTACTTGATAAGAAAAAGCAGGATTCATTTTTATTTTATAGCTTACATGATAAAGATACAGGCTTGGCAAATCGTCAAGCGCTTCAGCAATTTCTAGATACTTTAGTCGCAAATAAGAAGAACCACACAGTTTTAGCATTTAGACCCATGATGTCGGATCAAATTAAGTTAAGCTTCGGTGTGGAGTATGCAAGTAAGCGTTTAAGGGTTTTGTTTAAAGAGCTTAAGTCACAAATTAACCCTTACCTTGAAAGTGAAAGCGACCAACAATCACATCAAATTTATAAGCTCTCTGATGGCACTTTTGCACTCGTGTTGATTGGTGATCTCTCACTGAATCAAATCGAGCAATATGTTTGCGTTATTGCGGGTGTGTTTGAAGAAGGGGTTGAGCACAAAGGGTTTCAACTTTCAGATCAAATCAAAGTCGGGGTTGCACATTACCCCACCCATGCAATTAATGGTGAACTCTTAGTGCAAAGAAGTTTATTGGCTTTGGCTGATAACCATTCATTTGGGGTCAACTGGCATATTTATGATCCAAGTATAGCGGCTATGGCTGAAAGGAGATTAAAGCTATCGGCATCACTTCAGCATGCGATACAAAACAATGAGTTGTCACTGTTCTTACAGCCACAAGTATTGCTTTGCACCGGGCAAGTATATGGTGCTGAGGGTTTGTTACGCTGGCATCATCCGGATCTAGGGTTTGTTGCGCCCGATGAGTTTATACCCATAGCTGAAGCTTCAGGGCAAATAAATGTCTTAACTGAGTGGGTTATTACACAGGGGTTAAGTTATCAGAAAGAAATTGTTGAGCTATATCCGAACCACATGCTTTCTTTGAATATTTCAGGTAAAGACTTATCGAGAAAAGAGTTGATAGTGCAACTGATTACTCAGCTAAACGAGCTTTCATTAGACCCCTCGCAAATTATTTTGGAAATCACAGAATCTGTTGCGATTGCCGGTAAAGGCAAACTAAAAGAAACCATTGAAGACTATCGTCATTTAGGGGTGAAAATTGCGATTGATGATTACGGCACGGGTTACTCTTCACTCGCTTATTTAAGTGAACTTGGCTTTGATGAACTAAAAGTTGATAAGCAGTTTGTCATGGATATTGAAACTTCCAGTAAAAATCAAACAATCTGTAAGACGACTTGTGATATGGCAAAGAGCTTAGGGTCGATGGTGGTTGCAGAAGGGGTCGAGAACTTAGCAAGTTACAATAAGCTGATGCATTATGGCTGTGACATAGCCCAAGGTTACTTTATTTCAAAACCCATCAAGTTTGAAGATTATATGCTGTGGTTGAGCCAAGCTAATTTGGCTATCGATGTAAAGCAGCTCCTAGTGCGTTGAAATAACGATAAATACTAGTTTCTAACTGCCCTCTAAGTGTTTTATCAGGAAAACCTCCTTGTTGGGCGAGCTTACTTTTTTTGACGCCAGACACTAAGTAGTGGTTTTTAATTTCAGTATGGTGGCCGATGCAGGATTCAAACGCGCGGGCTGTCATTTCTTGCGGACGGCTAAAATAATTTTGTTGATAGGTTTTATCGAGCGTAATCGACTTTATGAAGAAGGTACTTTCTTGTTTCCCCGTTTCATCTAAAAAGCAGTGTTTATAAAAGTTTGAGAGTTCTTCATTCAGTGGGTGGGGGTGATAAGCGCTTTCAGTAAGCCACTTCACTGAGGCAAAATCAAAATATTGACTGTTCGGATATAAGAATTTACAGATGTAATGATCAAATGCATGCCACCATTCATGGGCCAGCGCCCCAGCGCCAGCGTTTTTAGCTAAAGCGAGTATTTTCCCATTGCTGTCATAATGAGCCTGCACACCTTTTTGCCCTCCTGAGCCAAAACTTAAACTTAGCGTTTTTCTAAGACCAATTACTTCAGGAGGAATGTTCAGTATTTGAGTTAAATCAGCCAGGCTATCGTAAATAAGGTTAGCTGCAATAAAACGCTCTTCTTTAGTCACCCAAGCGCCGACCGTGATTGTTTTGAAGCCAAAGGTACGTTTAATATCTTCAAACAATATTTGGTCTCCAAATCTATAATCTGGTCCTTGTCTGTAAAAGTCACTCGTTAGCCTTGCCATCGTTATTCTTCAAAGTACCTTGCTTTAACATGCTCGGGCATAAATTTGGTTTGTTGTTCAATCATGCCGTTAAGTAGGTGCAACAAAGGTTGATTATCACAGCCGTCAACGATATTAATAAAGTGCCCAACCGCTTCTAAGGTCGAGAGACTGTAGCTTTGCTCTGCTTTACGGATACGATATTGGTTCTCAGGTATAGCTGAAAAACTGATTTTTTGTAGTGCGTGTAAGTGAGGGTTTAAAGCAAAGATTTTATTGGTTTTCTTCCAAGTACCATCAATAACCACTAAATGCGTGAGCTTAGGAGAAAGTGCTGAGCAGCTATGAGCATCAATAGTGTCTTCGCCTGGATATAAAAGTGCGGTGCTCTCTTTAGGAAGAGCATTGAGTACTGACGCGAAGTCACTTTCGGATTCGCCAACAACAACTTGTATATCGCTTAATTGTAGCTGCAAAAGACGAACGGTATTTTTAGCCAGATTTACTTCATCGGGGTGCTGTAAAATGACAATTTTGGTGCGATTCTTTACTTTCTTAGTGACATAATCGCAGACACACGTTGTTACAGGATAATGACATTTTGTACAGTTTGATCGTTTCATTTTCGTTTTCAAGCTCGTAACCTAAGCTGATTTTATCATATTGAAGATTATCTTTTGCCAACATGCTGGTATTTTACTACATTATTGAAAGATATAACGAAAGAGAGCAGTTATGAATGTAACAATCAATGAAGATGCGCTGGCCGGGATGCAAGCTCTGCTAGGAGAGCAATTTGCTGATACGGTGGTGTTTTGTTGTAGCGAGTTTGAAAGACTCGAAAATGAATTGAGAATGGCGCTAAACAACGATAAACAAGAAGCCATTCGTCACGCCCATAGTTTAAAGTCAAATGCTGCGCAATTTGGTGCAACAAGCCTAAGTAATTTAGCGCGTGCGATTGAACAAGGGCTAATACAAGATGACCTTGATGATATGGACGACAATATGGCGCGTCTATCTGCTCAAGTATCAGGCTCAAAAGCGCAATTATTACAATGGTTAGAAGAAAATTGCAGCTAGAATAAAATTCATTTCATTTATCTTATTTCCCTCTGGTTTTTGCCGTGTGCTTTAGGCTATGCTGGCTCTATTGGGGGGAAATATGTCAAAAATTACTAAAAGCAATAAATTACATGGCGTTTGTTATGACATTCGCGGCCCTGTTTTGCAACAAGCAAAGCAGATGGAAGATGATGGTCTCAAGGTTCTAAAGCTAAATGTAGGTAATCCGGCCTCTTTTGGTTTTGATATGCCAGAAGATATGCACAGAGACATTATTCGAAATCTTTATGCCGCACAAGGCTACTGTGATTCAAAAGGGCTTTATTCTGCTCGAGTCGCTGTTTATCAACATTATCAGCAAAAGGAATTACCACACATTAGTGTAGATAACATTTACATTGGTAATGGGGTGAGCGAGCTTATACAGATGACCACACAAGCGCTGCTAAATTCGGGAGATGAAGTACTTATTCCAGCTCCTGATTATCCGCTTTGGACTGCATCAGTGAAGCTATCAGGTGGTAAGCCAGTGCATTACATGTGTGATGAAGAGCAAGACTGGTTCCCAGACATTGCTGATATTCGTGCTAAAATCACAGATAAAACTAAAGCGCTGGTGTTAATTAACCCAAATAACCCGACAGGGGCAGTTTACGACAAAGCATTATTAGAAGAGTTGGTTAAAGTCGCGCGAGAGCATAACTTACTTATTTTGAGCGATGAGATTTACGAAAAGATACTTTACGATGGGGTAGAGCACTTTTCTATTGCTGCATTATGTGATGACCTGCCTGTTATTACTTTCAATGGGTTGGCGAAAACGTACCGCGCTGCCGGCTTAAGAATGGGCTGGATGATCTTAAGCGGTAATATAGAGGCGATGAGCGACCTTATTACCGGTCTAGATATACTGGCTTCGATGCGTTTATGTGCCAATGTACCAGCGCAATTTGCCATTCAGCAAGCCCTTGGCGGTGTACAATCTATCGATAATTTAATCGAGCCCGGCGGCCGTCTATACGAGCAAAGAAACATAGCCTACGAAGGGCTTAACGCCATTGATGGGATCAGCTGCGTGAAACCTAAAGGGGCGCTCTACGCCTTTGCGAAAATTGATGTAGAAAGATTTAACGTTACTAACGATGAAAAAATGATGCTGGACCTTCTAAAGCAAGAAAAAATATTACTTGTGCATGGCCGAGCTTTTAATTGGTATAAACCTGATCACTTCCGCTTGGTTTTCTTGCCTCATAAAGATGAATTGATACCTGCGATGGACAAAATGCAGCGTTTCTTTGCAAGTTATAAGCAGTAATATATTTTAAAACATAAAAAAAGCGCCTGTTGGCGCTTTTTTTATGTTTGTAACTTTTATACAGGCGCGGGACCTGTGCTTTCCCGTACCACGATAGACGGTGTAAAGTTTGTTATGATGTCTTTTTCTTGCTTACGGCTGCTGCGCGCTTTACTAAACAGTAGACGAGCCGCATGTTCAGAGATCACGTTATTGGCTTGGTGAGCGGTGGTTAGTTTTGGCCAAGTTTGGCGAGAGAAGGGTGAATCTTCGAATCCAGAAATAGATAGTTGCGCTGGAATTTCAATGTTCATCAAACGAGCAGCAAATAATGCCCCCGCGGCAACTTCATCGTTACCGCCTAAAATAGCGGTTACACCAAGCTTGTTGTTATCAGCCAAAAGGTGTTTTGCACCGTTGACGCCCGACTCGAAAGAGTAGTGACCTTCAAAAATCAGTGATTGATTAAAACTGATATTGTTATCGGCTAGTGCTTGTTGGTAGCCCGCTAATCGTTCTGTTGTTGATTTGTGCTCTTTGTCACCTAACACGAATGCAATATTTTTGTGGCCGTGTTTAATGAGGTGCTCTGTAATTTCGTATGCTGCCGCGAAGTCATTCACTAAGATGCAGTTATTTTTTCCTTCATTCTGTTCTTCACGACCAGATAGTAAGCGAACATACGGCATATTCATTTCATCAAGCATCTCGATGATATTTTGCTGTTCTGAAAGTGGTGGTGTTAGCACAAGGCCTGCAAGGCGAGAGCGTTGGATCATAGTTTTGAACTCATCTTGCATTTGGTCGTCAGTACTACTGCAAGGGTGAATAACCAACTCAAATCCTTCATCTCTACAACGAGAAAGTACACCATTTTGCATATCAATCACGTAATAAGCATTCGGGTTATCATAAACAAGCGCAACCGCAAATGAAGACGTACCTGCCAGATTTCGCGCTGCGATATTAGGTTGATAGTTCAATTCCTTGACGGCTTCCATAACGAGATCATAAGTCTTTTTACGTACAGAAGGTTCTTTGTTGATAACGCGAGATACTGTCTTCATAGACACGCCAGCTAGTTTGGCAACGTCATTAATAGTCACTTTCATAATTTATTATTCTTCAGCGTGAGAGAGCGAAACGGGCTCTTATTTCATTAAATGGTAATGATGATTAACTATTTTAACCAGGAAAGGAAATAAATAGCATCCTATCTGGAAATAAAAATTTGACTGATACCGGTGTCATTTTAAAAATAATCAGGTATTATCCACATTCTAAAATTGGAAATTAGCTAATTGACAGCGTTGTCATTTTAACTTATGGTTAACTCTGTCGAGTAAAATTAGTGCCGTTTTCAATTTTTAAGTATGTGCACAATCGTGTTTTAGAGGAATGAATTATGAACTGCCGAAGTGAACTAAGTAGCTGGCAAGCACTTGAGAAATCAGCAGAAAGCTTGAAGCAACAATATTTAAAGTCGTTATTTGCAAACGATGAAAAACGCTTTGATAAGTTTTCTACTCAGATCCCAGGTATTCTTTTCGATTACTCTAAACAGTTAATTGACGATTCAACATTTGCTCAACTTATTAAACTTGCCGAGCAATGCGATATTGCTGCTTGGCGCGAAAAAATGTTTTCGGGTGAGAAAATTAACATCACTGAAGACAGAGCAGTGTTACATACAGCACTAAGAAATCGTTCGAATTCAGTGGTTGAAGTAGATGGCGAAGATGTCATGCCATTAGTAAACGCTGAACTTGAAAAAATTAAAGCATTCACTGAAAAAGTGCGCTCAGGTGAATGGTTAGGCTTTACAGGCAAGCCTGTAAAAGATGTGGTTGCAATTGGTGTAGGTGGTTCTAACTTAGGCCCACAAATGGCAACTGAAGCGTTAAAAGCTTACGCAGATGACACGTTAAATGTACATTATGTTTCGAACGTTGATGGTGTTCAGTTACACCAAGCACTTGCGGGCTTAAACCCTGAGACAACGTTATTTGTGATTTCTTCGAAAACGTTTACAACGTCTGAAACCATGACCAATGCACGTTCATCAGTTGCGTGGTTCTTAGAGTCTGATGCAGCAGAAGCTGACATTGCAAAGCACTTTGTTGCCGTAAGTACCAATCTTGAGAAAACACGCGCGTTTGGTATTGCAGACGAAAACGTATTTACCATGTGGGATTGGGTTGGTGGTCGCTTCTCTCTTTGGAGTGCTATCGGTTTACCTATCGCACTATATTTAGGTTACGAGCAGTTTGAAGCTGTGTTGGAAGGCGCTTTCGAAATCGACGAGCACTTCAAAACAGCTAAATTTGAAGACAATATTCCGCTGATCATGGCGCTTTTAAGTGTTTGGAATGCCAGCTTTTTAGGCCATACAGCGCAAGCAATTTTACCTTATGATCAAGCGCTACATATGCTTCCAGCTTACTTACAACAGGGTGAGATGGAGAGTAATGGCAAGCATGTATCATTTGATGGTCGCCAAGTGCCATATACAACTGTCCCACTTATTTGGGGTATGACAGGTATTAATGGTCAGCACGCATTTTATCAGTACTTACACCAAGGTAATACAATTGTACCAGCTGATTTCATTGCGTCATTGAAGCCTCAGCATAATGTTGGCCAGCATCACGATATTTTATTATCGAACTTCTTCGCACAAACTGAAGCCATGATGGCGGGTGTTGATGCAGAGCAGGTTCGTGCAGATTTAACTGCAAAAGGCAAATCTGAAGCAGAAATTGAGCAATTAATTGCACACAAAATTCATCAGGGTAATCGCCCAACAACGTCTATGATATTAGATGTGGTTGATGCCAAAGCGGTAGGTCGATTAATCGCTTTATATGAGCATAAAATTTTCTGCCAAGGCATTATTTTAGAGATTTGTTCTTTTGATCAATGGGGTGTTGAACTTGGTAAAGGTTTAGCATCAGCGATTGAAGAAGAATTAACACAAGAAAATGTTGAGCACCAACACGATAGCTCAACAGCTGGATTAATTGCTTATTACAAGCAAAATCGTTAATGGATTTCGCCTCATCCGAGGCACACCGGTTTCACGCAAAGTGAAAACAATACCTTTGAACGGGTAGCGCTGGAGTTCTTAGGGCCTGTATTTTTGTGAGAGGAATTACAGAGCCCCTAAGACTCATTTTAATCTTTTTCATCATTCCAGCCCCCGTAAAATGCAAACGAATTCAATACCGCAAACCAAGCTTGCTTGGTAAACTACCCAGCAAGCAAGTATGTAGCGCGCCAGAGCCAAACGTCGCGCCTAACCATGTAGAGAGTAAATTATGCTTAACCCTTTTGATATTGTAATTTTTGGCGGTGGTGGTGATTTAGCACTTCGTAAATTATTGCCAGCGATGTATAGAGCTTATCAAGAAGGCAACTTACCTGAAGGCTCTCGTATTTTGCCAACCGTTCGTGGTCAAGAACAACAACAAGAATACATTGAAACGGCGCATCAGGCACTTAAGTCATTTTTATCTGACGGCGAGTTTAATGATAAAGATTGGCAAGCGTTTTCAACTTATCTGATCCCTGTTGTGATCAACGTGACTGAAGCGGATGATAACTGGGATGAATTACACAAGATTCTTAATTCAGACGCAGAAGATAAGTCTCGTGTTTTTTACCTATCACTTCCTCCAGCCGTATACGGTCAATGTTGTGAAATTTTATCGTCTAAGAGCCTTATCACAGAAACGTCACGTGTCGTAGTAGAAAAGCCTATTGGCTATTGTGGTAAGTCTGCAGAAGAAATTAACGCACGTATCGCGGAGTTTTTCAAAGAAGAGCAGATCTTCCGCATTGATCACTACTTAGGTAAAGAAACAGTACAAAACTTAATGGCACTTCGTTTCTCGAATGCATTATTCGAAAACCTGTGGGATGCCAAAACCATTGATAATATTCAGATCAGTATTTCTGAAACAGTTGGTTTGGAATCTCGTGCCGGGTTCTACGACAAAGCAGGTGCTTTGCGTGATATGGTTCAAAACCACCTGTTGCAGCTACTTTGTTTAGTAGCAATGGAATCTCCGCATAAGTTAAATGCAAAGAGTATTCGTACAGAGAAATTAAAAGTACTTGAAGCACTTCGCCCTTTACTCGGTGAAGATGTAGATAATAACGTTGTACGCGGCCAATATGTACCGGGTGAGTTAGGCGGAAAAATTGTCCCAGGTTACCTAGAAGAGCTTGCAGAAGGCGCGAGTACAACTGAAACATTTGTGGCTATCCGTGCGCATATCGATAACTGGCGCTGGTCAGGCGTACCTTTCTACCTAAGAACGGGTAAGCGCATGAAGCAACGTTGTGCCGAAATCGTAGTTGAATATAAACCTGTTTCACACAATGTATATGGCAATAATGTAGGCCCAGTACAGCCAAACCGTCTTGTTATTCGTCTGCAACCAGAAGAAAGCATTCAACTGACGTTGATGTCTAAAAAATTAGACAAGCACGAAATGCAACTTCAGCCTGTTACGTTAAATATTGAGTTAAGCGATCAGTACGAAAATGGTTTCCACTCAGATGCATACAAACGCCTGATGTTAGATGCTGCGGCAAATAACCCATCACTGTTCATCCATAGACAAGAAGTACGTCGAGCATGGAAATGGATTGACCCAATTATTGCTCGTTGGCAAGAAAAGGGCACACCTTCATTATACCGTGCGGGCTCATGGGGACCAGAAGCGGCAGATGAGCTATTAGAAGAGTGTAACCATAAATGGTTTAACGTAGGAGAGGGCGCATAATGGCTAAGTTAACAGAGCGTTTTTTTGATTCAAAAGAGCAGATGACAGAAGCCTTGTCTACTTTATTAAAAGAGCAATTATCGTCAGGTATTGAGCAAGATGGTAAAGCCGTACTTATGGTTTCAGGCGGTTCATCGCCTGCACCAGCTTATAAATATCTGGCAAACTTAGAATTCCCATGGGAAAAAGTATCAGTTGCTATGGTTGATGAGCGCTGGGTTGATGCGACCCATGAAAAGTCTAACGAAGCATTTATTAAATCAACGCTTCTACAAAACCATGCGGCAAAAGCAAACTTTGTCACAATGAAAAACTCGGCAGAAACTGCAGTTGCAGGGCAAGCTGAATGTGAAAAAGCCTATGCTGAATTAAAAACAGCAGATGTGACTATTTTAGGTATGGGACCGGATGGTCATACAGCCTCATTATTCCCTCATGCTGAAGGTTTAAAGAATGGTCTAGAAAGTACTGATAAGGTATGTGCTATTAATGCTATCGAGAGTGAAGTGACAGGAAGCATCACTGAACGTATGAGCTTAACGCTTAGCGGTATTGCTGATTCTCGTAAAGTGGTTTTACTCATTTCTGGTGATGAGAAAAAAGCGGTGTACGAAAATGCGAAAGCTGAAGTTTCAGAATATGATGTGCCTTTACGAGCAGTTTTAAATCACCCTAATATAGATTTGGCGGTATTTTGGACGCCTTAGTTTATTAATTCACTTATAATTGAGAGCGCGCCTAATGGCGCGTTTTTTGTTTTAAGAGTTGACTAACTTTTTGCATTTTAATTATTAATAAACTCTTTATTAGGGGTTTTAGTTACCAAGAAGTCTTAGTAAAAAAACATATCCTTTAAATCTGTTACCATTTCACTTCAAAGCAATAGTTAACTTAATCTTTAATTGATTACATTGAATTAAATCGAAATAGGCATAGACATAATTGTAATTAAATATGTATAATGACAGCGCTGTCATTGAGAGTAGTTATCACCCTTGAATGCTTCTGCCAAAGCAAATAACTCTTCATGTAGACCTAGAATTGAGATCCACAAGGACATTATGTGGCTCAGTTTAATGGTCCGACTTATCCCTTTTATCTATCCACAAACAAAGATTTTGTGCTATATTCAGTTTGTTTTATGTAACAAATTGTCTTTCATATACGTAAAATTGCAATACTTTCAGAGCCTTATATTTTGTGTTGAATATTTTTTGAGTAGTGCAACAAAAAAAATGTAGCGAAATTGTAATTTACGGTGTATGGTTTGTTATTAGATGACAACGCTGTCATCTTCACTGGGCAGAAGTGAATAAAAAACCAACAAAATGATTCAAGGGGAATCCTGTGTTAGCTAATAATTTTAAGAAAAGCTTAATCGCTGCCAACATCGGTCTAGTACTGACTGCTGGCGTATCGGGCGTTGCATATGCAAATGAAGGCAGCAAAGCTCAAGAAGATGTTGAAGTAATTGAAGTACGTGGTATTCGTGCTTCTAAACGTGAAGATATCAATAACAAGCGTTTTGCAAATGCTGTAGTTGATTCAATTACTTCAGAAGATATCGGTAAATTCCCAGATAAGAACATTGCTGAGTCACTTCAGCGTGTTGCTGGTGTTTCAATCAACCGTGGTTTCGTGGGTGAAGGTGCCGAAGTTTCAATTCGTGGTGTAGATCCTACACTTACTCAAGTTCAATTAAATGGTCAATTTGTTGCTTCAACAGGTTGGTTCTCTCAAGCTGCTAACCGCCGTAGCTTCAACATGGATCTTATGCCATCAGAAATGATTTCTGGTCTTGAAGTTTACAAATCTCCTGTAGCTTCTATTGATGAAGGTGGCGTAGGTGGTACTGTTGTAATGCGTACTCGTAAGCCATTAGAACTAGATGCAAATACTTTCTTCGGTTCAGTTGAAGCAAACCAAAATACTTTAGCTGATGATACTGGTTTTGGCGCGACAGGTCTTGCTAGCTGGAAAAATGATGATGAGACATTTGGTGTGCTAGTAATGGCATCACAGCTTGAGCAGATTGGCCGTGCTCGTAAATCAGAAAACTACTGGGAAGAGGGCTGGTCAGCTTCAGGTATTGCAGGTTTTGACCAAGACCGTGAGCGTACAGCTTTTGACGTAACGCTTCAGTATGCACCATCAGATAATCTTGATTTTGGCGCTCACTTCTTGCGCACTGAACTTGATGCGTTCAATACAAACCAAAACTTCCTAACAATTAATGGTACTAAGTACGAAAATGGTAATGGTCCATATGTTTTGTTAGATGCTGATAAGCCAAATACAGCCGATAACCGCCGTTACTTAAAAGGCACAGTTACAGAAGCAGGCTGGTTAGCACAGGATACAAACACGCGTAACGCAGTGATGACTAGTAACGTGATGGACTTCTCTGCAACTTATCAAGGTGAGACTTATACAGTATCAGGTGTAATTGGTAAAACTTGGGCAGATGGTGGTAATGGCGGTAATGCCAACGGTCTTTGGGGTCAACCTGTAAATGCTGAAACAGGTATTACTGTTGATATCGACATGGCACTTGCTAACTCAATGGTTATGGTTCCAAATGGTGTTTCTTTAACTGACACTTCTTGGCAGGTTAACCAAGGTGGTTCACTTGCGAAAGTAGAACTTGAAGATGAAGAAACTTATGCACAAGTTGATTTAGACCTTGAAGTTGATTTCGGTGTAATTACTGAAATCGAAGCTGGTATTAAGATACGCTCTCATGAATTTACTTCTTCAGCATATGGTGCGACGCTTAAAGATGGTGCACTAGATGGTAAAGGTATTGCCGACTTTGCTGATGGCAACATGACTGATTTCGGTGAAGTTGTTACTGGTGGTACGCCAACTTCTTATACTAAACTTAACGGTCAAAAGTACTGGGGTTACCTAAATGCGAATGTTGCTGATTGGACATTCAATAAAGGCGATTGGAACCGAGTACAAGAAGATGTATTAGCACTTTACACTCAGGGTAACTTCAGTGGTGACGGTTTCCGCGGTAACATCGGTGTACGTTATGTAGAAACAGAGACTGAATCACAAGCGTATGACGGTTTACTAGTTGGTAAAGACACATTTAAAGGTGATTACTCAGATTGGTTACCAAGCTTTAACTTAGCTTTAGACCTAAGCCAAGACGTAATCTTACGTATGTCAGCAGCAAAAGTAATGACTCGTCCAGGTTACTCTCAATTAGCAGGTGGTTATAGCGGTCTTCCAACTACAACACCTGAAAGTGGTCGTCTTCAAGCTTCTCGTGGTAACCCTGCAATCGACCCGTTCCGCGCTACGCAAATGGATATCGGTCTAGAGTGGTATTACGATGATTCATCACTATTCTCTGTTGCATTATTCAACAAAGATATTGCGTCTTTCATTACGACAATTAAAGTTGATGAGACACTTACATCTGTTCCAGTTCCTGGTACATATGAAGTAAGTATCCCTGATCAAGGTCGTGGTGGTAAGATCGAAGGTGCTGAATTACAATGGCAGACTAACTTTGGTAATGGTTTCGGCGCATTGTTTAACTACACATACGTAGATGCGAAAGGCGAGACAGATGCTGGCGGTCAAATCCAGCTTCCAGGTTCTTCTCGTAACTCACTAAACCTAACGGGTTACTACGAAAGCGAAGTATTTACAACGCGTATCGCATACACTGCTCGTGATCAGTTCTTTGCAGAAGGTACAGCGCTGGGTAATGGTAATGATTCTTTTGATTCACAGTCATTCTTAGATGCGTCATTCACTTGGCATGCAACTGAAAACCTAGACGTAACATTAGAAGGTGTTAACCTAACTAATGAAATTACTTACCAGCGATTTGGTGGTGGTTTACAGTCTCTTCGTGTAGTAACAGACAATGGTTCTCGTTACTCACTTAAAGCTTCTTACCGCTTCTAATTCATAGCGTTAAGAAAAAGGGAAGGCTTGCCTTCCCTTTTTAATTTCTACTAAATAGAAATATACATATTGTAATGAGTTGTAGAGAGGAAAACATATGGAGATTTCGAACACGATTGATTCAGTTGTAATTGTTGGTGGCGGCACTGCAGGTTGGCTAACAGCTTCAAAGCTTGCAAAAAAATTAAATTCTAATAAAGATGGCGCTATTTCTGTTACATTAATTGAATCTCCAGATATTCCCACCGTAGGTGTAGGCGAGGGAACTTGGCCTACAATGAGAAAAACTTTGGCTGAAATCGGTATTGATGAAACAGAGTTTATTCGGTTTTGTAATGCGTCATTTAAGCAAGGCAGTAAATTTGTAAATTGGAAATCAGCGCCTGCTTCTTCAGACAATCATTACTATCATTTATTTTCTTCAATTTTAGACCCCTCTGAATTTAATCTTTCTCCATATTGGAACCTTGGCCAAGCCGGAGAAAAAACATATGCTGAATCAGTGAGTACTCAAGGGTATTTGTCAGACCTATTTAAAGCACCAAAAACCATCTCTTCGAAGGCTTATGATGGTGTTCAGAGTTATGCCTACCATCTTGATGCGGGCAAGTTTTCAGAATTATTAAAAAAACATGCGACGGAAAAGTTAGGTGTAAAGTTCTTATCTTGTAATGTCACTGATGTAAATTCATATAATGAAGAAATTATTAGTGTCCACACAGATACACATGGTGAAATAAAAGGCGATTTCTTTGTCGACTGTACTGGCTTTGCCTGTTTGTTGTTAGGTAAAACTTTAGGTGTACCTTTTAAACCCGTTTCAGATACTTTGTTCACAGATCATGCTGTCGCAATTCAAGTGCCTTATGATGATGATAACTGCGACATTAACAGCTGCACCATATCAACAGCACAAGAAGCAGGTTGGATATGGGATATTGGGCTACAAAATCGAAGAGGTGTAGGGCATGTTTATTGCTCTGAGTTTATGTCTCATGAAGAAGCAGAGCAAACCCTCAGAGACTATATCGGTGAAAGAGCCAAAGATTTACCTGCTAAACTAGTACCTATGAATGTCGGTTATCGTGAGAAGTTTTGGCATAACAATTGTGTGGCAGTTGGATTATCAGCTGCGTTTGTTGAACCATTAGAAGCATCTGCAATTTTCTTGATTGAAGCAGCCTCGAATATGCTTGCAGATCAATTGCCTAAAGATAAATCATTGTTACCTCTTGCAGCAAACAAGTTTAATGATTCATTCCAATTTAGGTGGAATAAAACAATCGACTTCATAAAGCTGCATTACATCTTATCGAAAAGAGATGAGCCTTTCTGGAAAAAAAATAAAGACCCAGAATCTATTCCGCAGTCTTTGAAAAATGCTTTACTTCAGTGGCGTAGTGAACCAGTTAGTGCCTATGATTTCTCACATGTTTATGAACCATTCCCAATGGAAAGTTATCAATATGTTCTGAATGGTATGGAGTTTGAGCAAGACTTAAGCTTAAGTGCTGCTAAATACTCTCAGACCGAACATGCGCAAAAAGCATTCGCCCAAATCGACAAAGTGAAAGATATTTTGATCAAAGAATTGCCGACTAATAGAGAGCTGCTAAACAAGCTTTCGTCTTATAGTTTTACTAAGGTGTAATTATGAGTGCAATAAAACAAGTCGTTATCGTTGGTGGTGGCACAGCAGGCTGGATCAGTGCTGCATTACTCGCTAAAAAGCTTAACACTATTAATCCAGCATCTGTGCAAATTACTTTGGTTGAATCTCCGGATATTCCCATTATGGGAGTCGGTGAGGGAACTTGGCCTACAATCAGAAAAACGTTAGCTGAAATTGGTATTGCTGAAGATGAATTTATTCGCGAGTGTGACGCCAGTTTCAAGCAAGGTGCCGAATTTGTAAATTGGTATCAAAACCCTTCAGATGTTGGCAAGCATAGCTATTTTCATCCTTTGAATGCGACTTTCCATGCGGCCTATGATTTTAATCTTGCACCTTATTGGTTATTAGATAACGCAGAGCATAAATTGCCATATGATATGGCAACGGCATCGCAAAGTTATATTTCACAACAAGGCTTAGCACCAAAACTTATCACTACACCTCAATATGATGCGATTTTAAATTATTCATATCACTTAAATGCTGCAAAATTTGCTGATCTACTTACAAAACATGCAGTTAAACTAGGTGTAAAACATATTAAAGCGAATGTACAAAATGTCGCATTAGATACAGCAGGTTTCATTAAGCAAGTGGATACTGACTCTGCAGGCAGCATTATAGGTGACTTATTCATTGATTGCTCAGGCAGTAAAGCATTGCTTTTAAATGGTGCTTTAGATGTACAGTGGAAAAGTATTTCAGATTATATTTTCAACGACACAGCCTTAGCCATTCAAGTGCCTTATGAAGATGAATCCACGCCCATTGCATCAAACACGATTGCTACAGCGCACCAACATGGTTGGACATGGGATATTGGTTTACAGAATCGCCGTGGTATTGGCTATGTATATAGTAGTAACCACACCAGTGATGAAAATGCATACGATACATTATTAGATTACATAGGGGTTAAAGACACTGACTTAAGCATCAGAAAAATACCTCTTAATCTGGGTTATAGAGAGAAGTTTTGGCATAAAAACTGTGTGGCTGTAGGAATGTCAGCTGCCTTTATTGAACCACTTGAAGCATCAGCAATTTTTCTTATCGAAGCTGCTGTTAATATGATTGCTGAGCAATTTCCACATCATAGGGATAATTTGAGCTTTGTTGAAAAGCAGTTCAACGATACATTTACTCTTAGATGGGAAAAAAGTGTCGACTTTATTAAGCTTCACTACTGCATCTCAAAACGGAGTGATACACAGTATTGGATTGATAACACATATGAGGGCAGTATTCCTAAAAGCTTGCAAGAAAAACTAGCGTTTTGGCGTCATAACGTACCTTCGAAATTTGATTTTGATTATGCGTTTGAGCCCTTTGTATTAGATAGTTACTTGTTCGTTTTGTACGGCTTAAAGTTTGAGACTGATTTATCTCTTAAACAAAGTTGCTATTTACATAAACAGGAAGCAGCAAAGAAAATGCTTGAAGTACAAAAGTTTAATCAGCAATTGGCCGCTGGGTTACCAACTAATAGAGATTTAATTAATAAAATTTTAAAAAATGGGTTGTCTAAAATATAAAACACCCCATATCACTCTTTGATAAAAATATTGTATGTAACAAAAGAATAATTAAACCAGATTATACTTTCAATTTAGATACAAAACCTTTAGCCTTATGGCAAAAGTAATAATTACGTAAACGAACGGAGTAGTATTATGGCGGAGCAACAAGTGCAGCCTTTACATAACGAGAAGCATGCCAACACAAAAGTAAAAAACGGCATCAACGTTGAATTTTTAAAATCACAGCACTTAATGCCAGTAGTAGCGCATGAGTTTGCGCGTGTAGCAACTGAATTCCCAATGGCATTTGTTAAAAACACAGAAACAGGTCAATTTCAGCCAGTTGCTATGTTTGGTTTAGAGCCAGGCGAGAACCTATTTGTACAAGATGGCAAATGGACTGCAGGTTTTGCACCACTAGCGGCTGCACGTTATCCGTTTGGTCTTGTGAAGCACCCTGAAGAAGATCAATTCGGTATTGTTATCGATGAAGCTAGCCCACTAGTTGGCGAAGAAGAAGGTAATGCGTTATTTGCTGATGGCAAAGAAACCGAATACCTAGAGCGTCGTAAAGAAGCATTAGTAAACTATGTAGAGTTTGCACGTGTTACTGAAGCGTTCACTGCTTACCTAGCTGAGAAAGAGCTTTTAGTTCAACAAACTCTAACTGTTGAAATCGCTGGCGAGAAAAAAGACATCAACGGTATCTATCTTGTTGACGAGCGTAAGCTTAACGAACTAAACGATGAAGCATACCTAGAGCTACGTAAACGTGGCTACCTAGCGCCTATCTTCTCTTTCTTAACGTCTACACACCAAGTAGCTCGTTTAGCGCGTTTAAAAGCACAGCGTCAAGCTAGCTAATTATTAAGCGTTTGAAAAAGCACCTGAGGGTGCTTTTTTTGTGCCTGCAATTTGGTTAATTAAGTTCGACGCGTATTGTTGCAATTTAGTTACAAACTTCCCAAGATGTTCAATACCATTACTCATTAATACTCAACCTTTTTGAGGGACTACAACTTACGCTAACTTCGTTATAAACTTTTTATTTAGAACAACTAAATAGCAAAATTTTCGCCTTGTTATCGAGAAGTTTCCTTGCCTCAAAATAGTTCGCTTGATTAAGAGCATTGGTATAAAACAAATCCAAGGATAATATATGAATAAGAAATCTCTATTAGCGGCTATTGGTTTTGCTATATCGAGTTTAAGTGCGATGGCACAAACGCAACCTATTGCAATCGCCATTCATGGTGGTGCGGGTACAATTGAAAAGAGCCGTTTTACACCTGAACAAGAAAAAGCCTACAGAGCTAAATTAAAAGAAGCAGTAGAAGCAGGGTATAAAGTACTTGAGTCAGGCGGTGAGAGCCTAGATGCAGTAACAGCGGCTATTAATATCCTAGAAGATTCGCCTTTTTTTAATGCAGGTAAAGGCGCTGTTTATACTTATGATGGTTCTCATGAATTAGATGCATCTATTATGGATGGCCGAAACCGTCAAGCAGGGGCGGTTGCTGGTGTAAAAACGGTTAAAAATCCGATAGATTTGGCTCGCTCAGTGATGGAGAACTCTGTTCATGTGATGCTAAGCGGAGCAGGTGCTGAGCAGTTTGCAAAACATCAGGGCTTCGATTTTGTAGATAATAGTTACTTTGATACTAAGCACCGATATGAAGCCCTAATCAAAGCCAAAAAGAAACTAGATGCGGCTAATAAAACTAGTAAAGATTATCAGGCTGCGCACCATGCGCTTGCAAACGAATATAAGATGGGTACAGTCGGTGCCGTTGCTTTAGATAAAAATGGCAACTTGGCTGCAGGTACTTCAACAGGCGGGATGACTGCAAAGCGTTTTGGTCGTGTGGGTGATTCGCCAGTAATAGGCGCGGGTACATTTGCTGATAACCGCTCATGTGCTGTTTCGGCGACTGGTCATGGTGAGTATTTTATTCGTTACAGTGTTGCCAGTGATATTTGTGCAAGAGTCGAATATCAAGGAAAGTCAATTGTACAAGCGGGTAAAGAAGTGATCCACGATGTTCTCATGCCTATTGGCGGTACTGGTGGCGTGATCATTGTGGACACCAAAGGCAATATCAGTATGCCGTTTAATACCAAAGGGATGTATCGAGCCAGTAAGTCGTCATCGCAAGAAACCCAGGTCGGTATTTTCAAAAATGATTAATATTTTGTTAGGTTAATTTTCTGAAAATACAGGCAACTCCATGATAGCCAGCTATATTTAATTTAGCTGGCTTTTTTAATGGAGCGAAATAATGCATTCAATCAAAGTAAAAGACTATTTAAATCATCGCCCAGTTACCTTCTCTCAAGATATGCGCATAGAAGCTGCAGTAGAAAAATTATTGCAAAGTGGTCAGTCAGGTGGCCCCGTTATTGATGAGAATAAGAAAGTAATAGGGTTTTTGTCAGAGCAAGATTGCTTAAAAAAGATGTTAGAAGCAACTTATCAAAATGAGTCTCACAGTGTGGTGTCTGATGTCATGAATGCCGAACCTTTTTGCGTTTCGGCTGATGACAGCATTGTACAAATGGCCGACAGAATGACTGTGAATACCCCTAAACTGTATCCGGTTTGTGATAGTGATGGCATTTTAGTTGGGGTAATTACTCGAGCACATGTTTTGTTAGCACTTGATAAACATCTGCACGATAATTATGAGTCCGGTCATCGATATGTGTAATTTGCACGCATAGCGATAGATTAAATAATCGTCCAATAGAACAACAACTTCAGTAATAGGCTCAGTAAACGGTTTTTGATATACTTGCCGCTGTTTTATTTTTAAAAGAGTGTCGTGGAAGTGAGTGTAGGACCGCTGTTTACTGAGCTAAAAACTTGCCTTAAGAAAGATCAGTTTATTTTTAAAAAACGCCTGCATGGTGTTAAAAAAATAAATGACGAGAATAAACAAAACAAAGTTATTGCTTCAATTAAGAAAGATATTGAGGCCAGTCAGTCGTTGCGTGTTACTCGCTTAGAAAACCTGCCAAAAGTAGATTACCCAGAGCAACTTCCTGTAAGCCAGAAAAAAGACGAAATAAAAAAAGCCATTGCTGAAAATCAAGTTGTGATTGTGGCGGGTGAAACGGGCTCGGGTAAAACCACACAGTTACCTAAAATTTGTTTAGAGCTAGGCCGTGGTGTTGACGGCTATATTGGTCATACTCAGCCTCGTCGATTAGCAGCAAGAAGCGTTGCAAATCGTATTGCCGAAGAACTGAATTGTGATTTAGGTGAAGAGGTTGGTTTTAAAATTCGATTTAGCGATCAGGTTGGCGACAACTCGTACGTTAAACTGATGACAGATGGTATTTTGTTGGCGGAAATTCAAAACGATCGTTATTTGAATCAGTACGATACGATTATTATTGATGAAGCCCACGAAAGAAGCCTTAACATTGATTTCATCTTAGGTTATTTAAAAAACCTTTTGCCTAAGCGTCCTGATCTAAAAGTCATTATCACATCAGCAACCATTGACCCTGAACGCTTTTCTAAACACTTCAATAATGCGCCTATCATTGAAGTATCGGGTAGAACCTATCCAGTTGAAGTGAGATATAGGCCAACACTTGATTTAGCAGGTAATGAAAGCGAAGCAGAAAACGACCAACTGCAAGGCATTTTTGACGCGGTTGATGAGTTATGTGCCGAAGGGCCGGGTGATATCCTTATTTTCATGAATGGCGAAAGAGAGATCAGAGATACCGCCGATGCGCTAGGTAAGCGAAATCTAAAGGGTGTAGAAGTCTTACCGTTATATGCCAGACTCTCTAATGCGGAGCAAAACCGTATTTTTGCCCCGCACAGCCATCGACGAATTGTTTTATCAACCAACGTAGCTGAAACATCATTGACTGTACCTGGCATTCGTTATGTGATTGACCCTGGTACTGCACGTATTAGTCGTTACAGCTATCGAACAAAAGTACAGCGTTTACCTATCGAGGCTATTTCTCAAGCCAGTGCTAATCAGCGTAAAGGCCGCTGTGGTCGTGTGGCTTCAGGTATTTGTATTCGCCTTTATTCAGAAGAAGACTTTTTAGGCCGTCCAGAGTTTACAGATCCTGAGATCCTTCGTACAAACTTAGCATCGGTTATCTTGCAAATGCTTGGCTTAGGACTTGGCGATATCAGTGAGTTTCCGTTCGTACAGGCACCTGATAGTCGTAATATCAATGACGGTATTTCCCTTCTCGAAGAGCTCGAAGCGGTTCATCCTTCAAAAAGAAGACAGCAGACCAAGCTTACTCAGTCAGGTCGTGCTTTGAGCCGCTTACCGATTGATCCTCGCTTGGCGAAAATGGTGTTGTCTGCTGAAAAGCTGGGCGCATTGCGTGAAGTCATTGTCATAGTTGCTGCCTTATCGATCCAAGATCCAAGAGAGCGCCCGCAAGATAAAAAAGGTGCATCAGATGAAAAACATGAGCGCTTTGCGCATCCTGATTCTGATTTCTTAGCATTCTTAAATTTATGGTATTACTTAGAGCAGCAGCAAGAAGAGTTAAGCCGTAGCCAATTCAGAAAGCTTTGTCAGAAAGAGTTCTTAGCCTATATGCGTATTCGCGAGTGGCAAGATATTGTTTATCAGTTGACCACAGTATGCGAAGAAATGGGTATGAAACTCACTGATAATCAGGCTGAAGTAGATAACGTTCATCAAGCCTTGCTCAGCGGTATGTTGAGTCATATTGGTTTTAAAGATGAAAAGCAGGTCTATAAAGGGGCGCGTAATAGCCAATTCCATATTTTCCCAGGCTCTAGCCTTTTCAAAAAGTCGCCAAAATGGTTGATGTCAGCAGAGTTGGTTGAAACCAGTAAGCTGTATGCCCGCATGAATGCGAAAATTGATGTGACTTGGGTGCCACCGATTGCTCAGCATTTAGTGAAGCGTAGCTTTAGCGAGCCTCACTGGGAGAAAAAGCCAGGCTGTGTGATTGCCTACGAGCAGCAAAGTCTATATGGCATGATCATCGTCTCTAAGAAGCGTACCGTATATAGTCAAATTGACCCAGTCGTCAGCCGCGAATTATTCATTAAAGAAGCGCTGATTGCAGATCAACTCGGGCAACAAGAAGGCTTTTTGAAATATAACCAAGATCTAATTGATGAAATCCACACGCTTGAGAAAAAAGCCCGTCGTAGAGATATCTTAGTCGACGAAATTACTTTGTTTGAGTTCTACGATGAGAAAATTCCACAAGACGTAAATAACCGTGCTGCGTTCAACCATTGGTGGAAAAAACAAAAGCAAAAAGATAAGCGCTACTTGCATATGTCTCGTGACTATTTAATGCAACATGGGGCGGAGCAGATCACTGAGTTTGATTATCCTGATACGTGGCAACAAGGTAATTTAATTCTGCCTTTGAGTTATCATTTTGAGCCGGGACAGCCTGTTGACGGTGTTACGGTTAACATTCCTTTGGCACTGCTTAACCAAGTTCAAGATGAAGGGTTTGACTGGCATATTCCAGCACTCAGACACGAACTTATATGTGGTCTCATCAAAAGCTTGCCGAAAACCTTAAGAAGAAATTTTGTTCCAGCACCAAATTATGCTGATGCGGTTTTAGCGAGTGTTGAGCCGATGCAAGGGCGCTTAATTGATGCACTTAGCAATCGTCTACTGAAAATGACAGGGGTTCGTGTTGCTGAAGAGCAATGGGATACCAGCACGTTAGATACGCATTTAGTAATGCAATTTGAAGTGGTTGACGAGAAAAATAAGGTTTTAGCTCACGGTAAAGATTTGCTGAAATTAAAAGCGCAATTACAAGGTCAAGTAACAAGTACACTGTCTAAAGTGGCAGAGCAGGGCATTGAACAAAGCGATCTCACACAATGGGAGTTTGGCGAGTTACCAAAAGAGTACACTAAGAAGCAAGGGAACTACGAAATCAAAGCATTCCCTGCGCTGGTAGATAAAAAGTCTAGTGCTGCCATTGAATTATTCGATAATGAATTAAAAGCACAAGCTGCACATCAGCGAGGGTTAAGGAGACTGGTGTTATTAAATGTACCGTCACCAATTAAATACTTGCAGCAGCATTTACCAAACAAGGCCAAACTGGGCTTGTACTTTAATCCGTTTGGTAAAATACAAGACTTGATTGATGACTGTATTGCCTCTGGTGTGGATGCCTTGTTACAAAAACATGGCGATATACGAGACGAGCAAGCGTTTGAGCAGGTAAAAGAGTTTATCCGTGGTGAGCTAGGTGATGCCGTGGTTGAAATTGCCACTCAGGTAGAGCAAGTGTTAAGCGTTGCACATGCAATTAATAAGCGTATGAAAGGCAAGGTTGACTTAACCATGATCACCGCACACGGTGACATCAAGTCACAGCTTGAATCTCTTGTTTTTAGAGGGTTTGTGAGTAAACATGGGGCTGAGAAACTCAATGATTTACTGCGTTATATGAAAGCTATTGAGCGTCGTTTAGAAAAGCTGCCTGTTGATCCAAATAGAGACAGGTTGTGTACATTAGAGTTAGATAAAGTAGCTCAGGAGTATCAGAAAAAACTGGCGAAAATTCCAAAAGGTTTACCGGTTCCAAAAGAACTTGAAAATATTTTTTGGATGCAGCAGGAACTAAGAGTGTCTTTGTTTGCTCAAACATTAGGAACACCTTATGCAATTTCAGCTAAGCGTGTACTTAATGCACTTAAAGAGTGTGATTAATTGTCAATTCGCCTTGCAATTTGAGCTAGGCGAATTACCTTAATAAGAGGAACTAAATTGAGTATTGAAAAGGAAGTAGCATTGCCAATGACAACTCAAGTAAAAGCAAAACCAACGCCGCATGTGTTGGTGGTTGATGATGAATATTTTAATTTTGAAATGCTCACCACAGCGCTATCGAGTAACTTTGAGCTCAGTTATGCTGACTCAGGCAAGTCATGTTTGTCATCGGCTATCGCGAACCCACCTGATGCTATTTTACTCGATGTCTGTATGCCTGGTCTTGATGGCTATGATACTTGTCGGCTATTGAAAAATACGCCAGAAACAAAAGACATTCCAATAGTCATGTTATCAGGGCTTGAGTCTGAGCAAGAGCAACAAGCCGGATTCGAAGCTGGGTGCGATGCTTACGTAGTAAAACCTTTTTCAATGCAACAATTACTAGAAAAACTAAAATCAATGGTTTAGGAGTACTCTATGTTGCACGAAGATAAACGCCGCTTTATGCGTATGATGGTCAATGCTGAGGCAAAAATTTCAGTTTTAGAACAACAGCTCACTTTGGTTGGTAAGTGCTTGGATTTGAGTGCGACAGGTCTTTCCATAGCAGTTGAGCAACCACTAGAGGTCGATACCATACTCGATATTCATATCAATTCTAGCAGTGCCAGTATCCCACCTTTGAATGCCCACACTAAGGTCGTTCGCTGTGCGCAAGATGAGCAAGGTCAATATGTGTTAGGTGTTGAAATCGTTCAATTTAACTAAGAATATTCGTTCTTTGATACTGGTGATTGAAGATGCTTTTTAAGCCCTCAATCACCAAACCTTACTTAAAACGTTTCTTTTAACAAACCAAGTAATTCTTGCACACTCAGTGCATCTATTGCATTCCCCTCATCAAGTAACTTATCAGCGAGTTCTTTTTTATGTTCATGCAAGGCGAGTATTTTTTCTTCAATGGTTTGCTCAGCAACTAATCGATAAACTGTAACAGGCTTTGTTTGTCCAATGCGATGTGCGCGATCAGAAGCTTGGGCTTCAACTGCGGGGTTCCACCAAGGATCAAGATGGATAACATAATCAGCTGCGGTAAGGTTTAATCCTGAGCCACCGGCTTTTAAGCTTATTAAGAATATTTCACCTTCACCACGTTGGAACGCGTTAACACTTTGTTTGCGCTGTTCTGCAGGGGTTGCACCATCTATATAGTGGAAAGGTATTTGCTGTGCCTCTAACAACGTTTTAACCGCTTGCAAGCTACCAATGAACTGGCTGAATATCAGGGCTTTGTGTTTATTTTCTCTAAGTTCACTCAGCAACAGAGTTAGTTGTTTTAACTTTGAACTTTCGATATCTGTATCTGGAGATACTAAAGAGGGGTTACTACACGCCTGCCTTAGCTTGGTTAGTTCAGCAAAAATCTGCATGCGCTGTGTTGCTATACTTTGCTCTTTTTGAACTGCAGCTAGTTTTTCGACGGCATTGACTCTTATTGCTTCATATAAATGTCTTTCTTGCTCATTGAGTGGCACATGAATATCTATATGTGTGCGTGGCGGCAGTTCAGTTAATACCTCAGATTTTAGTCGTCTAAGAATAAAAGGTTTTAACAGTGTTTTTAAACCAAAGGCGGCTTTTTTGGCCTTAATAGGGTCTTCATCACTTTGCTCAATAGGTTGAGCGAAGCGGCGGTTAAAGGTCTTTAAGTTTCCTAATAACCCGGGGTTTACAAATCTAAATAAGCTCCAAAGTTCACTTAAATTGTTTTCAAGCGGCGTACCTGTGGTGATCATTCTAAACTCGGCCTTTAAAGCGCAAGCAGCTTGTGATCTTTGCGATAACGGGTTTTTAAGTGCTTGTGCTTCATCAGCCACAATTGTTTGCCAGGTAATGGGCTTAAGTATATCAATATGACGCTGCAACATGGCATAGCTGATAATCAAGCAATCATTGCCAGTGAGCGCTTCAACATATTCAGCTGTGGGGTTTTCCGCAAAGTTGAAAACACTCAAAGTGGGTGTAAATTTCTTTGCTTCTTGTTGCCAATTAAAACAGACCGAAGTGGGGGCAATGATCAACGTTGGCCCTTGCGAGGCGCGAGCTTGGATGACAGCTAGCGCTTGTAATGTTTTACCTAGGCCCATGTCATCCGCTAAACATGCGCCAGCGCCCCAGTGGGCTAACTTCATTGCCCACTGAAAGCCCTCAATTTGATAGTGTCGTAAATCAGCATTTAAATAAGGCGAAAGCTTTGGTTGTAACTTCTCAGCTTCAAACATACGTTGGGTTTGTTGTTCCCAGCTATGCAAGGTTTTCATGCGCATGCCAGACATAGCTTCATTAATCACTTTGCCTGCAAGTGGATGAAACTGTCCGTGCTCACTAGCCATATTGATGGTATCGAGTCGGGCTTTTAATTGCTCTGATAAGCACAAGACTTGATCAGACTCTAGCTTGATAAAGCGGCTACCACTTTGCTCGGCTAATTGCAGTAAATGCTTAACGGCAATCACTTTGTCATCATCTAGTTGTAGCTCACCTTGTAAATTAAACCATTCATTTTGGCGATACATTGCAAGCTGTAAATGCTGCGTTTGCAACTCCGGAGACAGAGAAAGCGTTTTACCTTTCGGCCATCGTAATAATAAAGGTAATGAGGTCTGCTCTTGTTTGCTTACCTCTTCGAGCTTTAATAATACTTCATACGCATCTTGAGGTACTGACACTTTAAGCTGATTATCTGCCATCGCTTTAAAGGCGGGGCAGAGTACGTCTAAACGCTCCAGTAACTGCTGTTCAAACGCTAAGTCTCGAGAAGTGGTTAGCCGCTCATGCTTTATTAATGCAGAGATATGCTTTGCGCCGATAGCCGGTTTAAAAGCTGGACCTTCTTCACCTAATGGCATCACGATACATGTAAACACTAAACCTTCTTGATAGGGCTGTATGTTGATAACAAGTTTATTATTCGCAGTGATTGGTTTGGTGGTTGATGCTTGGCTATCTGCTACTGATTTATTGTCTAAACTACTTTGAATATCAATCAAAGGCGCTATGGCTTGCACACTTTGCAACAGCTCTGCTTCGGCTGAAATAGGCAGAACAAGCCCTTCTTCTCGGATGATACGAGCCACTTTTAAATGCTCTGTTTCAAAGATGCTAAAGCCGTATTCATCAGGCTGTATTTGATAAAAAGAGAAAACAGGGGCTTCGCGTTCTAATGATTTGGGTAAATGACTGATTGAAACATGGATCTCTTGTTGATGCTTGTCGATAAGCACAGCGGGGGAGTGTTCAGAAACACTAATAGGCATCGTAAAGTCATCGTTGAGATAAATGTTCGGTGCGCCTTTGATTGCCCTGAGGGCTTTAAGACCCGTTAACTGATACTGAGTGTCTGTACCTCGGTAATCTTCAAAAGAAAGCTTTTCAATAGCTTGAATGATGGTTTTGTCTTTTACAGTTAAGCAGTTTAATAAACTTGATGATTCTACTAGCCGTTTGGCTGAAATTGGTTTTCCTTTACTCCAACCCTGAGCCGAGTTAGTTTGTATTCGGGCAGTGAAGTAGGAGTGTTCATCTGCAAAGTGTAATTCCCAAATCAACCGCTCATCGTTATTCGATTGGTCACTATCGGCTTGCGATAGGTTAGTTAGCGCTTTCAGTTGCGATAAGGCTCTATCCCACCTTGGCTTGGCTTTAACGCTTTGGGTAAAATCAATTGAAAGTGTTGTCGCTTCATGACGTAGTTGTCGAGTAAGGTTGGCAAATAGAGACAGCTCGCCTTGCTCAAAATTGCTCACGAGCGTATTGATCTGTTCTTTATTTAAATTTGCAGTTTTAGCAGTCCAACACTGAGCGTAGAGGGTGAGCAAAGCCGCGATATTTTCTGAAAATGCCGAGTGTTTAACGTTGTTTATCACGTCATGTAAATAAGCAGGTTCTGACTTCTGAATAGCTTGAGTCAGCTCAATGAATATAGACGCGATGAGTTTGTCGAATGAGTCTGAATGCTTATTATTTTTTTGCTGTTTGCATAACTCAATGAGTTTTGTCAGTTTACTTGGCTGATTGTCGGCACCTTGTAATAGCAGCGCAAACTTTTGGAATAACCCAAACATACCAAGTAAGTAGTCTGACTTCTTTCCATATAGTTTGTTTTTTAGCTTAATGGCTTGTTCGAATTCATCAACTGATTCATTCATTTTTCCGTTGAACAAACTTATCGTGGCCAGTATTTGCCTGTGATACACCGACTTTGCTTCGCCTGCTAATAAGACTTCAGCTTGCTTAAATTCACCTTGGAGTACTAAATACTCGACATAGAGCAATTTGAGCGGTAAAAATTGACAATGTTGGATCACACTTTTAAGTAAATTAAGCGGGTAGCTGAGCGATGCGCCTTTTTGTTTTCTAAACGCTAACCAAGTCGCAAATGCTTGATACTGAATGGTTTCAGGCAGTTCTGAAAAAGCCGATTCGTTGAAAGGCATAAAGCAACATTCAAGCAGAATTTGGTTTCTTTTATGGTCGATTGCTTGGGGGTTTTTATCTAGACGAAGATGTTTTTCTAGGCTCTTAAATTCTTTGAGATAGAAATAGTCGCGGGCGAGCCTTTGCTCATCTTGGAAGGTTTTCTCCCAATCGTATAGCTGTAAAACGGGCACAACGTCTTCAGCGAGCTTTAGAATGGGTAAAAAGCTCCCTTGTTGAATGCTTAGATCTGTTAATTTATTTGCAAGAAGCGGATTGACCTTGTGAACATCGTCTTTTGCACTGAATAGTCCACTTTGCGCTAACACTTCAATATCAGGGTTGCTCAATCGCAATAAGTTAGCAGGCCAATCAACCTGAGTTTGGTTACTTAGCTTTCTGCAAAGCTGATTAATATGCCCACGGCTCAGTGGTTTATAAACGACGGCCAATACCAGCAACAGCTTTTGTTGTTCAATGTTGAGTGTTTCGTATAGTTGAAACAATAGATTTTGTTGCTGTGCACTATGTTCTGAAATAAGCATGTGGGTTTGGCGTCGTTTGAAAAAATAAACCCCAGCATGCTGGGGTTTAGAGTAATTTTATTGTTTATCTGGCTTTATGCTTCATTAAGCGCTCTTTATCGCGCGACCAGTCTTTGTCTTTGATATCGGCGCGCTTATCGTGCATCTTCTTACCTTTGGCTAAATGGAACTCCAATTTAACCCAGCACTTTTTCCAATACATTGCAGTTGCAATCAGTGAAAAGCCATCGCGCTCAGTTGCACCAATCAATCTATCTAGTTCACGCTTCTTGAGAAGCAGTTTACGATATCGCATTGGATCACAAATTACGTGAGTTGATGCACTGTTTAATGGTTGGATTTGAGCACCAAGTAAAAATGCTTCGCCGTCTTTAAGATGAATATAAGTATCAGAGATATTAACTTTACCTGCTCGGATACTTTTAACTTCCCAGCCTTGTAGTTCAATACCTGCTTCGAACTTATCGTGTAAAAAATACTCGTGTCGCGCTTTTTTGTTTAGCGCGATGGTATTGCTGTTTGCTTTTGGTGATTTTTTCTTTGCCATAATGGCGTAGTCTACCTACAAATGATCTGATTAAACAGGGCTTTTTTAGCTTTGTTACTTATTTTTACGCACTCATGCTTTGTAAACAAGATAATTATTAAAAAGCTTGCTAAAATCGCGTCAAAGCAAGTGGAGTAGCTATGCCGCAGATTGAAAAAAGTGCGCTGGTAATGTACAGCAGCCAAGAAATGTTTGACTTAGTCAATGATGTAAATGCGTACCCTGCATTTTTACCAAATTGTTCCAACGCAAAAATTATTTCTGAGGATGCGTCTTCAATGACCGCCAGTCTAGAAATATCGAAAGCGGGCCTTAAAAAGTGGTTCACAACAAATAATCGTTTAGCTGGCAACAAAGTTGAGATGAAATTGGTCGACGGCCCATTCAAATCACTAAATGGTTATTGGGAGTTTACAGAGCTTGATGAGCAAGCATGTAAAGTGTCCTTAAAACTTGAGTTTGAATTTGCCAGTAAATTAATTGAGATGGCATTCGGTAAAGTATTTAACGAAGTTGCTAAGAATATGGTTGTTGCATTTACACAACGCGCTAAGACAGTGTATGGAGTGAGATAATGATCAAGGTTGAAGTTGTTTTTGCATTACCAGACACCGCAACCTCACTCTCAGTCGATGTTGCCGAAGGGTCGACGGCTGAGCAAGTGGTGTTACAATCAGGTATCGCTGATAAGTGTCCTGAAATCGATCTGTCAAATTTGTCACTGGGTATTTGGAACCGAACCGTCAAAAATCACCAGGTAGTGAAAGAAGGAGATAGAATTGAAATCTATCGCCCTTTAATTGCCGATCCTAAAGCAGCAAGAAGACAAAGAGCTGAAAAAGCGAAAGAAGAAGGTCGTGCCAACAAAATAACCGGTGGCAGAGCATAATTATTTATAAGAGAATCAAAAAAAGGGCTTTAAGCCCTTTTTTCATTTAGGAAAGTAGATGTTAATTATTGCTCGAGTGGGATATTAAACTCTTCTGGCTCTTCAAAATCACCACTAATGCGCGCTAGGCGACCATTCTCAAAATAAACTACTAGAGATTTTCTATGCTCAGAATCACGACCAATATTAAGCGTGTAGCTATAGTGCCAGCTGTCATTTGAAAAAGCATCTTTTGCAACTGGGCTACCCAAAACATAAAGCACTTGCTCTTGAGTCATTTGAACGCGAAGTTTATCAACATCACTTTGTTCTAAAAAGTTGCCTTGAGGAATACTAATTCGATATACCCAACTTGAACAGCCAGACAACATAACAGTCATAACTACTGCACTTAGCCAAACAGCGAGGGATTTTTTTACTAGCATTTATTTTTTGATCCTTATTCTTTTATTGTTTGCATCATACCGATTGCGTACAGAAGGTAAAGTTTCTTGATACACTTTGACGGCATGAAGTTAAAAAAGTTTCTTAATAGGAAAAAAAAGTGGCCCAAGAGATAAAGGTTTGGTCTATTTACATCGTCGAAAGTAGGTTGGGGCATTGGTATACGGGGATCACCAATAATGTTGACGCTCGTGTTGAGGCACATAATGCTGGTAGAGGCGCAAAAAACCTAAAAGGCAAAGCGCCCATCAAATTGATTTATAGTAAAGCAGTCGGTGATAAAAGTACTGCTGCTAAATTAGAGTGGCATCTTAAAAAGCTAAACAAAGTTCAAAAGATTCAATTTGTGGAGTCTAATGGCACTTGCGCTAATGAGGCGATAAAGTCACTGATAGACTCAACCACAGTTTGATACTTTTCAAAGTTCATATTGTCTAATGTATCTTTTTTAGTGTGATGTTTATCATCAATCCCCATACCAAAGTAGATATAAGGCACTTTCTTTAAACTAAACGCGTAATGATCACTGGCCTTATGCCAGTTGATGCGATTGTCATTGAGCTTTTTGTGCAGTCTAAACTGAGACGAAGTAGAAAATAGCTTAAATGGATGTTCTTGTTGTTTAAATTGTTCAATGTACTTTTTGGCTTTTTTATCATGAAGTGCGTACAGAGTGTTTCTGTTATTAATGGCTAACATATCCAAATTAATATTTAAGGCATAACCATTAATGTCAGTCTCACTCACATAATGCTTGGCACCATAGAGCCCTTTTTCTTCCGCGTCGCTAGCTAAAAATATTATGTCACTAAACCGAGTTTGCTCTTTTAATACTTCTGCTATTGCTAATAATGCGGCAGTACCTGTCGCATTATCATTGGCGCCTGCATAGAAGCTACTTTCTCGTCCTCCTAAATGGTCATAGTGGGCGGTGATGACTAACTTTTTGCCACACTGGTCGACAGTGCAGGGTAACGTCGCGATGACATTGTGGCCTAGCTTTTTGCTAAAGAACCCACTTTTAAATTCAAAACTCTGATAATTAACTTCAATACCTAAATTCTGAAAACGATTGTATAAAAATTGAGCTGTGATATTGGGGGTCGGGCTGCCGGCTTCTCTTCCTTGATGCTCTGGGCTGGTTAAAACACTCATATCTTCATACAAACGCGTCGACGCGCTGGCAGCATTGGCGTTAGCGACTAGCCAAATACTTAAAAGCAGCCAGCTTACCTTCATAGCGTCGTTTATCGTGAGTGAACTCTGCGTTTTTAAGCGCCAGTTTGAGATAACGTTTTGCACGACTGAGGTTTCCTTTGTAATAATAGACTTTAGCTAAGCCAAAATAACTGTCATGAAGGTCATTATCAAGCTTCCTCGCTTCATTAAAAAAGAGTAGTGCTTTGTTTAGCTCATTTTTAGCTATGGCTTCATTACCTTTTACTATCATATAGAAAGGGTTGTTTTTACGCTTGTTTTCTAACTTAGTTTCGATCTCGAATGCCAATTCATCTCGGTTAGTTAAACGGTATAACAGAGCAGTATTTCCCAAAGCAGTGTTGTTATTTGGGTCAACAATCAAAGCGTGTTCGTAGGTTCTTTCTGCAAGGTCGTGCATGTTGTTTATACGGTAGAGTATCCCAAGATTTCCCCAAGCACCTGAGTAAGCAGGGTCCAGTTCAATTGCAGCTTTAAAATAGCTAAAAGCTAAGTCATATTCAGCTCTGATCATATGCATTGCACCGCGGTTGTTGTAAAACATAGCGGTGATCCTGTCTTTACTGATTTTGCTCGTTTTAAATTTTTGCTCTCTACTGTTAGGGTCAAAGTCTACGGTGATCGAGGTGGGCTCTAAAAAGAATATTTTATTTGCTTCATCTCTTTGGGGGACTTTCTTAATAACGAGATTAACATGGCCAGTCAGTAGGCTATAACCTTGGCTTTGATCCCAATACTCTGGAATATGAACACGTTGAAATTGTGTTGAGAGACCTAAATGCTCTGCGAGGCTATGCGCTAAGATTGAAAGAGAAAGACAATTTGCATTGAGGTTATAAAAAGCATCAGATGCGACTAGATTAGCGCCACTTTGATAAGCTAGTGTACTGTCTCCATTATCCATTAAAAAATTGAGTAGTTGCTTGGCTTGTCGTATTGGAGATGCTTTGTCTTTAATATAGTGGTCAAGCTGCGTTTTTATGTCTTCATTGAGAGCAAAAACGTCATCTTGAGAGACAATCTCTTTTTGTTCAAATACCGATGTGTTTATTAGTGCGTAATTAATCTCAGGTGTATTGGATTGGGTGCTCTGACATCCTGCTAAATTGAGTAATAGCAACAATGCAATTAGTGTTGATGAAATGTGCTTCATACATAACCCCTTACAGCTAGTCATTATTTAAGCCTAGATGAAGAAATGGGGTTGTTGTATTTTTAATCGTTACAAATTATTACGCTTGATTCGTTAGTTTATAAAAAAAGAGCAGATTTAATGCTGCTCTTTTTAGAAAAAGTAAATACGTTTTAATTACTTACTATCGAAACTCACAACTAAACCATCGAGTGTTTTCGCTGACTCGGCGAGGGCTTCAATAGCTTGTGAAATTGCTTGCGTTTCATCGACAACGTTATCGCTAGCAGCGCTAATCTGCTCAATGTTTAGTCCCACTTCAGCAACGACATTGCTTTGCTCCTCGGTCGCAGCAGCGATTAAGGTTGTCATATCATTGATCTGATTTGATGTTTCGCTGACGTCTTTTAGAAGATCTACAGAGTTTTGCATACTCATAACACTCTGCTCAGCTTGACTTCTAGATTGCGTGATTTGTGACACAATATTTTCTGCGGCAAAAGTGAGTTCATTAATGGTGTTATGGATCTCATCAGTAGATTGAGACGTTCTACTTGCCAATGCACGCACTTCATCCGCTACCACTGCAAAACCACGACCATGCTCACCAGCTCGTGCTGATTCAATTGCAGCGTTCAGCGCCAGCAAGTTTGTTTGCTCTGAGATCCCTCTGATCACCTCTACAATACTTGCAATTGAGCGGGTTCGCTCAACGAGTGAGTTAACTTGTTCTGCCATACTATTTATGTCATCCGCAAGTTGACCTAATGTGATCTGAGATTGGGCAATTTCTTGTTCACTGTGCTTAACCGTATTTTTACTCGATTCAGTCAATTGTGCAGAGTTATTTGCATTGCCTGCGATCTCTTGCACCGTTGCGCCCATTTCATTAATCGCTGCCGCTACAGATAATGTTTGAGACTTTTGTTCATTAAGGGCATGGCAAGTTCGATTACTTTGCTCTGTTAGTTTCAGGCTGGTGGCACGAATCTCATGGCTTTCATTTGCCACTTGTTTGATGGCTTGCTCTATCTTGGCAATAAACTGATTAAAGCCATCACTTAGCTCTTGCAGCTCTGGCTGTGTTGATTCTGGTAGTCGATAATTTAGTCTTGCATCGCCACTGCCTAAGTTGGCAAATAGTTGAGCAATTTTTGAAAGTGGGGCTGCCAATGTGCGCGCTAAGAAAAAGCTGACTAAGCAAGCAAAAATTGCAATGATGCTGGCATACCCCACAATCTGCCATTGCAGACTACGTATTTCGGTATAAACCTCATGCTCTGGTACTTGTGCCACAACATATAAATTAGTGCCTTTGATTGGCTGACTTGCAATCACTTGTGCTTCATTATTCAAAGTAACATTAATCAGGTTTGACGCGTTATTTTGTAAAAGTGCGTTGGAATTTGCACTGCCATACAAGTCTTTCAAAGACTGTGCTTGAGTTGAGCGACTATCAGGAAACAACTTAATTGCGCCAGTATTATCAACGACGAAAACAAACCCAGTTTGCTCAAGTGTGAATTGACTGAGCATGCTCTGCATATCAGTGACACTTTTCGCAAGGCCTGCCAAACCAATACCATTCAACTGCTGGTGGTTCACGAACATATTCACTGCACCAGTGGTTTCTCTGAAAATGCTGATTGAGTAAGCTTCGCCTGATTGAGTAAATCCATAAAACCAGCCATCTTCTTGATGGTTCAAAACACGCAAGAATCCGTGTTGATTCCAATACTCAGCTGTTTCACGGTTTGCCCATGACGCGGTTGCTAAGTCAAACTGTTGTGCAATACGTTGTAATTCAGAGACAAGTAGGGTGTCATCCTGTCGATGATTTTTAGCATTGGCAAGAATAAATTGATTGCTTGAAAGCAGCTCTGCAGCATCTTTCATTTGTGCAATTTGCTTCTCAATCGATTTGCTTATGTTTTCTACTTTGCTAGGCAATTCAGAGTGTAACATGCGTCTTTCGACCATGCCTTTTGCCTGATAGGTAGAGATAACCCCGATGAGTAATGCAACTATAATTGCAATTAAACTTCCGAGGAGTGAGATTTTTACTGTAATGGATAAACTATTCGCTTTCATATTACTTATTTTGATAACGAGTTAAGTAATTATTCTAGCATAGGAATTCTTATCTACTATTGAAGTTTATTTAAAATTGTAAACAAATAGTAAAAAAGCCCAAAACTTTACAGTTATTGGGCTTGGTTTCTAACAAGCGAAACGTTTCTAAACAATTTTTTTCATTGCTGACATGTAACCGCGTAATGTCTCACCCACTTTTTCTACAGGATGATTGCGAATTGCGCTATTTACCGAAATTAATGCTTGGTTATCAACAAAGTTATCTGAACTTAACCCTTCTCCAATGACATCAGTTTCAATCTCTTTCATAAAATCTTGAAGTAGTGGTAAACACGCATGGTTATATAAATAACAACCATATTCTGCCGTATCTGAAATAGTACGATTCATTTCGAATAGTTTCTTACGTGCAATTGTGTTTGCAATTAACGGCGTTTCGTGAAGCGACTCATAATATGCAGACTCTTCAATAATGCCTGCGGCAGTCATGGTCTCAAACGCAAGTTCAACACCTGCTTTTACCATAGCAACCATTAAAATACCTTTGTCGAAGAAAGCTTGTTCAGAAATTTCTTCAGCCATATTTTCTTGCTTTTCGAATGCAGTTTCAGCGGTTTCTGCGCGCCACGAAAGAAGCTTGGCGTCGTCTTCTGCCCAATCGGCCATCATGCCGCTTGAGAATTCGCCGCTGATGATGTCGTCCATATGTTTGTTGTACAGAGGACGCATGATTTGCTTTAGCTCTTCACTTAGCTCAAATGCTTTCACTTTTGCTGGGTTGCTTAAGCGGTCCATCATATTGGTGATACCGCCATGTTTAAGTGCTTCTGTAATGACTTCCCAACCGTATTGAATAAGTTTTGACGCATACGCCGCATCAATACCCTTTTCTACCATCTTATCGAAACAAAGTAATGAGCCTGTTTGTAACATACCGCAAAGGATAGTTTGTTCACCCATTAGGTCTGACTTTACTTCGGCGATAAAAGAAGACTTAAGAACGCCAGCTCTGTGTCCACCAGTACCCGCAGCATAGGCTTTCGCTTGCTCAAGGCCTTTACCTTCAGGGTCATTCTCAGGGTGAACGGCGATAAGTGTCGGTACACCAAAGCCACGTTTATACTCTTCACGTACTTCAGTACCCGGACACTTAGGTGCAACCATGATCACAGTGATGTCTTCACGGACTTGCATACCTTCTTCAACAATATTGAAGCCATGAGAATATGCCAGTGTTGAGCCTAGTTTCATCAGTGGCATAACCGCTTCAACGACACTGGTGTGTTGTTTGTCTGGGGTAAGGTTAAGCACTAAGTCCGCAGTAGGAATAAGTTCTTCATAAGTGCCAACGGTAAAACCGTTTTCTGATGCATTAACGAACGAAGCCCGCTTTTCAGCAATCGCAGAATTGCGCAGGGCATAACTGACATCTAACCCTGAATCACGTAAGTTTAAACCTTGGTTTAGACCTTGTGCGCCACAACCAACGATTACTAGCTTTTTACCTTCAAGAGCTGCTACGCCATTTTCAAATTCTTTTGGGTTCATAAACTCGCATTGAGCAAGTTGTGCTAACTGTTCGCGTAAAGGAAGAGTATTAAAATAATTCGCCATGTTAGAGCCTTTATAGAAAATAAGTGTTTGTCTAGATACGAGTTTGAGAATAGGGGGTAGTTTTGATTTCGTAAAATGATATATTTGAATTACTGTGTTTCAATTTTTGAAATGTAAAATGGACCATAAACAACTTAAGTATTTCTTAGCCCTGGCAGATACCCTACATTTTGGCCGAGCAAGTAATCTTTGCTTTATTAGTGCGCCAACACTGAGCCGGCAAATTAAACAATTAGAAGAAGAAGTCGGCGTGCCTTTATTTATAAGAGATAACCGCAGTGTGTCATTAACTTCTCAAGGAAAAGCCTTTGTTGACTATGCCAATGCAACGCTAAATCAATGGCGGCTTTTTAAAGGGCAATGTCAAACTGAGCAACAGGTTTTATCGGGAGAAGCTGACTTATATTGTTCTGTGACGGCAAGTTATAGCTATATATATAAGTTGTTTGCGGCATTCCGTAAAAAATACCCAGATGTTGAATTGAACCTAAATACTGGCGACCCCGCGCTTTCAATATCGAACGTCCAAGCTGAAAAAGCGGATTTAGCCGTAGCAGTTAAACCAAGGGAACTACCAGCAGGCCTTGCTTATACAAAGCTAGGTGAAGCTAAGTTGCTCATGATAGCGCCGACTATGGAGAGTCCACTTTCCGAAACTATAAATGCAATGACTACACTGACACTTGATTGGTCAAAGCTCGAATATATTGTGCCTGAGCAGGGGGTATTAAAAGAAAGACTTGATGAGTTCTGTGTCGAGCAAAGCTTTAAGCCGAAAGTCTATGCGCATGTATCAGGTCATGAGGCAATCGTGGCCCTTGTCAGTTTGGGGTTTGGCATCGCTTTAGTACCAGATGTTGTTTTATCTCAAAGCCCTTTTAAGCAGCAAGTGAGAGTATTACCTATTAATAGCGGTAACACTGATATAGAAATTGGTTTAATAGCTAAATCTACAAGGTTAAAAGACCCTGTGAATTTGGCTATTTGGCAGACTGCACAACAAATATTTAATGATGGCATCGAGAATAATTGATAATAGCACAATAAATATAAAGTAATTGATATTGATTCTCATAAAGGTTATTGAATTGCCTTTTTAAAAAATCATGATTATCTTATTGATTTTAAAGTTTTTATTTTGGTTTCTTAATGGGTTTGAGAATATTTTTCGCACTCTTTTTTGACAAAAGTACTATTTATGACAGTGTAAATAATATTGATTGTTATTTAGATGCGTGTATACTTTGCCGCAATTAAAATTTAATAATATTTAGTATTTTCAAAGGACAATAAGAATGACCCTTCGTAAGTCTCTGTTAGCTACATCTATCTTAGCTGCAACATTAGGTTTAACTGCGTGTGGCGGTTCAAGTAATAACGAAACAACTACACCTGACACAACTACACCTACAACGCCTACAAACAAAGCACCTACTGATATCACTCTTTCTTCATCAGCAATTACTGAAGACGCATTAGGTGTTGTTGTTGGTACTTTAAGCGCAACAGATGACAACGCAGAAGGTGCAACTTTCACAGTAGCTGATGACCGATTCGAAATTGTTGAAGGCAGTTTAAAATTAAAAGATTCAATTGCTATCAACTTTGAGCAAGAAATTGAAGTTAAAGTAACAGTAACAGTAAAAGATGCTGGTGGTTTAACTTTTGACAAAGAACTGACGCTAACGGTTACTGACGTTGAAGCAGTAGACGGCGTAAATGTTTATGAATTTGCTTCTAAACTTGGAACAGGTTCATCAGTTGCTTACACTGGTCAGACTGCACGTCATGCATTATCAGCCGAAATTAAACACTACATGGGTTTAATGACTGTTGAGTACATTGAAACAAATAACATTGTAGCTGCAGATGTAAGAGCAAAACTTGATGCGCTTTGGGGCGATTATGATTCTGTTTCTGAGAACCCAATTACTCACTTAGGTGATGATTTATCTGGTTATGAGCAAAAAACATTTGCTGCAATTTCAAGTTCAGGTAAAGAGCTTAGCGGTAAAATTGCAGGTGCTGATGCTTCGAAAATGTATAAAGAGTGGGAAGTTGAAGGCAACTTCAAAGGTGTTACTGAATTCGGTACTCAAGCTAAGACACCAGAAGGTTTAGTTAAACACTACTTTGATCTATTCATTGCTCAAATAGAAAAAGTAAATGGCGGTGATAGCTTAGTAGATGCTAATGGTGTTGCGATTACCAAAGCATACATCACACCAGAAGGTTTAGACCTTGTACAACTTGTACAAAAACACACACTAGGCGCTTTAATGTTTTCACAAGGTACTGATGACTATCTTGGTGAAGGTCTAGAATCAGATAACACGACAGCGCAAAAAGAAGGCGCTCTATATACGAAGCTTGAGCACCAATACGATGAAGGTTTCGGTTACTTTGGCGCATCACGTAACTACCTAGAATACTCAGATGACGAAATTGCTAAAAAAGGCGGTCGTGATGCATTCCAGGGTAAAAATGATATTGACGGCAATGGTGTTATTGACTTAGCGTCTGAATTTGTATGGGGTAACTCATCAAATGCTGCTAAACGTGACCGTGGTGCTGAAGTGACAACTGACTTCACAGCTGAAGCTATGGCTAACTTTATTGCGGGTCGTAAGATCATCACTGACAACCATGGCTCTAAAGTTGAAGAATTCTCTGAAGATGTAAAAGCACAGTTTGAAAAGCATGTAATTGGTGCTGCGCTTGGTTGGGAAAAAGCCATTGCAGCGACTGTGGTTCATTACATCAATGACTCTATTAGCGATATCGAAAACTTAAAAGATGGTGAATATACTACTGATGAGTTTGCTACTTACGCCAAGCATTGGGGTGAGATGAAAGGTTTCGCGTTAAACTTCCAGTTTAGCCCATTCTCTCCATTTGCTGAAGATAATTTAAACCCGAAAAAAGCTGATTTTGGTGAGGCTAAATTCGTTGAAGTTCACACATTAATGGGTGATAAGCCATTAGTAACGGGCACAACTGAAGAGTTTGAAGCCTACGCAGAAAAATTACGCCAAGCACGTGACATTCTAGCTGACGCATATGACTTTGCAGAAGAAAACGCTAAAAACTGGTAATAGTTTTAGCTAACAATATATTGAAAGGTTAGTGATTTAGGTTACTAACCTTTTTCTGTATCTATGATTCGAGATTTTAGGATTAATTTTATGTTGAGATCCGCAAAACTGAAGCCTTTGGCTTTAACTACTTCTTTAATACTTGGCCTGGCAGCGTGCTCAGAAAGCACTTCGAGCAGCCAAGGTGAAAACTTTGACGGTGGCACACCAGTTGTTGATAACGGTGGTAATACAACAAGCTTCGATGAAACGGCCTTGTTAGCAAACTTAATTGATAACGTCATTACGCCTACTTTCGTTTCATTTAAGGAACAAGCAGAGAAGAACAGCACAACATTAGCTTCTTATTGCAATGTTGAAAAATCAGTTGCGGCTGGAGAAAGCGAGGAGCAAGCAAGGTTAAATGCACTTGCAGCGGCCCAATCTAGCTGGAGAATTACAACTGCAATTTGGCAACAAGCAGAACTGATGCAGGTAGGTCCACTGGCGACGAATGAAGGTGAGTTAAGAAACTTAATTTATTCATGGCCAGCAAAGAGTACGTGTGGCGTTGACCAAGATACAGCATATTTCGAAGATGGTGTGATCAATTTAGATGAAAGTCGCCCTTATGATATTAAAAACCGTACAGCAACTCGCCGCGGTTTAGTAAGTTTAGAACACTTATTATTTAGTACAGAATTAAATCACAGCTGCTCAATTGCTAATGATGCCCTTGCGGATTGGAACAGTCGAACCGATGGTGAGCGTCGTGTTGCTCGTTGTGAGTTTGCACTCGAAGTAGCAAATGACTTAGTTGATAATTCAAAAGTTTTATTAGAAAAGTGGCTTGGTGAAACTGGCTATGCCATTGAACTTAAAAAAGCGGGTGAGCCAGGTAACAGCTTTGACAGTGCGCATGCTGCGGTAAATGTAATTACTAATGCAATGTTTTATGCCGATAAGCAATTAAAAGACCAAAAGTTGGCGCTTCCTCTTGGTTACTTCAGTAACTCTTGCGGCTTAGATCCGTGTGCAGAAGATGTCGAATCTCCAGTCGCTGCTAACTCTTTAGCAAATATGAAAGCGAATCTAGCTGCATTTGAAAAGTTATTTACTGGCAATGGCACTGCAGTGGAAAATACAACTGGTTTTGATGATTTCTTAGATTTTGAAAGTGGCTCAGATATAAAAGAAGCCATGCTGAAAGGGATTCAGGATTCAAATGCAGCAATTGACGCAATTGACGGTAACCTGCAGCAAGCACTTGTAAATGAAAAAGAAAAAGTTGAGCACACTCACGCTAAAGTTAAAGATATTACTGATCAATTCAAGCATGACTTCATTAATAAGTTAGCACTTGAACTACCTAAAACTTCAGCAGGCGACAACGATTAAAGAGCGAGTTCTATGAAAAAAACACTTTTAGCATTAACTGTGGCAAGTATTACGACGTCTGCGTTTGCTGATAACAAACAGGAAACAAGCGGTGACAATATTGAACACATTACAATACTAAGCCATACAGATAAACTTCGCACTGAGGCGGGTTCAACGACTTTGCTAACAGAGGTTGAGCTTGAGAAGTTTGAGTATGACGATATTCACCGTATTTTAAGTAAAGTACCTGGCGTGAATATTAGGGAAGAAGATGGTTATGGTCTTCGTCCAAATATTGGCTTTAGAGGGGTAACACCTGAGCGAAGCAAAAAGATAACAATAATGGAAGATGGCGTACTGATTGGCCCTTCTCCTTATTCTGCATCAGCAGCGTACTATTTTCCCGTGCCTACGCGTATGACTGCGGTTGAAGTATTTAAAGGACCAGCAGCCATAAAGCATGGCCCTCAGACCGTAGCTGGTGCGCTTAACTTTGTAACTAGACAAGTACCTGAGTTTACTGAAGGTGGTATCGATATCGCAAGAGGGACTGACGGTTATCAAAAAGTACATGGACACTTTGGCTCTGTTGTTAATAACGTAGGTTTTTTAGTCGAAGGTGTAAATCTAAAAGCTGATGGCTTTAAAGACTTAGATGGCGGTGGTAACACAGGCTTTGATAAAAATGACCTTTTAGCTAAATTCAATTATAAATTGACTAATGATGGGGTAGATCATACGTTCGGACTTAAACTGTCTTATGCTGATGAAAAGTCAGACGAAACGTATTTAGGCCTAACTGATGCAGATTTTGCTGAAAATCCGTACAGACGTTATGCAGCTACTCAGCCGGCATTAATGGATACTAAACACCAGCAGATTATGTTTTCGCATAATATGTCAGACGATAACTTATCAATGACAACCCGTGTTTATAGACATGACTATGAACGAGCTTGGTTGAAGCTCAGTAAGTTAGTAGGCTCTCAAGCTAGCTTGTCAGCTATTTTGGCTAACCCTGAAAAATATGAAAGAGAATACGCGGTTATCTCTGGCACGCAAAACTCTGTGGAATCAGGTAGTACGACGCATTATTTACTAATGGGTACCAATGACCGCGAATACTTCTCTCAGGGTATTCAAGTTGATGGTAATTATGATTTTTCAATTCAGGGTGTTGAGAACAAGCTTGCTTTCGGTGTTCGATTACATGAAGATGAAATTGAACGTAAGCACTTTACTGAAACATATGAAATGGAAGACGGTTTTGCGCTAAAAACAGCTGAAGAAGCCGTATTCACCACGACAAATATCGAAAACACGAAGGCGCTTTCAGTTTACATTGAGGATACTGTAGCGCTGGGTAATTTAACGGTATCTGCAGGTGTGCGTGGCGAAAGCATGGATATGTATTATACAAATAAAAAAGATGCTGACGATTGGCAAAAGAAAAAGACCACCATCTGGTTACCAGGTGTAAGTGGTTTTTATCAATTAAATGATGACTCTGGTCTATTATTTGGTGTGCATCAAGGCTTTGTTCCAAGCAGTCCTAAACAAGCCGCAGATATCGAAGTTGAAAAGAGCGTTAACTATGAGTTTGGTGGTCGATTTAATGACGGAATAACGCAATTCGAAGCGGTTGCATTCTTTAATGATTACAGTAACTTAAAAGAAAGTTGCGGATTTTCAAATTGTGGTATTGATGAGGCAATAGACCAGGAATTCAACGGTGGTGAAGTTGATGTATACGGTCTAGAAACACAATTTTCTCAGCGCTACCCTCTGAATTTACAAATAGATATACCTTATGGCTTTGTTTATACATACACCAAAGGTGAGTTTAAAACAGATTTCACATCAGACTTTGATCAATGGGGTAGAGTGACTTCTGGTGACAGCCTGCCATATGTTCCTGAACATCAGTTTGCATTTAATATTGGTCTTGAGGCAAGCGAGTGGTACACCAATTTAAGCATTAAGAATGTTTCTTCAATGCAAGAAAGAGCTGGTGATCTTGTTGATGATAATGGCGAGATTATTGCTGATGGTTTAAATGGTGTAAAAACTGATAGTGCGATTACGGTTGATATATCTGCGGGTTACGATTTTGATCAGTATGGACGTATCTATCTTAAGATTGATAACCTACTTGATGAAGAGAAAGTAGTGAGCCGTAGACCTTATGGTGCGCGCCCGGGCAAACCAAGACAAGTTATATTTGGCTATAAATATCAGTTTTAATCGGTATTTTATAACTATTAATTAGGGGCCACTTGTGGCCCTTTTTCGTATACTTTCTTTGCGCATTAACTTGTAAAATGTAAGAGAGTAACGTCTCTATTTCGTATACTTTTTGATGTGTTTTACCTTCATAAATCTATTAAGATAGAAGTACATCTCTATATATTTCAGTTCTAAAGGAGAATGTGTGTTAGAGCAAATTTGGCAAGACTTTTCAGCATTGCCTTCCTATCTAATTGACGCTAACAAGCGCATTTATATTCCGTATTTACTTAGCGCGATCGTTATGGCGTTTTTTGTATATACGCAAGTTGAGAAGTCAAAAAGTGGCAAAGGTTTTTTACGCTTTTTATTTCCTAGAGATGTGTGGTTGTGTAAAAGTGCGAAATTAGACTACACACTGTTAATAACCAATAAAGTAATTAAAGCAGCAACGTTTGCACCCATTGTGCTCACCATGGTGCCTGTCGCGATAGCTGTTACTGATTTTCTAGAGTGGGTGCTCGGCAAACCACTTATGTTGCAATGGCCAGAAGCCAGTGTGATTGCTTTTTTTACACTCATACTATTTTTGCTTGATGATTTCACTAGATACTTGCTGCATTTATTGCTTCATAAAGTTCCATTCTTATGGGAGTTTCATAAAGTTCATCACTCAGCAAAGGTGCTGACGCCATTCACTATTTATCGAACCCACCCTGTTGAGAGCTACTTATATGCTTGCAGAATGGCGGTGACGCAAGGTATCGCTGTTGGTGTGGGTTATCATTTATTTGGCACTTCGTTAAGCATGTTCGACATTCTAGGTGCAAATGCCTTTGTATTCTTATTTAATATTTTTGGTGCTAATTTAAGACACTCCCACATTTGGTTTAGTTGGGGAGACAAGTTAGAAGGGTGGTTTATTAGCCCAGCTCAACATCAGGTTCATCACAGCGATAACCCTAAACACTTTGATACCAACTTAGGCTCTGCATTAGCAATTTGGGATAGGCTAGGTGGGACTTTAATAAAAGCATCTGAGGCTGGCAAAGTAAGTATTGGCGTTGGTAAATATGACGCAAAACATGATTCTGTTTATGCAATTTATTGGTTACCAATAAAGCTAGCTGTTCTCAGTCTTATACCGAAGAAAATTATCAAAAAAGAAGTATTAGAAGAGAAAGAAATAAGCAAATAATACTCATTAGGGAAGAAGATAGGCTGGCGACGGGCATTGCCAGCCTATGAGTCGGAGAGTAGGCTCCCCAATTAATTAATGAACGACTTTGCTTTGTTTATAAAAGCCAAGGTCATTAAGTGTTTCAATTATTTTCGGGTCATCTAATCTAGATGGGGCTGATTCTTTTCTCAAAAAATGATCGGCCGGAACACTGTGCATATCTAGCATCTTGTTAAATAAAACAGTGCGAATTGTCAGCGCTGTCATTCCATTGTCTTGCAGCTCGTCAAGTCGGCTTTGCAAATCCACAAAAGGACTTGCTTTAACGTCATCCACTACGGCTGAAAAATTTAATTCTGCCTTACCTTTACGCATCAATGCCTCTCGCTTGCCAAAAATTCCAAAAAATAAGAGCTTAAGGTCAATCACATTTAAAACAAAAATTGTGTTTAAAATAGAGACTTAGCTCATAAGACCGTTCCAGTTTACTCTTTTTTTGAGCATGATTTCTACGGCCCATGTAAAGCTTTGTAAATCGACTTGCATTATTAGGAACAAGGAATATTAGACGTCTAGATGTAAGTTGTTGAGTGGTAAATAGAAATAGTTATCAGTACCTGCTATGGTACTGATAACTTTTTAAGTTATTAATTAAATATTTTTTGACTAACATGCTCAGCGAAACCACTACCGGCTTCTAGATAGAAGTTATAGGTAAACTCTACGCCCATTTCTTCTAATTCACGTTGTTGATCTGGATAGTATGCGATGGCACTGACACGACCACTGAAACCCGATGCTCTAAGCTGCTCTAGTGCAAAAATGTTTTGCATATGCTTAGGCATGGCTAACATTACCATATCAACGTCAGAGTGGTTCATACGTTGCCAGAAATCTGGATCGGTCGCATCGGCGAGTAAAACACGACGGTTGCGCTTCACATGCTTATCAACGACTTCCGGTTTGATATCAATACCTGCTACCTTACCAGGGTGCGACGCTTCTATGGTTTCGTAAGCACCTGTACCAATTCGGCCCATACCGAAAATAACTATTTTGGTATCAGTTAAATTAACAGGTAATTCTTCTTCCAACCGTTTATCACTCTCAAATTTTAATAGCCAAGGCTCTAGCTTAACGTACAGCTCATTGGCACGTTTATTTAGCGGAGAAGCTATGACAAAGGTGATTGACACTGCTATGGCAACAACAGCTAACCAATCGCTGGTAATGAGGCCTGTTGAAGCTGCTACCGCACATACGATTAATCCGAACTCACTATAATTCGACAGTGTAAATGCACTTAATAAAGAGGTACGCGCTCTGAGTCTGAAGAAGTTGGTTAACAGGTAATAAAGCATAACCTTGATAGGTAACACTAAAATAAGCATGACCGCAACTAACAGCGCATTAGGTGTAATATTTGCATTTAAGCCAATATTTAAGAAAAAGCCGACAAGTAAAATGTCTTTTACATTGAGTAATGATTTAGACAACTCACTGGCTTTTTTATGAGGGGCAAACATCATGCCTATGATAAGTGCACCTAAATCACCTTTTAATCCTGCAAACTCAAACGCATGGTAGCCAATTACTAAGGCGAAGAAAAAGCCAAATAGAGGTAAAAGTTCACCATGTTTAGAACGATTTAGTACCCAAAACATGACAGGTCTAAATAAAGGCAGAGCGACTAAAAGTCCAAGTGCCCAGATATTTGGCACTTTACCAGTGCTGACAGCCAAAAAGATAACCGCGAAGATATCCTGCATAACCAAAATACCAATGGCTATTTTGCCGTGTAGCGCAGACATTTCACCGCGCTCTTCTAGCACCTTGACTGCAAATACGGTACTAGAGAAACTAAAAGCAAAACCCACAAGCAAAGCACTTGAGGTATCTAATGAGCTGAAAAGCGGCAGTGAGGCAGCACCCAATAATAACAATAGGCTTGCAAAAAATGCAGTGCTTAAAACCATGTGAAGTGTTGCTGGACCCCACACTTGAGGCTTAACTAAATTACCGACTTTGAGTTTTAGGCCAATACTGAATAGTAGTATTGTAACACCCAGATCAGCTAACTTTGTAAGTAAGTCAGTTGTCTGGTGACCCATTAGGTTTAGAATAAAGCCGGCCATTAAAAAACCAATGAGTGGCGGCAGCTTGAGTTGGTAAATAGAAAATCCGCATGCAAATGCGACAGCAAAAAACAACAGTTCCATATTCAATATAATTAAGCGAAATTGATTTAGCATATTAGCAAAACTGACTGATTTATAAATCAAAACTTTAGGCGAATAGTGTGTAAAATTTGACTAACTTGTTATCAGTGAAAGATATTTGCATTAAAAACAAAAATTTTCGCTGACAAGATTTAATAAATGTGGTTAAGATGCATTAAGAAGGAATAATCTCTACAGGAGAGGCGATGTTTAAAAAAATCCTTGCATCTGTGGGTATCGGGGCTGCGAAGGTCGATACTATTTTAGAAACTGAACATTTATATCCAGGTCAAAAGTTTCAAGCACAAATTATTGTTGAAGGCGGAGATGTTGAGCAACAGGTATCCGGCCTAGAATTAGCTCTGATGACGCGAGTAAAAGTTGAGTCAGATGATGGCGAATATTTTACCAATCATGTTCTAGACAAATGGCGTATTTCAGAGCAATTTGTAATTGCACCAGGTGAAAAGAAAGTCATCCCATTTGAAGCTAGACTGCATTCAGAAACCCCGATTACTGAGTTAAACGCGGGTTACAATCATTCATTCGTTTGGGTTGAAACCGGTCTTGATATTGATTTGGCCATTGATCCTAATGACAAAGATACGCTGCACATTTACCCGAACGAAGCTGTCAAAGCCTGTATGCAGGCCATGGACAAGCTTGGATTCAGCTTAGTAAAAGCGGATGTTGAAAAAGGCTATTTAAGAGCATCTAGTTTTCAATCAACGTCTGGTTGCTATCAAGAGTTAGAATATAGACCTAACACGCGTTCGTTATTTGGCATTCAAGAGATAGAGCTGTCATTTGTGCCTGAAGCGCACAAAACTCACGTGTTAATCGAACTTGATCGAGCCTTTAGAGGTGATGGGTATGTTGATTTAACCATCGAGCATGATCATGTGAATGTGTCTCAACTATGTGATCAATTAGAAAGACTATTTAACTAAGTTAGTACGTCTTAATTTACTAAAAGCCTAGCTAGCATAGCTAGGCTTTTTTATCGGTGAAAAGCATGAAATGTTATGTAAAAAAATTCTCTGACTTAGATACGTTAACATTCTTCAAATTAGCTAAAGCAAGGGTAGATATTTTTGTTGTTGAGCAAGAATGCGCGTACCCTGAATTAGATGACGTTGATATTCTGGAAGAGACTCGACACATTTATTATTTAGATAGTGATGGAGAGGTTGTCGCTTATTCACGTTGCTATCAAAAAACTTCGCAGGTAACTGCGATTGGTAGAGTAATTATTACTGAGCCAAATAGAGGAAAGGGGCTAGCATCAAAATTAATGAAGGAGTCATTGAATGTATGCAAGAACATTTGGCCTGATTATAAAGTACAATTGAGTGCGCAAACTCATCTAACCCCTTTTTATGAAAGTTTAGGATTCAAAGCGATATCTGACACTTATCTAGAAGATGGCATTCCACATACAGATATGGAATTAAAACAATAAAAAAGCGAGTTCGATACTCGCTTTTTTAATAGGTCGCTAGCTCTGTTTAAAACGAATGAATAAACACCATAGCGATTGCCAGTGGGCATACAAACTTGATGTACCAAGGCCACACTTTCCAAAATAATGTATTCTCAGCTTCTTCATGGCCATTTTTAATTTCGGCGAGTAGCTTATTTCTATGCCAGATCCAGCCCACAAAGATACAACAAAGCATCCCAATTAATGGCTGAGAGAATTGCGTTGTTAAACTTACTACAAAACCAAACAATGCAGAGAAGTTGAAAATGATAGTGAAACTGACAAGAGAGATGATCCCGCCAATTATCCAAGTTGCTTGAACACGGCCTAAAGCAAATTTTTCTACAGCATAAGATACGGGCGCTTCAAGCATTGAAATAGACGACGTAAGGGCTGCAATACTCATCAGTGCAAAGAAGGCAAAGCCGACGAAGTAGCCAATATCGCCCATGCTGGAGAATAGAGCAGGCAATACTTGGAATACTAAGGTATCTTCAGATAACAGGGCGCCAGACTCTGAGAAAATAGCCACACCTTGCGCTTGTGCGACATACATAGCAGGAATAATTAAAAGGCCTGCTACGAATGCAATAAGTACATCGATAAGCGTGACATAGGCACCCAAAGAAACTAAGTTTTCTTTTTTACTGATGTAAGAGCCATAAATAATCATCACACTTGTACCCAAAGACAGTGAGAAAAACGCTTGCCCAAGTGCGCTAACCAAAAGTTGCGGATCTAATAAAGAGTTAAAATCAGGCACTAAATAAGCCTTTAAGCCTTCCATTGCACCTTCTTGAGTCATTACATAGATAATAAGTAGTCCTAAAATACTCAGCAGGGCTGGCATTAGACGCTTTGACCACTTTTCAATGCCGTTTTCAACGCCTTTACTGATGATAGCAATGGTCAGGATAATGAATAAACTAGTAAATATAAGGTCGCGTGGAAATGACTGAGTGTTAAGCCAAGTAGATGTACTTTCTAGGCCTGTCACTGCAGCAATCGGCTCTGCGGTAGCACTGAACATCCAGCCTGCAACAATGGCATAAAAGCTGAGGATCAAACCCGCGCAAATAATACCGCCAAAACCGACGATAAATGCGAATTTTTTCTGTAATGGTGAGTTAGCTAATTTTTGTAATGAAGACACTGCGTTCGCTTGGCCATGACGACCAATGACTAATTCGGCCATTAAAGCCGGGTAAGCTAAACAAAAGGCCAAAATAAGATACACTAAAACGAATGCAGCACCACCGTTAGAGGCAGTTTGAGTTGGAAAGCCCCAAATGTTACCAAGTCCAACAGCCGATCCTGCGGCAGCCATAATAAAGCCAAAGCGAGAACTGAACTCGCCTCTAATACTACTCATATGTTGTTATTCTTTTATATTCTAAGGGATGGCTGACAATCTACTGCAAATGATGAAAAATAAAAAGACCTTGTCTGAAATCAATACACCATAAATGATGATCAGTTAGGTCTTTTTGGCAGTTGTATCGTAAATTTAGCACCACCTAAGCTCTCAGACTGTGAAACAGAGACTTTCCCATGGTGCCAATCTACCACTTTACTGACGATCGCAAGTCCAAGTCCATAGCTTTTCCCTGCACGATTTCGGTGATTTTCTTCCTGAAAGAAAGGACTAAATACTTTATGCCAATTCTCTGGCGCTATACCTGGACCATCGTCTTCTATTTCTATATATGTGTATTGTGAGTCATAGTAACTAGAAATTTGAATGTGCTTGGTTGCAAAATCACAAGCATTACTGAGTAAGTTAGTAATGGCACGGGCTAACCAATGTAAGTCTGCGGTTATTTCGAATTTGGCATTTAGTTCTGTAAGCAACGACAGTTCGGCTTTTTGTAATTTAGGCTGTATTTGCAAGCTTACATCATGTAAGTAATGAGAGGCTTGTGTTGTTTCAAAATTTAATAAATGAGATTTTTGCTCGAGCGTTGCAAAGGATAAATATGACTTTAGCATATCTTCCATTTGATCTAAGTCTTTTTCCATTCTAAGCAGAATTTCATTCACCTTTTTATTGTCAGGCTCGTCTATCGCTGCATCTAAAGCGAAACGCATACAGGCAACAGGTGTTCTAATGTCATGAGATAAACTTGAAGCCATAAGTTTGTTTTCTGCCATCAGCTTTTCAATTTTGCTCGCCATGCCATTAAATGTAAGCTCTACGTCTTTAATATAAGTAAAATGGTTTGGCTCAATACGTGCGGAAAAATCACCGGCAGCAAACTGTTTCGCTTTACTCGTTAATACGTTTAACCTTTTTGCAAGCGGTGACAATATGAACCACATAAAAGTACAGACGCCGGAATAAAATAACAAGGTCAGTAATACATCACTGTTTTGCTCTTGTTCTGGTTTGGTTAGACGCAACTCGACATAATCTGGCATAAGACTTTTGGATGACTTAAGTAGGTAAAAGCCTATCTCGTCTTCAAGCAATAAACCTTGTGGGGTAAACATCTCGTCTTTTAACTCAGAGGGCAGAGCAAGACTTTGCCCATCTTTATAACTTACATCGAGTGAAAACTCTTGACTTATGGTGTTGGCAAATGAAGCACGTTGCTTTACAGGTTGTCTTTCTAACTGTTTAATAAACCCACCCGTGATATTACGTTGCCACATGAAGTTATCGTCTGGTGAGAAAGCTTGTTGATTAAACGTATCGATTAACCATCCAAGCACCACAATAGACAATAGCGCACTAGCAAGTAAATAAAGGTAAAGTTTTTTCAAATTGGCAACACCAAATTATAGAGAGAAAAAACCAACATGATTAAGCATGTTGGTTATGATGATTGTGTCTGGCTTACCAAGCTGTAGGGACCATCAAGTAGCCTTTGCCCCAGACAGTTTTGAATTTTTCTGGATGCTGAGGGTCGTCATTAAACTTCTTCCTAAGTGCAGATATAAGTACATCGACACTTCTGTCTAAGCCATCGTATTCTCGGCCTTTAGTGGCTTTAAATACCGCATCTCGAGACACGACTTCCCCTGCATTACTTGCTAAAAAGTGTAGCAATAAGTATTCAGCGCTAGAAATGGCAACTTCAGCACCATCAATTGTCACTTTACGGGCTAATGTATCTATGTGTAATGCACCTACTTGAATGTTGTCATCATCAACCTCGGTTGTGGAAGATGATTGTTCCGAAGCTCTGAGTAGAGATTTGATCCTTGCAAGCAGCGCACGAGGTCTAACAGGTTTGATAACATAATCACTTGCACCTACCTCTAAGCCGATGACTTCATCCATCTCTTCATCTTTGGCTGTCATCATTACGATAGGTTTGTTGTAGAATTGGCGCAGGTCTCGACAAACGCTTATGCCGTCTTGGCCTGGAAGCATAATATCAAGCAGTACAATATCTGGAGAGACATCTTTTACCATAGCAACAGCTTTGTCGCCTCTGTGGCAAATATGTGTTGTGTAACCTTGGTTATCTAGGTATTCAGCAACCCATTGGGCCAAAGATTCATCATCTTCAACAAGTAAAATAGTGGCGTAGTTTTCCATGTTTCCCTCACTAAAACCAATCACTTAAAAATGTAGTATACATCTACAGTGAAGGTATTCAGGCAATTTTATTGTGGCTTAATTATAAGAATTATAAGCAATAAAACCGCTTGAATACTGTAAAAAAATGTTTAGCGCACCTTTAGCTTGCCCATTAACTCGGCAATGAGATGAGCTTCGATGTCATTTGTCACTGCTGAAACCTCCTGATTAGTGCACAAACCAGACACTTTAGTTAAAGGAGAGGTTTGATATGCGACTTTATATTTAGGCACAGACACTTTTTGCTCAAATCGCTGTTTACGTGCAGCTTCTGTATTGTGCAAGTTGATAAAATCGACAACAGCCTGTTCATTTGTGACTACTTGTTGCTGGGTAAATTTATATATAACAGGTTTATTAATAAACCTGTGGCTGGAAATACTCGCTTGAGCAATCCAAACGACATCGGCACTTTGCTTGTGATTTAAGCGAAAGCTTACTTTGACTTCATAGTTGCTGCATTGTTTTGATTGATTACTTTCTATAACTGGCACATTGTGAGACTTAATCTTTTTATTCGCTTCGAGCTGTAGGTCTATATCATTGGTTCTTTCTACTGAAAGTTGCTGCACGTTAAGAATGTAATCGGCATCGTTACTATCGGCTACTACTAAACCAAGCTCAGAAAGTTGCTTTACTACGAGTTGGTATTGTAACTGCGTTAATTGAGGAGACTTTGGATCAACCCAAACACGATTGTTTTTGTAAATAGGGTGAGCGGGGAGCTGCACCGACTTAATTTTTACAGGGTTCTGCTTTGCGTTGTAGGTTAAGAAAATAACTTCTTTTTTTAGTAAAGGTTTTTTAGGTAATGTAAGTTCTGGCGCCAACTTAGGGGTAAAACTACATGCAGAACTAAGTAATAAACCAACTCCAAGTATCGATAACTTACGCATTAAAATTCCTCAGATTAATAATTTATGCCCAAACACAAGACAACAAACGACAAAATGTTAGAATGCCGTTATGAAAACAGGAGCAATTTTTATGAAGACCCTGATTTACGCAGTTATGGGGCTCTTCACCGTTGAATGTTTGGCATTAAATAAAAACAACAACGCCGAGCAGCAACAGTGGCAGCAATTTGTAAATCGCTATTCTAAGCAAGTCGAAACAAAACTAAAAGAAAAATCCATTCCTGGTGCGGCATTAAGTATCGTACAAGGTGAGGATAGTTACTTTCAAAAAGGATTTGGTCGAACAAAAGTCAAACAAGGCAGAAAAGTTGATGCGCATACTCGATTTCGTTTGGCGTCAGTATCAAAAACGTTTGCAGGCTCGCTGACCGCTAAATTAGCAACTGAAGGGAAAATCGACCTAGACCGAGAAATCAGTCATTACCTCCCACAAGCGCGTGAGTCAAAGTTTGAAAATTTAAAAGTCTACAATTTATTAAGCCATTCTAGCGGCATTGTGCCTAATGCCTACGATAATCTGGTTGAATCTAGAATGAGTTACATAGATATCACAGATAAGCTTTTTGATATTCAACCGATATGTAAACCCAGCATCTGTTACGGTTATCAAAATGTCATGTTTAGTCTTATAGATAGGGTAATACAAGCCAAAACAGGGTTAGATTACAAAACCTGGGTTGAAGAATTTTTATTTGCGCCTTTAGGTATGCGTGATGGCGGTGTTGGTTTAAAAAATTTAACCAAAGATAAAAATTTTGCTGCGCCTCATGTTTTAGGCAGAAAACGTTGGCATACAGCTAGATTAAAGAGCAACTATTACAAAGTACTGCCTGCTGCAGGGGTGAATGCGAGCGCGGCAGATATGGTCTTTTGGCTAAAAGCGCAACTGGGGCATTTTCCAGAAGTACTGTCATTAGATGCATTGACTGTTCAATCTCGGCCTTATGTACAAACTAAAAGAGAACTTAAAAGAAGAATTTGGCGTAAGCATGTTAAAGAAGCACATTATGGCTTAGGTTGGCGCATATATGACTTTGAAGGCACATTATTGTTCTATCATAGTGGTTGGGTTCAGGGTTACCGCACTGATATTGTGGTCATTCCTTCAATGAACATAGGTTATAGTATGCTACTTAATGCTGAGAGTGGTTTGATAAATGAATTAACAGTTGAATTTATTAAGCAGGCAATTGAGTGGAAAGAGACGTCAACAGCAAATGCTGTTGACGAGGAAGCTTAGCGAGGAAGTTGAATTTTCTTATCTTCGCTTTGGCGATATAGCACGATAACGTGACCAATCACTTGTACTTTATGCGCTTTTGTTTCTCTTACAATTGCGTCAAAAATTAGTTGTTTCGTTTCTCTGTCATTCGTCGGTACTTTCACTTTGATTAATTCGTGAATGTCTAAAGAATGATCAATTTCTAACATTACGCCTTCAGTTAGCCCGTTCGCACCAAGAAGAACAACTGGTTTTAGTGGGTGAGCTAGACCTTTTAGGTACTGTTTCTGTTTATTTGATAATGTCATATTGGTAATATTTACTAATCTTAGGCTTGAATTATCGCTATTCTACCGCCATCTACAGAATATTACTAATGAGTTGCAGTTAATATGGCAAATAAAAAGCACTCAGCGAGCTCAAAACGCTGGTTAAAAGAACATGTTGATGATCCTTATGTTCATGAAGCACAAAAACGTGGATTCCGTTCACGTGCAATTTTCAAATTAGAAGAAATACAGCAGAAAGATAAATTGCTCAGACCAGGCATGACTGTTGTGGATCTGGGAGCTGCACCAGGAAGTTGGTCGCAATATTTAGCTGAAGAAGTGAGTGATAAAGGGCAGGTCATTGCATGTGATATCTTACCAATGGATTCACTGGCAGGCGTAGACTTTTTACAAGGTGACTTTAGAGAAGAATCTGTACTCGATGCATTATTAGACCGTATTAACGGTAAAAATGTTGATGTTGTCTTTTCTGATATGGCACCGAATATGAGTGGCAACATGAGCACAGACCAAGCTGGCAGTATGTATTTAGTTGAGCTAGCGTTAGATATGTGCCATCAGGTATTAAAACCAAATGGTGCATTTGCAGTAAAAGTTTTCCAAGGTGAAGGTTTTGATCAATTTGTACAAGAAGTACGTAATTGTTTTAAAGTAGTCAAAATTCGTAAACCTAAAGCATCGCGTCCACGATCTAGGGAAGTATATATAGTGGCGACAGGCTACAAACTGTAGTACAGTTGAAGTGCATTATAGTTGAATTTAAATAATTTTTAGATACAAGAGGTTAACTCCTTGAGCGACATGGCAAAGAACTTAATACTCTGGTTGGTTATCGCAGTAGTGCTGATGACCGTGTTCCAGAGCTTCAATGGAAACGATCAAATCGATCGTCAAACGAGTTACACGCAGTTTGTAAAAGAAGTGCGTAGCGGTGCAGTGCGTGATGTCAATATCGACAGAAGTACAGGCACTATCTCAGGTGTAAAAGGAAACGGTGAACGCTTCCAGACGATCATGCCTATGTATGATGAGGATTTAATTAACGACTTGCTTAAAAACGATGTAAACGTCAAAGGCGTTGCACCTGAAGAGCAGTCATTCTTAGCAAACATCTTTATCTCATGGTTCCCAATGTTACTGCTTATTGGTGTGTGGATTTTCTTCATGCGTCAAATGCAAGGCGGTGGTGGCAAAGGCGCTATGTCATTTGGTAAGAGCAAGGCTCGTCTAATGGGCGAAGACCAAGTTAAGACCACATTTGCTGACGTTGCTGGCTGTGACGAAGCAAAAGAAGATGTTACAGAACTTGTAGACTTCTTACGTGACCCATCTAAATTCCAAAAATTAGGTGGTAGCATTCCTAAGGGCGTACTAATGGTAGGTCCTCCAGGTACAGGTAAAACACTACTTGCAAAAGCAGTTGCTGGTGAAGCGAAAGTACCTTTCTTTACGATTTCAGGTTCTGACTTTGTAGAAATGTTCGTAGGTGTGGGTGCATCACGTGTTCGTGATATGTTTGAGCAAGCTAAAAAAGCGGCACCTTGTATCATCTTCATCGATGAAATTGATGCTGTAGGTCGTAAGCGTGGCGCTGGTATGGGTGGCGGTCATGATGAACGTGAGCAAACACTTAACCAAATGCTTGTAGAAATGGACGGTTTTGAAGGTAATGAAGGCATTATCGTTATTGCTGCGACTAACCGCCCAGACGTACTTGATCCTGCATTACTTCGTCCTGGCCGTTTTGACCGTCAAGTTGTGGTTGGTTTACCTGACATCAGAGGTCGTGAGCAAATCCTTAATGTACACATGCGCAAAGTACCACTTGATGAAAATGTACAAGCATCAGTGATTGCACGTGGTACACCTGGTTTCTCAGGTGCAGACCTTGCAAACCTTGTAAATGAAGCCGCATTATTTGCTGCTCGCGGTAACAAGCGTAAAGTGAGCATGGCTGAATTTGATGCAGCCAAAGACAAGATCATGATGGGTGCTGAGCGTAAGTCTATGGTGATGAGCGAGCACGAGAAAGAAATGACTGCTTATCACGAAGCTGGGCACGCCATTGTGGGCCGTTTAGTACCAGAGCATGATCCAGTTTATAAAGTATCAATCATTCCTCGTGGTCGCGCACTGGGTGTGACAATGTACTTACCTGAGCAAGACCGTGTAAGTCATTCTAAAGAACATTTAGAATCTATGCTTTCAAGCCTATACGGCGGTCGAATTGCTGAAGCATTGATTTATGGTGATGACAAAGTTACAACAGGTGCAAGTAACGACATTGAGCGTGCAACAGACATCGCTAAGAAAATGGTTACTCAATGGGGTCTGAGCTCTAAACTAGGTCCGCAAATGTACTTAGAAGAGCAAGGTGAAATGTACATGGGTGGTGGTTCTCATCGCATGTCAGGTATGTCTGATGAAACAGCTAAGCTGATTGATTCTGAAATCAAAGACTTTGTTACTCGTAACTACGAGCGTGCAGAACAAATCTTAAAAGACAATATGGATATCCTGCACAGCATGAAAGATGCGTTAATGAAATACGAAACCATCGATGCGGGTCAAATTGACGACCTGATGGAGCGTAAAGAGGTTCGTCCTCCTCGTGATGCGCATGATCAAAAGCCTGAGCCTAAAGCTAAGGTTGACTCGAAACCTGAAGTTAAGCCTGAGCCTGAATCAAAGGAGTCAGAGCCAGCATCGAGACCAACAAATGAGCTTGATGACAGCAAAGAGTGATTAATCTCAATAAGAGCCCCGATTTATCGGGGCTTTTTATTTTAATTTCTTCACTTAGCATATAGAATTGCGTTTAGTAATTTTTACCTTTTATTTCGAAACTTCTTTGAGAATTAGGTGAAATAAATACGTTAAAGGACGCTTCTAAATCACATGACCCAATTATCTCTTCCAAGAAACAGAACGCTTGATTTAACCAAACCGATTATCATGGGTATTGTTAATGTTACTCCAGATTCATTTTCAGATGGTGGCAATTACAATTCTGTTGATGATGCGTTTAAACAAGCTATGCGTTTAATTGAGGAAGGGGCAGCAATTCTAGATATTGGTGGTGAATCGACTCGACCAGGCGCCCCAGACGTTGCTCTTCAAGAAGAGCTGCAACGAGTTATACCGGTAATCAAACGTATTCGAGAAGCCTCTGATTGTGTGATTTCAATTGATACCAGTAAAGCTGCTGTCATGGAAGCGGCCATTGAATCCGGTGCGGACATTATTAATGATGTAAGAGCGCTTCAAGAGCCAGGTGCATTAGAAGTAGCAGCAAAACACAGCGATGTACCCGTTTGTTTGATGCACATGCAGGGTCAACCTCGCACGATGCAAACAAACCCAACGTATGAAAACCTTATTTCAGAAATAAATCAGTTTTTTGAAGAGCGAGTTTTAACGTGCAGTAAAGCTGGCATTAATCAAAACAGGATCATACTTGATCCCGGTTTTGGTTTCGGTAAAACACTGAATCATAACTTTGAAATCTTAGAAAAATTCAATGCATTTTCGACACTTGGTCTGCCACTGTTAGCAGGCTTATCTCGAAAATCTATGTTTGGACAACTTTTGAATAGAGAAACTAGTGAACGTGTTGCAGCCAGTCTAGCTGGTGCATTGATATGTGCTCAAAAAGGCGCACATATAATCCGCGTTCATGATGTGAAAGAAACGGCTGATGTCATTGGTGTATGGCAGGCAGCAAGAAATGGAGTAACACCCTTATGACAACAAGAAAGTATTTCGGCACTGATGGTGTTCGAGGTCTAGTCGGCGAATTTCCAATTACGCCCGAGTTCGCACTTAAATTAGGCTGGGCAGCAGGTAAGGTTTTATCTAAGTCTGGCACCAAAAAAGTAATTATCGGTAAAGACACCCGAATTTCAGGTTACTTACTCGAAACATCGCTAGAAGCAGGGTTAATTGCTGCGGGCATTGATGTTGTTTTACTTGGTCCTATGCCAACGCCAGCGGTTGCGTATTTAACGCAAACATTCCGTGCCGAAGCAGGTATTGTGATCAGTGCATCTCACAACCCATACCATGACAATGGTATTAAGTTTTTCAATGGTAAAGGCTTAAAGCTTGGCGATGAAGTTGAGCTTGAAATCGAGGCTATGCTTGATGAGGAAATGACTTGTGTACCTTCTGAAAAGCTAGGCAAAGCACGTCGTCTGGACAACGCAGATGGCCGTTATATTGAATTTTGTAAGGGTTTATTCCCAAATGAACTGTCTCTAGAGGGTTTAAAAGTCGTTCTTGATTGCGCAAACGGTGCAACTTACCACATTGCGCCAGACGTAATGCGTGAACTAGGCGCAGAAGTCATTTGTCACGCTTGTGAACCAAATGGCACAAACATCAATCTAGAATGCGGTGCAACGCATGTTGATAGTTTAAAGCAAAAAGTGTTAGAGCATAAAGCGGATGTTGGTATTGCATACGATGGTGATGGTGACCGTGTAATGATGGTTGACCATAATGGCCGAGTATTCGATGGCGATGACATAGTGTATATCATCGCGTGTCAGGCACACCAAGAGAATAATTTAGGCGGTGGTGTTGTTGGTACCGTGATGTCAAACATGGGCCTTGAAAATGCACTGAAAGCCAAAGGTATTGATTTTGCACGTAGTAAAGTAGGTGACCGCTACGTTATCGAGCTTTTAAAAGAAAAAGGCTGGAAAATTGGTGGTGAGAGTTCAGGTCACGTGTTGAATCTCGACCTTATTTCTACTGGCGACGGTATTGTCTCAAGTTTGCAAGTATTGACGGCCATGGTCTCGCAAAACAAGACATTGAAAGACTTGGGTGCGGGTTTCCAAAAGTATCCAATGAAAATGATCAATGTGAAGTATCAAGCTGGCACTGATCCTACACAAGCCGACGAAGTAAAAGCCGCAGTGAAAGAAGTAGAAGCTGATCTTGCTGGCAAAGGTCGAGTCCTTCTTCGTAAATCTGGTACAGAGCCTGTTGTACGTGTCATGGTTGAGGCGGAGCAAGAGAAGCAAGTGCTAGACTTCGCTCAAAAAATTGCCGAAGTTGTTGAAACTGTGAGCAATTAAACAAAATTTCAATTTTATTTCTTGTAACTTTGGGTGAGGCGAGTTAGTATCTCACCCGCTTTTGATGCGGAGTATCGTATGTCGCAACGTAAGCCAATTGTCGCTGGTAATTGGAAAATGAATGGTTCAGTAGAACTTATTGAAGAGATTTCTTCAAAGGTACTAGGCCAAGTAGAAGAAAAAGCATCTCTTATTGTTTTTCCTCCAGCAATGCTTTTATCTTCGGCAATTGAAAAAGGTTTTGTAACTGGTGCGCAGACAGTATCTGAAAACAACTCAGGTGCATTTACAGGCGAAACTAGCGCAGAACTAGCAAAGCAACTTGGTGCAGAGTTTACTCTTGTTGGACACTCAGAAAGGCGTAGTCTTTTTGGTGAGTCAAACGAAGTTGTAGCAAAAAAATTTAGCAAAGCACAAGAAAATGCCCTAACACCGATTTTATGTGTAGGCGAAACAGAATCTCAAAGAGAATCTGGCGAAACAGAACAAGTTGTTGCTGAGCAAATTAAAGCTGTAATTGAGCATTCAGGTATAGCATCACTGTCAGACTCTGTGATAGCATACGAGCCCGTTTGGGCAATTGGTACTGGTAAAACAGCATCACCTGAACAAGCACAAGCAGTGCACAAATTTATTCGAGATATGATTGCCGAGTATGATGGTCATATCGCAAATGAGCTTCGTATCCTATACGGTGGAAGCGTTAATGATTCTAACAGTGATTTGTTATTTGCACAGCCAGATATAGATGGTGGCCTAATTGGTGGCGCTAGTCTTAAGGCAGATGCTTTTTTAAGTATTTACAAAAGTGCATTAGGGAACGTATAAAATGTACGAGATATTATTGGTTGTTTACCTAATTATTTCTTTAGCTTTAGTTGGCATGATTCTAATCCAACAAGGTAAAGGTGCAGACATGGGCTCTTCATTCGGAGCAGGTGCTTCTGCAACAGTTTTCGGCTCATCAGGTGCAGGAAACTTTATGACGAAGACAACAACGATTCTAGCGACTGTTTTCTTTGTACTGAGCATTATTTTAGGTAACTTAACAGCTGGTCAAATTAAAAAGACTGATGAGTGGGAAAACCTTTCAGCACCTGTAGCAACAGAAGCTGCACCTACTGACTCAGATGTACCGGTTTCGAACAATAATAACTCGGACGTACCTAACTAAAAATTTGCGGATGTGGTGGAATTGGTAGACACGCCATCTTGAGGGGGTGGTGGCTTCGGCCGTGGGGGTTCAAGTCCCCCCATCCGCACCAATTATTAAAACCAGCTTTTAGCTGGTTTTTTTATGCCTGAAATTTACTAATGCTGAAATAGATAAAAATACTTTGATTATTCAATAGCCTTGATTAACATAAGTCATCATTTTGTTCACTGAACTGTTATCTTGATCTTCCAAAATACTGCTGTATCACTTAGAAATAAGCTCAAGGCGATTGAGTTAAATGAAAGCCAACTCATTTTACAATTACATAACGATACGCTTGCTTACTCATGGCGGGCGTTACAGTGTGCGCCTCAATTACATAAAACACCTTTTAGTCATGTGATTGAGATACAGCTCAATGCGGATGACACTTCTTTAAAGCACCGTTTTGCAGCGCGCAGTGATTGTCAAAGCCAGTTAGACACCTTTTGGTGTAACGCCAATAAAGCGGATTTAGTTAATACAATTTCTAAAATTGAAGCACTGTTAAAGCAATCATTTTTGTCACACCGAAAATGGTTAGCGATCAAAGATAAAATGAAAGCCTTGGCTGTAAAATGGCTTGCTCGAGATCTAAAGTGCCAATTAACGCGTGATATACAAAAAGCATTGGCATCTTTAAAAGAATTAGTTAGCTGGACAGAAACAGATATTTCAGAATTTAAAAACAGCTTTATCAATTACAAAATGCAGGAGCATAAATCCTTTTTTGATAGGCTTGAGCAACACCCGCTGACTGATGCGCAGCAGCGAGCATGTATCATTCAAGATGATAGACAGTTATTGTTGGCGGGCGCTGGTACGGGAAAAACCAGTGTCATTACAGCGAAATTTAAATACTTACTTCACACCAAGCAAGCCAAAGCAGCAGACCTGTTAGTATTAGCCTATGGCAGTGATGCCAGTGAAGAATTGCAAGCGAGACTTAAAGAAAAAGATCAAGTCATGACTTTTCATAGTTTGGGCAAGCAAATCATAGCCGATGTAGAAGGTAGCGTGCCTAAGGTATCTGAATTATCCACCAATTTACAGGCTAAAACGGCGTTTATACTCGATACTTTACAAGCACTATATTCTGACGACTCATTTAAGCAGCTGTTGGTTTCATTTTTACGAAATAACTTTGCCTACAAATTTGAAGGTGAGCTAAGTACATTTTTAAACTCGTCATTGAAAAACAAGTTTGTACAAACAATTTTCACGCTGTTCAGTCTCTACAAACAAGCACACGCACTTGGAAAAATCTCAGAGCTAGAGACGACGTTTTCAGATGATTTAACCCTACTGAGACATTTTTTAGCTGAGTATAATCTTTATCTATCAAATGAAAATAGCATCGATTTTGATGACATGATCATTCGTGCCAGACAATATACGCAAAGTGGTCAATATACTCCGCAATGGAAGTTTATTCTTGTTGATGAGTTTCAAGATATTTCAGCAATTCGTGCTGAATTAGTGAAAGACTTATTGGCTAATAAATCAGGTAGCCAACTATTTGCAGTGGGTGATGATTGGCAATCAATTTACCGATTTAATGGCGGCGATATTCGTTACACAACAGAGTTTGCAAAACACTTTGGACATGCAACGACCACCCAACTAGATAAAACATTTCGTTATTCTCAGGCTTTACTTGATTTATCTGCTGAGTTTGTTTGTGCTAATCCACAACAAATTACCAAATCAATACAAGCTTTCTCATCAAGCTCATTACCTGCAGTAAAAGAAGTCTTTCACACTGATCCAATGCAAGGGATATCAGAAGCATTTGGGTATATTGCAAATCAAGCACCGACGAATGCCAGTGTATTAATCTTAGCGAGAAGTCATGCTGCGCTACTAGATAAATCGACTCTACGAGCGATTGAGAGTCACTATCAGCAGCTTTCTATAAAACAGATGACATTCCATGCTGCAAAAGGAAAAGAGGCCGATTACGCGGTTTTAATTGGGTTAGACAAAAAGTCATTGCCTTCAAGAGTAAAATCATTACCTTTAGTTGAAGCTTTACTGCCTCAAGTCGAGCGATTCAAAGATGCAGAAGAGAGAAGGCTGTTCTATGTCGCATTAACACGCGCCAAAAAGCAACTGGTTTTAGTCGTGCCAGAGCAGTCTCCGAGTGAGTTTGTAGCTGAACTAAACTACTAATACCAATCCGCAATAACACTTAATCATTTTGAAGGATTAAACTTGATGATAGCGGCGTTAAAGATTTCTCATTTAGAACAACTAAATAACGAAATATTTGCCTTGCCTACATGGATGTAGGTACCTCAGCGATAGCAGGACGCGTGAGCGGTGCTACCAACGAGGTTTTCTTGCCTAAAAATTGAACACTTACATAAGCGGGTTGGTATAACTAAAAGTGCTATAAATTACTGATCTTTTTATCAAGTTGATAACCTTCATCAGTCACAATTTTTTCTAGTGTTTCAATGCGGCTTTTCAAAGATGCGATTTCATTTTTCATTTCATCTGTGCCCGCGGTATGTTTAAGTGTTTTTTCTTTTAACGCAAGGTAGCGTTTCACCCAATCACCAACAACACCTAATCCAACACAAATGAAAACGATCATCACGATCATGGTTGTTCCTGACATAACTGACTCCTACTAATAATTCTAATCTTAGAATAGCAGTCTTATTGATTTAAGTTAGTGACAAAAGTCAGAGGAGGGCTAGAAAGAGGTTAACGGATTGTGCAATTGCAGTAGGTGATTGCAATTGCACATGAAAAAAATTAGGCTTCGTAAGGAAGAGGATCACTTGCATTATTTAATGAAAATGCCTCTAGACGCTCTTGGCATGCACCACATTTACCACAGGCTTTTTCACGACCGTTATAGCAAGTCCATGTATTACTGTAATCTAAGCCCATATTTAGGCCATCTGTTAAGATCTCAATTTTTGTACTGTTTAAATACGGGCAAACGATTTCAACTTCTTCGTAGTTTGCGATGCGACAAACATCACTCATTTTTTCAACGAATTCTGGGCGACAGTCAGGATAGATTGCATGATCACCTGAGTGCGCGCCATAAAATACCTTGTTAGCTTTAAGTGAAACCGCATAGCCAACCGCCAAAGAAAGTAAGATCATATTACGGTTAGGCACAACTGTGCTTTTCATGCTTTCTTCTTCGTAATGGCCTTCAGGTACTTCAATGTCATCGGTAAGCGAGGAGCCGCCAATAAGCTGATTGATAGCAGAGATATCAACAACCTTATGGTGTACATTTAAATCTGCACAGACACTCGCAGCGACTTCTAGCTCTTTAACATGGCGTTGGCCATAGTTGAACGATAATGCATACACGTCAAAGCCTGACTTAATTGCTTTGTTTAACACTGTGTAAGAGTCCATTCCACCAGAATAGATTACGACGACTTTTTCACTCATAAGATTATTGCCTCGAATTTGATAGAGGTTTGCTTCAGGGCGCGATATACTACACGGCCGCTGAAAAAATAACAATTTTCACGGCCGATTTTTTGAGTTTGCTATGTTGTATTGGAGCTGCTTTGTACAAAGTTAATGAGATTTTTGAAACCATCCAGGGTGAAGCGAGTTTTACTGGTGTGCCGTCGATATTTTTGCGTTTGCAGGGCTGCCCCGTGGGTTGTGCTTGGTGTGATACCAAACAAACGTGGGAAACCAACGACACATATCTTGTAACTTTAGGCGAAACAGTCGAAAAGAAAGCGGATTCCGAAAAGTGGGCAAATGCTAGTATTGATGACATTATCAATTTGTTCAAAGAACGCGGCTATCTTGCTAAGCATGTGGTTATTACAGGTGGCGAACCCTGTATGTACGATTTAGTGCCTCTTTGCGAGCAACTTCATGAGGCCGGTTACACCACACAAATAGAAACCAGTGGCACCTTTGAGATATTAGCACCTGAATCAACCTGGGTAACTGTATCGCCAAAAATCAACATGCGCGGCGGCTATGATGTACTGACGTCAGCCATGCAAAGAGCAAATGAAATCAAACACCCAATCGCGATGCAAAAGCACGTTGATGAACTTGAAGCGCTATTCGAGCAAACAGGTGTGAGACCAGAACTGATTTACTTACAGCCAATCAGCCAAAAAGCCAAAGCAACCAAACTTGCGATTGAAACTTGCTTAAAGAAAAACTGGCGTTTATCAGTGCAAGTGCACAAATACATTGGCATAAACTAATTATTATTTTGCTTAATGCTAAAAAGAGAAAGCCCGTTTAAAACGGGCTTTTTTGTGTAATCTTCAAAACTAAGAAATTTAAGCGTTTAGAAAAGCTGTTTTATTCGAGCAAAGACTTACAGGCTTTGAGCATACATGTACAAAGATTTTAAAATGCTCATTTTCTTTTCATTACCATCATGTTGATGCAATAAATTTTCTAGCGTTAACATAAAGTCTTCAGCGCCGATAGAAGGATTATCTTCACCATGCATCAACTTGTTTTGGCAATATTTACGCCATACATCTAATTCGTGTGGCGAGAGCGTATGAGGCCAGTTACGGGCTCTATATCTAAATAACATAGTGGTAAATTTGGCGTCATCAAACTCTAAATCAAATGAACTTAACGACTCAGGTGCCGCGTCTCTGATCATCGCAAACTTGGCTTTATCTGCTTTTGACGTAAAGCCATTATAAAGCTGGTAATCAGGGTTAGTTGTGCTGCTAAAGTCAGCTTTATCGTTAAACACTTCCGCTACTTTGTCTCTCAATTCAGGATGCGCTTTTAGCACTTTCAAATTCTCAAGACACTTTTCTCTGTCTATGCCTAAACGTGCTGCATTTTCAGGAAGCAGGGTTTTTGCAGGCGCCAAAATAGGGCACTTATTTAAATGCACCAACTTAAGGCCAACTGGCAATTCATCTTCGCCTAAATCAGCGTGTTTTGTATAAAGGCGTTCACGCAACTGCTCTACGTCTAAATCAAGCAGCACTTGTGGGTCTTCAGTTAAGTTAAAACACACCACGGCATTTTTATTCACTGGGTGAAAGCTCATTGGTGCGATCCAGCTCGTACAGCCTTGAGTTGCAGGAATACGCGATGAAGTATGCACCAGTGGTTGCATGTTATAGACATCAACGAGATCAGCTAACGCCTTCTTATTTCTTAATCCAAAGAAGAAGTTAAACAGTTTAGGCTGCTTTTCTTTGATTAACTTAGCCAGAGCAATCGTCGCGGTTACATCGCTAAGCGCGTCGTGGGCTGCAGCGTGTTCAATGCCATTGGCAACGGTTAGCTCTTCGAGTTTAAAGCTTGGTGAGCCATCTTCTTTTAATGGCCACTCAATACCTTCAGGTCTTAATGCGTAACAGGCACGCACTAGATCAATAATATCCCAGCGGCTATTACCATTTTGCCATTCACGTTCATATGGGTCGTAAAAGTTTCTATATAGTGAGTAACGCGTTACTTCATCATCAAATCGAATACTGTTGTAGCCAGCCACACAAGTGTTAGGGCGACTAAACTCAGCATGGATCTTCGCCATAAATTCAGCTTCAACCAAACCATGTTTAAGCGCATGTTGCGGCGTTATACCAGTGATCAAACACGCTTCAGGATGGGGTAAATAATCTGGAGCTGGTTTGCAGTATTCAATTAGAGGTTCACCAATAATATTTAAGTTGTAATCGGTGCGAATACCTGCAAATTGACTCGGGCGGTCTTTTTGTGGGCTAGCCCCCCAAGTCTCATAGTCGTGCCAATAGATAGTAGGGATATCTTCAACGTTTTCTTGTGTATGTAATTGATTGTTTTCTTGCATAAATCTTTAGCTATCTACGGTGCTTATATGTAAGTTCATAACGCAAGCATAGTAACACATATGATAAATGGCTTCGATTTTTAAAATTAATGTGAAGAGGATTGAGAAAGTATTAGCTTGAAACGTTCATTTTCAAACTGGGTATTTTAGATGTACTTAAGAAAAGAAAGTAATTAATAATCAAAAAAAGCGCCCACAGGCGCTTTGAACTTTAACGTACATTACTTTGGGATAATGGTTAAATCTCTGCGTGATGGAGTAGGGTGTCTACTATGTCACTGAATTTGTTTGCGGGTTTGACGGTATTGATATTTGCGCCGCAGATTTTTGCTAAATCGATAAAATCAAAATAACCAACAAACGATGAGTTTGTATCATCAATTACTAACAAAAAGTCTGCGCCACTTTGTTCCATTGTCTTAACAAGATTACTGACATTAGATTGTTCGACTTGTTTAAATGAAATTTGCTGTAATGACTTAATTGGGATCATGATGTCGCCGACATTTAAGTCTTTACGATGGCAATTAAGTTTATCTGCAATGGTTAAAATGTAACGACTGCCAATTCTTGCATTTGAAATTAGCCCAACAATGTTGTTTTGCGCATCAACCACAAAACTCACTTTATGATGCGTACGATTCAATATTAGGCTTGCTTCGTCAATGTCAGCACCAAGATCAATGTGTTGAATTGGGTTAAGTATTAGATTGCGCATTAGCTGTAATGCGGGCTCGTTACCTTCAAGTAATTTTTGACTTGAAGAGTAAGGCAATTGTTCAGTTGCAAAAGTTAAGTTTGCAGCAGGCTGAGTTTTAAGAGTAGTAAATGCGTTCATAAGTCACCTCTGTAAATAAATTAATAAGCACGAAAAATCGGAATTAATTTAATAAAGGTGGGGCTCTTATAACTGAATGGTGCGTTGATAAAGTTGAGTGGGTATCGTTATAAAGAAATTCAAAAAGTTCAGCAGTTGCAACAGAAGTTGGAACTTTGCTGATAATACCATCGTCAAGATCATTTAAGTTTGAATTATCAAAATCACAAACTACCGAACTTACAGATGGCATAGTGTCGTACTGAACAGCTTTCGCTGTTGATACATTTAGTAAGCTGATAACGCAAAGTAGCGCAATAACCTTTACTATGTTCATACAACACACTCGAATTAACCAATAACTACAATGTATGGGCTGTTTACGCTAAACACAATAGTTTATTTGTAACAGTGTATATACTAATACGTATAAATTTCTGTGCTTTGCTATCCATACATAAGATAAGTATAGACTTTGTTTTAAAATTTTTACGTAAATTAAAAGAAAATAAAGTTTTTAAAAACAAAAAAGCCCTGACTGATTGAACAGTCAGGGCTTTTTTATACAGCTTAAGGTTAATCGATTTTTTCTAATGCTTTCGCTGCATTTGGGTCATTGAAAACATGTGTATCGAATTCGTTTTCAGACTTAGCAACTACACAGGTTACCATACAGTCACCTGTCACATTTACTGCTGTTCGCGTCATATCAAGCAGTCGGTCAACCCCCATAATGATAGCAATACCTTCAACTGGTAGGCCAACTTGGTTTAATACCATTGCAAGCATGATAAGACCCACACCAGGTACACCTGCAGTACCTACAGAAGCAAGTGTTGCGGTAAGGATCACCATAAGGTAATCACTGATTGTTAAATCAACAGCGAAAACTTGCGCAATAAATACTGTCGCAACACCTTGCATGATGGCAGTACCATCCATGTTAATAGTCGCACCAAGTGGCACGGTGAAAGACGCAACAGAGTTGTGTGCACCTAGCTTTTTCGTGGCCGTTTCAAGTGTTACTGGCATAGTTGCACTTGAACTTGATGTACTAAATGCAAACATACATGCGTCTTTCATCTTAGTTAAGAAGGTAATAGGGCTTAAACCCGTTAGAATTTTTAAAAGTGCAGAGTAGTTGATCAGTGCGTGAATAAATAGAGCGGCTAATACAGTAAAGAAGTACTTTGCTAGACCAAGGATTAAACCCATCTCAATCGTTGTAAATAACTTGGCCATTAAACAGAAAACACCAATTGGTGCTAGGTTCATTAAAATAGTCACAAGTTTAAGCACAACCGTGTTCAAATCATCAAAAACTTTAGCTATGCGTTTACCCGGCTCACCGCTCAGCGCCATTGCAATACCAAACAAAAGTGCAAAAACGATAACTTGTAACATGTTACCTTCAGCCATCGCATTGATAGGGTTAGTAGGGAACATATTAATAATAACTTGAGTCAGCGTTGGTGCTTGTTTTGCGTCAAATGCTGCTTCGGTAGGTACGTCATAACCCACACCAGGGCTCACTAACAAAGCAAGTGAGATTGCGACAGTAATGGCTACAGCTGTAGTGGTTAAATAAAGAGCGATTGATTTACCACCTAAGCGACCTAGCTTTTTAGGGTCACTTAAGCTACATGTACCACACACTAAAGAAATGAAAACCAAAGGCACAACCAGCATTTTTAAGCTGGCAATGAAAATTTGCCCGCCTATGTGAAATAAGCCGTCTACGAAGAAACCTTTAACGGCTAGATCAAATAGCCCAAGAGGGATTAAAACGTCTTCTTTATCACCAAGAATAAATTGGAAAAGCAGACCTAGAAAAACACCCGCCACCATGCCCAGCATGATGCGAGTGGTTAAACTCATCTTGTTATTTTGTGTCATATCGATTGTTAGATTTTTTCAAATTCATAATAGCCTACCAGCATGGTGCGCTGAGACCAAAAAAAAACGTTAAATAGTTAAGAAAAAGTTGTGATTTTTAATCACTTTATAAGGTAACATGAGGAGATAATAATTTTAATTCAGCTAGGGAGAGGGGGTAATGCCTTTGATGCGCTGGTTTAGCATTTTGTTGTTTTCCTTATTAGTCACAGCTTGTGGCGGCGGTGGAACAATAGATAAAACAAACAATAATACTGGAGATGGTGGTTCTTCAAGCGATTACCAACTTACGTTATCGATTTTAGAACAAACGACAGAGCTTTCTCTGCAGACCCCCCTCACTATTGAAGCCACACTGAATAATGACGGAGCGGCTATAGCCAATACCCGTATTAATTTCACGGCTGACGAATATGCGCGTTTTGATGGTCCGTCATCAGTGTTGACCAACAGTGAAGGTAAAGCAACGGTTAAGTTGTTACCAACAGATCAAAAAGGCGCAGGCGCAGTGAGTGCGTCAGTATCTATTGCTGAAACCACATTAGAAGAGCAGATTGATTTTACATCGCTTGGAGATGGCGGTTTAAAAATTAGCGTGACTATAAAAGATACTGATGGTGCCGTAATTACCCAAGATAATCCACTTTCAACCTCAAAGCCTGCTATTGTCACTGTTGAAGTTATGAATGATAACACCCCAGTATCGCAAGCTGTGGTGGAGTTAGATACAGATGAAAGAGCTGAACTGGATTACGACAGTGGTTTAACAGAATCAGATGGTAAAGCGGTTTTCTTTTTGACACCTAACACAACAAGTGGTCCAGGTTTTGTAACTGTCACTTACAAAGGTACTCTCAATGAGCAAACTGACGATGTCATTGCAAGAGGTTACTTTTTCACCGAAGGTTTTAGTACTAGCAGTATTTCTTTAAATATTGATATGTCAGACGCAGATGGCAATCCAATTACAACTTCGAATCGTCTAAGTGAAGATAAAAATGCTTCTGTTGTTGTTACATTATTAGAGGGTTCTAAGCCATTATCTGAGAAATTTATTACTATTAATGCAGGTAATAAGGGGATTACTGTTCCTGCAGATGGTCGTGTTGTAACCGACTTAAACGGTCAAGCAACAATCACACTGTTGGCAAACACAGAAAGTGGAGTTGATGCGCTGACAGCAACTTATACACATAACGACACTGATGTTGTAGCTGTTAGGCCATACTACACGGCGAGTAACCCTAAGTTTGATGCTGATCCTTACAAAATTTCATTTACTGCGAAAAACCCGTTAACTAATGAGCCGTCAAATATGCTAGCTGGTGGCAGTGCGTTAACCTTGGAAGCACAGGTTTTACTTAACAATGAGCCAGTAACAAATACGCGTTTACAATTCGAAGTTGACCAATATGCAAGGTTAGATCATTCTTCAGGTTCAATCTTAACCAACCAAGAGGGTATTGCGTCAGTTAACTTACTTGATAATGATTTGGAAGGCGCAGGTAAAGCGACAGTCAGTTTTGAAAAGCCAGACGGCAGCACAATATCTTCAAACATCTTCTTTGATAGTGCAGGTACTGGCGGTATTTCATTATCTGTTGCTCAGGTACTAGATGACGCAAATCAACCAATCACTAAGGAAAACCCTGTTTCAGCCAACACTAATGGTTTCGTCACAGTAACACTGACAGAAAATAATCTACCCATTAACAATGCATTGATCCTTGTTCAAGGTGATGCAATTGCAACGACACGCCCTAGTAATGGCAAAATTGCCACAGACACGAACGGGCAAGCAACGTTCGAATTAGTGCCAACTACTGAAGCTGGTTTAGGTGAGTTTACTGTAACGTATCAACAAACTGAAAACCTAATATTCACAGAAACAGCGTATTTTTATTCATCGGGCAACCCAAGAGAAGAAACAAGCACCTATGATATAGATGTGCGCATTTTAACTGGTTGTAATGCTGACTGGGATGCGAACCGTGCAACAATTGAATTAGACCCTGATGACATAAATACCGGATGTTCTGATTCGAGCCGAATTAGTTCCAATGAACTGGCAGAAGTATTTGTTAAGCTTTCATCTAAACAAAGCGGTACAGCACTGACTCGCGAAATTGTGAATGTAACAACAACAATTGGCCAAATTTTACCAAGCAGTGGCACAGCATTAACTGATGAATTTGGAGTTGCCTTATTAAAACTTCAGCCAGGTGATAGTGGTGGTGCCGGTACTGTTTCTGCGAGTTATGATGGAGAGACAAACACCAGTAACTTCTCTGTCGGGGTGGTCGATTTAGAAATCAGCCTTGATAACGGCTTAGACGAAGGTGTAACTGAACTTAAAGCCGGTGGTAGTACAGTTATTACAGCAACGCTTCGGGATGAGGAAGGTAACTTATATCTAACACCTGCCGACGTTAACTTCTCTTCAGTGTGTGCTGCGAATGAAGAAGCACAACTAGATGCGCAAGTTAAATCATCCAATGGTGAGGCTACAGCAACATACCGAGCGAATGGTTGTAGCATTACAGATACAATTACTGCAACTGTCGAAGCGGGTGGAAATAACTTTGTAAATTCAATCGAATTGACAGTCAGCGAGTCGCCAGCGCAAGCACTCAAATTTTTAACAACCAATGAAAACTTTGAGCAGTTTATTGCACTACCTCCTGGTGAAGGTGGCGCGCCAACATTATCAGTCGTTGAATTTCAACTTTTAGATGAAGACACAAATCCGATTAAACAAAAGCGAATCGACTTCAGGCTTACTGACAGTATAGGTGCTGCAGGATTAACACAGTCGTCTAGCAGTACTGATAATGAAGGTAAAGCGCAAACGACAGTGACGTCAGGCCTAGTGCCAGGTCCACTTGTTGTACAAGCTTGTTATATTCCTGATAACTTAATTGAGCAAGTTGAGGGCACAAATCAGCAAGTAACTTGTTGGCCAGATGAGTTTGATCGTTGTGATGTTGATCCTCGCCCTGACGATTGCCCTGCGGGTGGTTATGTACTTGTGCCAGTTTCAGAGCAGATCACAGGTGTGTCTTCAAGAATTCTTTTAAGTTCTGGTGTTACAGATCAAGATAGCTTTGATGCAGCGCCAGTGACACTTAACCTGAACTCTTTATCACACGTTGGTGCCACGGTAGATATCAATATTTTCTTCGGTGATCAATTCAACCAACTAAGTGGTGATGGGGTTACTGCGACCGTTCAGTCTGAAACAGGGGTGGTTGGCACGTTCGATGGTGAACAGTTTAATGAGCTTTATAATTGTCAAAGTACAGATGCGACTTGTACTTTAACATGGCGTAATCAAGGGGATGCACCATTCTCTGGAAGTGAATGGCAAAATACCATTGCAGATGTTTGCGATACCTATTTTGGCGTGTCTGCCCCATGTATTGGCACTTATCCAACTACTAAAGATGGTAGAAACATCATCCGAGGTGGTCGAGTGAGCTTTTTAGTGACGGCAAAAGGACAAGAGACGTTTGTTGATAAGCCGGGTACAAATAATCGTAATGGTCGATTTGATGAAGGTGAATATCACTCTGCGTTTGATTTGCCTGAAGCATTTTTAGACATAAATGATAACGGCACTTTTGATGCACAAAGCTGTATAGAATCTGATCCTGGTAATGACCCTTGTGCGCCAGCAAACAGCGACGGTGGGCATAATGAGATTTTCAGAGACATCAATAACAATGGTACTTATGATAGTGCTGACGGTATTTACAATGGGTTATTGTGTAGCGAAGATGCTCAAAAAGCGGGAGCTTGTTCAAAAGAGCTGATTGAGGTTCGAAAACAATTTAGTATTGTAATGTCAGGTGATACACCTTATGTGCGTTTCGCAGTACCGTCTTCTTATGGTGGTGTTGATTGTGCGTCACAAAATGGACTCACCTTAGAGGCATCAGATAACTCAACTTATTGTGATATCTCTTCTGTTACATTGGGCGACGCTGGTGTTGAAAGTGTGCCTGTTTATATCTTTTATTCGGATATAAACGGTAACCCATTGCCAGCCGGCACTGAAATAGAGGTATCAACTACCAATGGTAAATTAGATTTAGCAGGTGGTGATGCAGTTGTACCTAATGAATTTAGCAACCAAACAAGTTTTTCAATAGCAAACTTGAGCCGTGAAGTAGAGTCAAACGGTCAAGAAGTAGGTCTTCTGTCTATTCAGTTTACCTTCACTAAACCTGACGGCACTAACGAGGTAATATCCTACTCACTGAGCGTGGATGACGCCAACCCATAACCCTACTTGAAAAAATGCCAACCGAACGGTTGGCATTTTTGTATTGTTTCCATTATATTGCGCAGCTTACTTATTGCTTGATACATTTTTGCTTAAAATTGCAACAAAAACTGTGTAATTAATCATTAATCAGCTAAAACTTTGTATTAAAAGCTTGTAACAATAGGTGTTTGTAGATATACCTATAAATATTCACGCCCGATGGGCATACACCAAGATGAGTCAGAATAGGCAGCTATGGGCAAATCGTTAGTAATTGTAGAGTCACCTGCAAAGGCGAAAACAATTAATAAATACTTAGGCAAAGACTACATTGTTAAATCAAGTGTAGGTCATGTGCGCGACCTTCCGACCTCAGGTGCAGGCAAAACAAAAGGGGTTGCGACCAAGTCTCCGGCAGAAGTAAGAAAAATGTCGCCGGAAGAAAAAGCCGTATATAAGAAGAACAAAGATTACGCGAATCTTGTCGCTCGTATGGGTATCGATCCTGAAAAAGGGTGGGAGCCACATTACGAAGTACTTCCAGGCAAAGAAAAAGTCGTACAAGAACTTAAAAAACTCGCAGAAAATGCTGACCACATCTATCTCGCAACCGATTTGGATAGAGAGGGAGAGGCAATTGCTTGGCACCTTGAAGAGATCATAGGTGGTGAGCCAGAAAAGTATAAGCGCGTTGTTTTCAACGAAATTACCAAAAATGCGATTCAGCAAGCTTTCGAAGCGCCAGGTCAACTAAACACTGATATGGTTTATGCGCAACAGGCGCGCCGTTTCTTGGACCGTGTTGTTGGCTTCATGGTTTCGCCTTTATTATGGCAGAAAGTCGCTCGTGGTTTGTCTGCGGGCCGTGTACAGTCAGTTGCAGTAAGGCTTCTGGTAGAACGTGAACGTGAAATCAAAGCGTTTATTCCGGAAGAGTATTGGGATATTCACGCTGATACAAAAACCAAAGCTGAAGATGTTCGCTTTGCGGTCACTAAGTTCCAAGGCCAAGCGTTTAAGCCAGTGAACGAAGCTCAAGCTATGGCAGCGGTTAATACAATCGAATCTTCTTCATTAAGCGTTGTTAAAGTAGAAGAAAAGCCAAGCAAGAGTAAGCCAAGTGCGCCATTCATTACATCGACAATGCAACAGGCTGCAAGTACACGTTTAGGTTATGGTGTTAAGAAAACCATGATGTTGGCCCAGCGTCTTTATGAAGCGGGTTACATTACCTATATGCGTACCGACTCAACCAACCTTTCGAATGATGCTGTTGCAATGTGTCGTGACTATGTTACTGACAACTTTGGTAATAAGTATTTGCCAGAGAATCCGATTAAATACAGTGCAAAAGGCAATGCGCAGGAAGCGCACGAAGCAATTCGCCCATCTGATGTAAATGTATTATCAGGTCATGTAGAAGGCGTTGATGCTGATGCTAAAAAGCTATATGAGCTTATTTGGCGTCAATTCGTAGCGTGTCAAATGACACCAGCAGAATACGACTTAACAACCATTACGGTTGGTGCGGGTGATTACACGCTAAAAGCTCGTGGTCGAGTACTACGTTTTGATGGTTGGACTAAAGTACAGCCTTCAGTTCGTAAGAAAAATGAAGAAGATCAATCACTACCAGCGGTAGCGGTGGGCGATATTGTTGACCTAGTGGCTTTAGACCCTAAGCAGCACTTTACTAAGCCACCTGCACGTTACTCTGAAGCTAGTTTAGTAAAAGAACTTGAGAAGCGTGGTATCGGTCGTCCTTCAACATACGCAGCAATTATTTCAACCATTCAAGACCGTGGTTATGTACGCGTTGAAAACCGTCGCTTCTTTGCTGAAAAAATGGGTGAGATCGTTACTGACCGATTAGTAGAGAACTTCAACGATCTAATGAACTTCGACTTCACCGCGAAGATGGAAGGACGCTTAGATGACATCGCTGAAGGCGAGCGTATCTGGACTCAGGTACTTGATAAATTCTACGCTGATTTCAAAGAGCAGTTAGAAGTTGCTGGTGGTGACGAAGAAAATGGCGGTATGCGTCAGAACGTTATGGTTGAGACGGATATTGATTGTCCGACCTGTAATCGCAAGATGGGTATTCGCACGGCTTCTACAGGGGTTTTCCTAGGTTGTACAGGTTATAATTTACCGCCGAAAGAGCGTTGTACGACAACGATGAACTTGGTTTCCGGTGATGAAGCGGTTGCGGCAGATGTAGAAGACGTTGAAACTGAAACCCTAATGCAGATGAAACGTTGCCCAATTTGTGAAACGGCGATGGATTCATACTTAATTGATGAAACCCGTAAGCTTCATGTTTGTGGTAACAACCCAGGTTGTAGCGGTTATATTGTTGAACAAGGCACGTTTAAGATCAAAGGCTATGATGGCCCTGTTATTGACTGTGATAAATGTGGTTCAGAGATGCAGCTTAAATCTGGTCGATTTGGCAAGTATTTTGGTTGTACCAACGAAGACTGTAAAAACACGCGTAAACTTCTGAAGAGCGGTGAGCCAGCGCCACCAAAAGAAGATCCCGTTCATTTACCAGAACTACCTTGTGAAAAGTCTGAAGCGTATTTTGTATTACGTGATGGTGCCTCGGGTATTTTCTTAGCGGCACACACATTCCCTAAATCAAGGGAGACACGTGCGCCTAAAGTCGCGGAGCTAAAACAGTTCAGAGATAGAATTTCACCTAAGTTCTATTACCTTGCTGATGCACCTGAAAAAGATTCAGAAGGCAATTTAGCCGTTGTTCGCTATTCGCGTAAAACCAAGACTCAGTATGTAATGACAGAAGTGGAAGGCAAAGCGACAGGCTGGAAAGCAACGTATGAAAACGGTAAATGGGTTGAAGAAGATAAGCCAAAAAAGAAAAAGGCTGCTAAGTAATACACTTTAGCTTTTAATTGTGAAAACCCGAGCTCAGCTCGGGTTTTTTATATGTGTTGTTACGTCATCTCATACTAATCCATTTGATCAATTGAGCTATTTTGAGGTAAGGAAAAGATGCTGATAACCCCGAGCACAGCTCCAGCTATCTATGCGGCAACTACTTTCATAAAGGTAAGAAAAATTTATATGTAGTGTTGGAGTGGAACATTCGCGTAACAGCGTATACATTTCAACAACATTATTTCGCTGACGTTGGGGGAGTTTAAAAGTTTGTGTAGATATGAACCTTTGTCTGAATCTATAAGTTAGCGGCCATATAGACCGCTTAAATTGAGACAAATATTGACTAAAGGTTGGTATATAATTGTTTAGATGAATTTCGATTTGCAAAACAGGCAACAATAAAATAGCAGCAAGCTAAACCAAGACTCCCTGTTGAGACCTCTTCTGTTTCAACTACAACTCCAGTAATTGCCAGTACAAAACCCAATGTAAAGACCAGAGCAATACTAAAGAAAGCGGTCTTTTTACAATAGTTACCCACTGAAAAACATAAGAGTACGCCAGCTGTATTGACCAATGCATAAGCAGCGGTAAATTTGAAATTCGGTTCATCGAATCTGAGAAACTCTATGGTTCCAGCCAGTGACAAAGAGCAAGCAAGTATACAAAGGGCATACTTTTCACATGCTTTTGCATAGGCTGTTTTCGCTTCATTGACACTGCTATAAATCGGTAAAGTGATCAATGTTCCCCATGCTTGTTGCCTCTGTATTCTTGTCCATAAGATCATAAAAGCAAGAATGCACACAAGATTAGAAAATATAAACAAGCTAGGTCTGCCCGCTACATAAAAGTAATTTAAGGTAAGTAAGGCAACAAATATGATTAGCACGAGTACAGTGTATTGTATGAGCGAGCGGCCCATAAAATAGCTCAATGGGAAAAAGAATTTATTTAATCCTTGTCCATATCCCTTTAAAAAACCTTTAGGAATAGGAGACCAACCTGATTGAAGTGCATGCTTATAGTCAACGAGCGCTTGAGCTTGCCATTTGAACGCTGTACCAAAGTGCTTTCTAAACAGCACTAAATTAATGTTTAAGATCACAGCTAAAACGGCTAACCAAGTAGGTACTTCTTTAAAAGCAACTGTAAAACCAATTATTGCAAAGAAAAAATAGGCACTCGAGTTAAACATTTTGCTCGTAACTCGGCACTTTAAATAAAACAAAGTGCCTATTAAAACTGAGACACTTAGCAATTTAAGTACGTCATATTGTTCAAAAATAATGGCAGTTGTGATCAAAATCACATGTGGTGCAATAATAATGATGTTGCCTTGTTTGACTATGTGCTCTGTGTAACCTGGTACCAAACTATGCCACTCTGTGGCTTGCAGGCGAATGCTTTGCCAAGAGACTGAAGCGAAAGCACAAATACTGGTAAAACAGATTGTAAATGGCAGCGCCTCGCTTACCCCTTTCGCCATAACAAGAACACTGATAATGACAAAAATAAACATGGGTAGCAGGTAGTTTAAGCTGCCGCACTCTTTGAACCAATAGGCATAAAATCCTTTATGCCAAGTGCGGTTTAGCGTATTACTCATGCGTGCAACTCCACAAATAACTGCTCAAGAGATAATGTCGAAACATGATTTACACCAGCAATATCTTGGTCTTGGTAACCCGAGATGATTGCTGCGTTATGCTTTTTGTTAAGAATATCAAAGTCACTTAAATTGACCGACGTTTCGTTGGAGAAACTGATTTTCCGTACAGAAGTCTTAAGTTCATCTAATTCGTTAAAGAGTTTGATTTCACCGTCTTTAACAAGTGCAACATGGGTTGCGACTCGTTCAATATCTGAAGTGATATGTGTTGAGAAGATCACACCTGAGCCTGATTCGAGCGATAGGTCAAAAAGATCAAGCATAAACTCTCGACGTGCGATTGGGTCTAAGCTGGCCACAGGTTCATCTAAAATAAGTAGTTTAGGCCTATATGCCATAGCCATGATTAAAGCAAGTGCTTGGCGTTGGCCAATTGATAGGTTTTCAACCATATCATCAGGATTTAATTCAAAACGTTTTAGCCAATCTAGCTCGAGTGTATTATCCCACTCGCTATAAAAACTTGAGTGTAAATCTAACGCTTCTCTAATCGAAAAACCTTCATATCCAAAAGCTTGTTGGGGCACATAACCAACTTGTGACTTTAATTCTGTATTTAATTGAGTCGGGTTTTCCCCGAGTGTAAATACTTCGCCCGTATCTACCTCAATAAGCCCAAGGGCACTGCGCAAAAGGGTTGTTTTACCAGCCCCATTTTTGCCAAGCAAACCCACAACCATACCAGGCTCTATGATTAGATCGATATTTTTTAACACCATGTTTTGATTAAATATCTTATGAACGTTTTTATATTCTAAAAGGGCGGTTGTCATTATTATTGCTCCCATCTTTGTGAGATTATCTCATTTAGTTCGTTCACGGTTACACCAAGCTGTTTTGCCTGCTGTATTAGTTGATCTACCCCTTCATAAAGAAGTGTTTGACCTTGTTCTGATGATTGAGGTTGCTGCTCTGCAACTCGTGTAGGTTGGCCTCTTCGCCTTTCTAACCAACCTTGATCTACAAGCATGCCAATAGCCCGTGACACTGTCATCGGGTTCACGGTGAAATATTCTGCAATTTTTCTAACGGATGGCAACTCTTCTCCAGCTTGTATTTGGCCACCAACAATTAAACGAACGATTTGCTCGTGTAACTGCTTATAAATTGGATCGCCACTACTGGGGTTGACATTAATAAATTCTAGCATTAATCTGAACTCACTGTATTAATACAATAATACACCAATACACTAAGTTAAAAGTATCATAGTGTGTGTAAAAAGCAACAAGGAACTCAATGATGAGCAGAAGTAACATGACAAAAATAGGTCTTTTTAAGTTAGCGGCTTTGCCGTTAATGATGGGGCTTTCATCTTCAGCTATTGCAGAGCAAGAAAACAAAGTAAAACCAGAACTTACTCCATGTTATGCAAAGGGTTTAGATGACAGATTATTATGCGGCAGCATTAAGCAGCCAGTTTCAGACAACCCAGCGGACGGTGAAATCGACATTCATTTTGCGATCATTCCTGCAATCAAGCCAAGTAAACCAGATGAAGCCGTACTTGGTTTTGCTGGTGGCCCAGGTCAGTCAGCCATGGACTTAGCGGTTATTTTTGATAGAAACCTACGCTTTGCACGTGAATCTAGAGATATATTATTAGTTGATCAACGTGGCACAGGTAAATCTAATAAACTGCAATGTGATGGAGCAGACTTAATATCTCAATTTGAGTTTAATGATTTGACCGAAGACATGGTTGCTTTTGGTAAAGAAGACACACAAAAGTGTAAAGACAAACTGAATACTGATTTATCTCATTATTCAACTGTTGCAGCGGCAAAAGACTTTGAAGCAGTTAAAGAAGCGTTAGGTTATAAAGGGCTCCACTTATACGGCGTGTCATATGGTACACGTATAGCGCAAGAATATACTCGTCAATTTCCGGGGTCAGTGCTTACCAGTACGCTAGATGGTGTTGTGCCTATGCAGCAAAGCCTAACAGCGATAGGTAAGGCGATTGATGATTCGATGAATGCTTTACTTGATAGATGTGAAGCAGATGAAAATTGCTCAAAAAATTACCCAAACCTTAAAGCGAACTTTTATAAGTTACTTGAGCAATTAGATGAACAAGGGATTGAAACAACTGTTCGTCATCCAAGAACGCACAAGAAGATAAACTTAGTACTGACCAAAATGAAGGTATTTAGCACTGTCCGTATGGCCTTATACAGTCACACCACACGTGCATTAGTACCTTTAGCAATTAGTGAAGCATTGAACGGTGATTATTCACCGATTGTAGGTCTACTTTCATCAACCGATATGATGGACAGCATGGCGATGGGTATGCACAGCGCGATTGTGTGCTCAGAAGATTGGCCAAGCTTAACCGATGACTCTCGCGCAGAGCATGGCCAAGCTTATATGGGACGAGTGATGATTGAAGGCTTTGATATCGCATGTCCTATTTGGGATACCAAACCGGTTGATAAATCTTTCTATGAACCAGTTAAAACAGATATTCCTACGCTCTTATTATCAGGTGGCCTAGATCCGGCTACACCAGCAAGTTGGGCTGAAATGGCAATGGTAGACATGAGTAACGCAAAACACCTAGTTGCTGAGAGTGCAACGCATGGTGTGGTATCACAAACCTGTGCTGCGAGTATTGTAGGTAAGTTTATTGACTCGAGTGGGACTGAAGAATTAGACGCGACTTGTTTAGAAAAAGACAATCGCAAACAGTTTTTTATGAACTTAAATGGTGTTGCATTACATGTAGACAGTGATTCTGAATCGAGTGAAAAGGAGTAAGAGATGATTTCTGTAAATAACTTAGAAAAGAAAATCGGTTCAGTAAAAGCCATGAATAACCTGAGCTTTACTGCACAAAATGGCAAAATCACAGGTTTACTGGGGCCAAATGGTGCAGGTAAAACCACCTGTTTACGTACTGTATTTGGTTTATTAAAAGCTGACAGTGGCAATGCGGAGATTGATGGTATTGATGTCGCAAAAGAGCCGATGGCTGCAAAACAAAAATTGGGTTTGTTTCCAGATCCATGTGGTTTATACGAGCGCTTGACACCGCGTGAGTACATTCAATTCTATGCTGAACTTAGTGGCATGGAAACGGGTGCTGCAAAAGCTGCAACCCAAGATGTTTTAAGTAAATTAAAAATGGACGACATTGCTGACAGACGCTGCCAAGGCTTTTCTCAAGGTCAGCATATGAAAACGGCGTTGGCACAAGCAATTGTGCATAAGCCAACCAATATCATTCTAGATGAACCAACACGTGGATTAGATGTAATGAGCACACGTATTCTTCGCGAGTTACTATTGATGCTGAAAGAGCAAGGTCACTGCGTGTTGTTCTCAAGCCATGTAATGCAAGAAGTGGCCGCACTGTGTGATCATGTTGTGGTAATGGCGAAAGGGCAAGTTGTGGCAGAAGGCTCGCCAACTGAATTATGCGAGCGAACTGGTAAAGAAAGCCTAGAAGAAGCGTTTATTGAATTAATCGGTAGTGATGAAGGAATTGCAGCATGATGAAGTTACTGTCAGTTTTATTTAAAAAAGAAGTATTGGATGCAAGCCGTGATAAGCGTTCGGTAATGGCCGGTTTGTACTATGCTATTGGTACACCCATCATTATGTGTCTACTATTTTCAGTGATGTTAAAGCAATTTGCGTCACCAGAAGATTTAAAAATTACTATTAAAAACGCAGAGCAAGCTCCTAATCTAGTTCAGTATCTTGAAAGTAAAGAAATTGTGCATGGTACAGGCGAAGACGTTAAAGATATTTTACTAGAGATTAGCGATGATTTTGCAGAAAAAATGTCTGAAGGCCGCCCTGCAACTGTGACTGTGATTGCAGATAAGTCTAATGACAAGTTGCGTAAGTCGATTTCTCGTTTAGAACGTTCACTCGCACGTTATAACTCTGAAGTAGCAGGTTTACGTCTATTGGCAAGAGGTGTTGATCCAACGCTTATGAGAGCGGTTGATGTACAAGTACATGATCAAGCAACGCCTGACTCTAAAGGTGGTATGTTCTTAGGTATTGCGACACTATCTATTGTACTTACTCTGTTTTATGCGGCGATGAACTTAGCCATTGATACCAGTGCTGGTGAGCGTGAGCGTAATTCAATCGCACTTCTTTTAAGTCACCCGATCAGTACACTGCAAATTGTGCTTGCTAAATCAGGTGCTATTGCCACATTCTCGATGTTAGGTTTGGCTCTTATCTTAGTGGTTTCAAAGTTTGCTTATGGCATGGTGCCTTGGGAGCAGCTTGGTTTTAGTGTTAATTTGAGCATTGAATTTATGTTGTTCTGTTTTGTGATTGGTTTACCAATTGCCTTGATGTCAGCAAGTTTGCAAGTGTTTGTGTCGTTCATGGCTAAGTCGTTCAAAGAAGCGCAAACCTATGTAACCATGGTTTTATTCGTACCTATGGGTCTGAGTATGGTAACGACCTATGATATCGCGACAGACGTTGTACAGTGGCTACCAATCGCGGCACAACAATACGCCATGATTGAATTTATCAAAGGTAATGATATTCCTGTCGCACAACTGGCTTTATCAACATTGGTCACTTTAGGGTTATTCGGTGTGTTTAGTTACCTAAGCAGCCGCATGCTGAAAAGTGAAAAAGTGGTATTCGGCTTATAATCAATTAAAAAACTCTCCCAACCAGCCCCGTACTTCGCGGGGCTTTTTTATAAGCTCGATTAATTGGTTATATAAACCTTAACTTTCCTAGTGTTAACCCTTTTCGAATACTGTCATAATATGGCGGGTTTCAATTTTGTTTTTATGGATTTTGTGAATGTGTGAACTTCTTGGCATGTCAGCCAATGTGCCTACAGACATTTGTTTTAGTTTTTCTGGTCTATTAGAGCGCGGTGGTAATACCGGACCGCATAAAGATGGTTGGGGTATTACATTTTATGAGGGTAAAGGATGTCGCACATTTAAAGATCCTGAGCCGAGTTGCACATCTGAAATTGCGAAACTAGTTAAAGCTTACCCGATTAAAAGTGTTTCGGTAATTAGCCATATTCGTCAGGGTAATCGAGGTCGTACGTGTTTAGAGAACACACACCCGTTCACGCGAGAGCTTTGGGGTCGTGAAATTACCTATGCACACAATGGACAACTTTCGAATTACCAAGATTTAAAACCAGAATTTTATAAACCTGTTGGCAATACCGACAGTGAGCTGGCATTTTGTTGGATCTTAGACAAAATCCGCGAGAAGTATCCAAAACGTCCTTCGAATATGGCGTCGGTGTTTCGCTATGCTGCCAAGCTCGCTAACGAATTAAGAGAGAAGGGCGTCTTCAACATGCTACTGACAGATGGTGTGTTTGTTTTGGCTTTTTGTACAAATAATTTGCATTGGATAACCCGTAGAGCACCTTTTGGTAAAGCGACTTTAATTGATGCAGATATGGTTGTTGATTTCCAACAAGAGACGACACCAAACGACGTGGTTACTGTGATTGCAACCCGCCCACTCACTAACGATGAACAATGGAAAAAGATGGAGCCTGGTGAATTTGCTTTATTTAAGTTAGGCGAAAAAATTTAGTAATTTGCTGTGTTAAAAAAGCAAAAAGCCAAGCGAATGCTTGGCTTTTTTGTTATCTCGGTGAGGTCACTCTATTTGTCATACTGTTTTAGTTGGACTTGGAATTGTTCAATCCCTTCTTTACCCTTATACATTTTTACAAGTAAATAATCATATTCTGGGGCAAACCAAGCTGTTGCTTGTCTTTTGTTATTATCATAAAGACGTTTAACTCTGATTGTTTCAACATTGCCGATCGGCAATGTAATGGTTTCTTTTCCATCCACTTCAAAATCATAATTACGCTGATTGCCATTTTTATCTATTATCGGATAACTAAATGAAGTTTTTCCTGCTTTTAGATCTTGTCGTAATTGAAATTGATAAGTGAGTAAATCTTTTTGCTCAGCTTTCCAGTCAACTTTCAGCGGATGTTTCTTTTTATTTGAGAAGATTTGTTTCTTGCTTTGATCAAATACCAGATTGTACTGCTTGTCTGGTCCGGTACCTTTTCGTGACATTGCATATTCAAGAGGAATAGCCTGATTGTTGCTTATTCTGAACTTTGCGCGTTCGTTTCTCTCATCAGAGAAAATCATCCACTCAATATCACTCTGATAAGTGAGTATATATGTATTGTCAGCGTTCTTTGTTAATTCACGAAGTGCGCTGCCTTGAACTGAACCTTTGCGGCTAACTTCATATTCTGCGCGATAGGGAGTAATTGTGTCGGCGAAAACCGATGTTGAGAAAATAGCGCTTAGTGCAATAAACCAAGCGCTAATATTTTTATTCTGGGTAGTGCGCGCCTTGCGGTGGAAGGGGTTGATTGTCAAAAACGGCATAGTCTGCTTCCATTGTTAGTCTTTGTTCGCTGAACCATTGGACCGCCAAAGGATAGATTATATGTTCTTGTTCGTGAACCCGCTGGGCAAGTGACTCTGCTGTATCATCCGCTAAAATTGGAACTTTAGCTTGTAAAACAACAGGTCCACCGTCTAATTCTTCTGTTACAAAGTGGACACTTACGCCATGCACGTCGTCTTTTGCATCTATTGCTCTTTGGTGGGTATTCAGCCCTTGATACTTAGGCAACAAAGAAGGATGAATGTTCAACATTTTTCCTTTAAATTTTTGCACTAAGCTAGGAGTAAGAATACGCATAAATCCAGCTAATACAACTAGATCTGGGTTAAAAGAGTCAATTAATTGTGCAAGTTGTGCATCATAGTCTTCGCGTGATGCGAAATCTTTATGGCTAAGAACACAGGTTTTAATGCCTGCGTTCTCTGCGCGTTTTAGGCCGTAAGCATCGGCCTTATTGCTGATAACAGACACAACGTCACCACTGATTTGCTTACTTTGGCAAGCATCCATAATGGCTTGCAGGTTTGACCCGCTGCCTGAAATCAAAACAACAATACGCGATGCTGACATTACTCAGCACCACCAATGATTTCTACTTGCTCTTCGCCTGCTGCTGCAGTTTGAATTTCGCCGATGTGCCACGCATCTTCACCTTGTGCTTTTAAGATCTCAAGGCTTTGCTCAAGTTTGTCTGCAGGAACAACTAAGATCATACCAACACCACAGTTGAATGTACGATACATTTCGTGTGTTTCAATGTTACCGTTTTCTTGTAGCCAGTTGAACACTGCAGGCCATTGCCAGCTATCACCTTTAACAACTGCTTTTGCAGATTCAGGTAATACGCGCGGAATGTTTTCCCAGAAACCACCACCAGTGATATGAGAAAGCGCATGTACATCTACGTCTTTTAATAGCTCTAGGATAGACTTAACGTAGATACGCGTAGGTTCCATTAGGTGCTCGCCTAATGTTTTGCCTTCGAATTCTGAATTTGTATCTGCGCCTGATACTTCTAGTACTTTACGGATCAACGAGTAACCGTTTGAGTGAGGGCCGCTTGAAGCAAGAGCGATAAGCTGGTCGCCAGCTGCTACTTTAGTACCGTCGATGATTTTTGATTTCTCTACAACACCAGTACAGAAGCCAGCCATGTCATAATCATCACCTTCGTACATACCCGGCATTTCAGCAGTTTCACCACCGATAAGTGCACAGCCAGAAAGCTCACAACCTTTACCAATGCCTGTTACTACGTCAGCAGCAACGTCAACGTCTAGTTTGCCTGTCGCATAATAGTCAAGGAAAAATAGTGGCTCAGCACCTTGAACGATAAGGTCGTTTACACACATTGCAACTAGGTCGATACCTACTGTGTCGTGCTTTTTAAGATCGATAGCAAGGCGAAGTTTTGTACCAACACCATCTGTGCCAGCAACTAATACAGGCTCTTTATAACCAGTTGGAAGTTCGCATAGTGCACCAAAACCACCGATGCCACCCATTACTTCTGGGCGACGAGTTTTTTTCACTACGCCTTTAATGCGCTCAACTAGTGCGTTACCCGCATCAATATCAACGCCAGCGTCTTTGTAGCTAAGAGACTGTTTATTCTCGCTCACAGGTTTTCCTCAAATTTGCTAATAGGGGTTGCTTAGAAACGCGCGTATTTTACAACAATTGCTTAGGAGGGGCTAGTTGAATCTAAGTGGTAAGGACAGATATCCTTCACAAATAAAATACGCAGCTAATTATGCTGCGTATTTTTAAAGCAATATGTACTTAATATTGAATATTAAGCTTCGGCGATGATTATCGCGCGAAGTGGGGCAGGGTAGCCTTCGATGGTTTTAGTTGGGTCGTTCGGGTCAAGGAAATCAGCCAAAGACTCTGTCTCCATCCACTCAGTACGTCTTTGCTCATCTAATGATGTTATATCTTCATTCACAACTCGAATATTTTTGAAACCGACGCGCTCAAGCCATAAAGTTAATGCAGCTGTGCTTGGAATAAACCAAACGTTACGCATTTTCGCATAGCGATCTGTAGGAACTAGTACAGTATGCACATCGCCTTCAACTACCAGTGTTTCTAATACGAGTTCGCCGCCTTTACGTAGTTGGGCTTTCAACTGCGCCAGAAAATCAATCGGAGAGCGTCTGTGGTATAAAACACCCATTGAAAAAACGGTGTCAAAGGCCTTGAGCTCAGGTAGTTGCTCAACGCCGAGCGGTAAAAGGTGAACGTTTTCATCTTGATTGAAATGTTTTATAGCTTGGAATTGCGATAAAAATAGATCTGATGGGTCAATACCAACGACAAATTCAGCACCCGCACCCTTCATACGCCATAAATGATAACCTGAGCCGCAGCCGATATCTAAAACAGTGCGTCCGTGAAGAGGACTGATGTGCTCAACTAAACGGTCCCATTTCCAATCACTGCGCCACTCAGTATCAATGTGAATGCCATGGATATGAAAAGGGCCTTTTCGCCAAGGCATCATTCGCTTTAGTAAGTGAGTAAGTTGCTTTGTGTGACCTTCAGATAGCTCTGTTTCTAAACCAAACTCTACTTTATCTGTAATATTAATATGCTGCGTATTTGATTCTGGTAGGTTCTTAAGTACCTTTTCCCATTTTGGCCAGTCACCATGTTGGGCTTCTTTTTGCCAATGTGTTAATTGCGCAGGAAGTGTATCTAACCAGTGACTAAGCGGGCCTTTAGCAATAGCCGCATAAAAATCTGTAAACCAAGTATTCATTTTAATTCCGTTATTTAATCGCAACCATTGAGCAGAAGTTGAAGCATTGATACCAAACCTGAGTTTGACTGAAGCCAATCTCAGATAAACGCGTAAGATGAGTGCTCAATAAATCTGTGCGCATCACATTTTCAATAGCAGTACGTTTTTGACTTATTTCTAATTCTGAATAGCCGTTATGACGTTTAAAGTCGTGGTGCAAGTCAATGAGTAAATTATCAACCTGTTCATTTTCTCCACGAAATTTCTCGCTGAGAAGAAGTACACCACCAGGCTTAAGGCTGTTGTAAATCTTCTGTAGTAATGCTCGGCGCTGCTCTGGTGGAATAAACTGTAAGGTAAAGTTCATTGCAACAACGCTGGCATTTTCAAGATTAACATCATTGATATCTGCTAAGTTTACTTCAACAGGCACGTCGGATTTAAAGCCTTTTAGATGAAGTTTGCAGCGCTCTACCATAGGTTCAGAGTTATCAATGGCGATAATAGTACAGTTTTCTTTTTCGATATTGCGACGCATGCTCAAAGTCACCGCACCCAAGGAGCAACCTAAATCGTACAAATTAGAATTACTTTGTACAAACTGACCTGCAAGTTTGCCCATGGTGCTGACGATTGTTGCATAACCTGGCACGGAGCGTTGGATCATGTCCGGAAAAACTTCGACGACATTGGCATCGAAAGTAAAGTCTTTCACTTCAATCTGATTGGCGTAAATGCTGTCTTTGCCAGTCACTGTGTATCTCTCTTTAAAAATAATGCGGGTATTTTAGCATTTTTGAAAAATTAGTCAGGGGTTAATTGCGTAAGAGTAAACAGGTTAAAAAATTGAAATATTTTATTAAAAATTTGCTTAAAACGTCGATGTGATCAATTATTAATCCATAGAAGTGGACTATTCTCTAGTCATGTAATTCGATGCAAGGAACTCAGCATGTTGTTTTTAAAACTATGCGATTTTTTTCACAAATTTCGATCTCTTTACATAGCTCTTTGGCTTTTAATTATATTTACAATTATAGGCAGTACTTATTATTCAATCGCATTAGATAAAACTGAAAGTATCGCCGTGATGGTGGTTTGTTTATTGATGACGTGGCCACTTGCGAAAATCTCACGACTAAACAAGACAAGATACAAATAAAGGCTAACGGAATTTTCAGATATGAAGGGTTTAGTCACTATTTAATAGTTTCAGAGCCTAAGCTAGTTTAATAATTGTTCTATTTGTGTAACGAATGACTTTATTCGCTACATTATTGTTGTAAGTTATTAACTTGTCACATATCTTATCCGTAAGTTCGGTTAGATAAGAAAGAGAAAAAAATGGCGAGAAACAAAGTGATTAGCACAGAAGATATTTTATCAACCCTGTGTCACTCGGTGACCGAAGTTTTATCCTCAGCAAGTGGCAATCAAATTTCATATTCAGCAATGGTGCAAAAAATTACGCGTACTTGTATGCGACCTGATATTGGTTGTTTTGTATTGTTTGACGGTGGTTTCACAGGGCTGGTTGTGATGAATTTCACGCAACAAGCTGCGATGGAAATTTATCAAGATTACATGCGTAACATGGGTATGCCGGAAGAGGAAATAGCGCAGAGTCATTTGTCGGATGACGTATCAAATGTATTAGGTGAATTAATGAATCAAATGGTCGGTGATTTCACTGGTAAGGTTCGTGAGCAACTGCACACATCTATTACGCAGAATCAGCCTAAGATGATGGCGATTAACAAGCAGGTACAAATTTCTGTTGATACAACGATGGATCGCCCTCAGGCCCGTCGTGTTACATTTACGACACAAAATCAGAATATCTTCTATCTTGAACTAGCGATGGATAAGACTGAGTTTATTAAACTGCATGATTTTGACATTGCTGAATCTGTTGACCCAGATTCAATTATTGAAAATCAAGCAAAAGCCAATAAAGCTAAGCAAGATGCTTCTAAAGCAAAAGCCGCAGCAAATAATGATGTAAGCGATGATGCTGACGATGATTTCATGGCTGAGTTAGGTTTATAAAAAACTGTGTTTCATTAAAAAAGCAGGCATCGCCTGCTTTTTTTGTGCTTAATAAAAACTGAGTTGCTCTTGCTGAAGTACTAAAAATAACCTCAACTCTAGTTCAAGCTGATGATATTCAGGTTCTATATGGCAACAGAGGTTATAAAAACTTTTATTGTGCTCTTTCTCTTTGAAGTGCGCTAATTCATGGACAACTAAAGCTTTTAAGAGTGGTTCAGGTGCTGAACGAAGTTGCTCAGCAATGGCGATTTCATGCTTGGCTTTTAACTTGCCACCGTGCTGTTGTCGCTTAAAGGTATGTGTACCCAGTGCATTTTTTACTAAATCTTTCTGTTTCTTATACTGTACTTGCTGCAACTTAGGGGCATTCTTTAAATATCGTTGCTTAAGTTCATTGGTGAATTCAAAAAGCAATTTATCGTTTTTTAGTGAATGGCCGACAGGGTATTTGTTTTTGAAAAACATCAGTAGCTTATTGCTACTGATAAGCATATTAACTTGTGCTTGAATATTTTCTGGGTAATGACTGAAATAGTGTGTGTAAGGGTGGGGCACTGGTAGTTCTCTATTCTAATTTGATTCAATTCTAAAACAATGAGTTTTGCTTTGCTTCTTTTTCAGCAGGAAATGGCAAACTGACATTATGCTCAAGACCTAAATCAGCAATAAATTGTCGAGCTAAAAGCGGTGCATCATAGTTATCTGCGGTATGAAAAAACACATAGGGAGTTTTACCTTCCTCAATCCACAAACGAATTTTACTTAACCAAGGTTTGTAAAAAGCTCTATTGTCTTCAAGGTTTGATGTGCCGACATACCTGACTATTGGTGCATTGCTGGTGGCTATTACGTGAAGTGGTACTTTTGGTTTTTTCGATTGCGCATCTATGATGGCTTCAGTGCTAGGAGTTTCACTAAAAAGTGGCCGCGTATCCATCATGGTGCGGTTGTAATTATGTTTCATTAAAAATTGATTATAACTCCGCTCCGCATCACATTTATCGAAAAAGCCTAAATGCCTTACTTCTACGCCAAGAGAGAGCTCAATTGGTAATAAAGCACAGAATTTTTCAATTCGATGTAAATACTCAGGGCCACATGATTTGGGTAATTGCAGCATTACTTGCCCGATTCTTGGGAAAAGCGGGCTGAACAAATTAAGCCAAACTTTTAAATCATCTTGGCAATGTTGTAACGCCATGTCATGACTAAAGCGTCTCGGTACCTTAAAGGTAAATTTAAAATCCTCAGGCACTGATTGATACCATTTTTTTATGGTGTCAGGTTTGGGGTCGGCATAAAAACTGGTGTTACCTTCAACGGTGTTAAAGATTTGGCCATATTCTGAGAGCATATTGCTTGGCGCACAGTTAGACGAAAAAAAACGACCTTTCCAGTGAGTGCTACTCCATTGTGGGCAACCTAAATAAAGCATATTTCTGAATAAATGACTTAATATGAGCGCGAGAGTGTAACAAAAACGCGCATTAGTTGGAAAATTTACAAACTATTGCGAAAGCTCGGCACTTCAAGGATGACATTAACTGCGATTTTTATATAATTGGAGCAATTTTTTCATTAAACGAAGTTCAGCACTAAGCTTGCTGAACAAACAGGAATGCTATGCGCTCTATATACTGCGGAAATTTAAACAGCAGCCATGTTGGTCAAGAAGTAGAACTATGTGGTTGGATCAACAAACGTCGTGACTTAGGTGGTCTAATTTTCATCGACTTACGTGACCGTGAAGGGTTAGTTCAGGTGGTGTTTGACCCTGAAGTTGAAGGTCTGATGGATGTGGCGAATACGTTACGTCAAGAGTTCTGTGTAAAAGTAACAGGTACTGTACGTGCGCGTCCTGAAAGCCAAGTTAACAAAGATATGGCAACGGGTGAAGTTGAAATTCTAGGCACTGGTTTAACGGTAATTAACCGCTCTGAGCCATTACCGTTAGACTTTAACCAGCAAAACTCTGAAGAGCGTCGTTTAAAGTATCGCTATTTAGATCTGCGTCGTCTTGAAATGTCAGACAGAATTAAGCTTCGTGCTAAAGCGAGCAGCTTTGTGCGTCGTTTCTTAGATACAAATGACTTCTTAGACATCGAAACGCCAGTGCTTACTAAAGCAACACCAGAAGGTGCCCGTGATTATTTAGTACCGAGTCGTGTGCATAAAGGCAGCTTTTATGCGTTACCTCAGTCTCCTCAGTTGTTCAAGCAACTACTGATGATGTCTGGTTTCGATCGTTACTATCAAATCGTTAAGTGTTTCCGTGATGAAGATTTACGTGCTGATCGTCAGCCTGAATTCACACAAATCGATTTAGAAACGTCATTCATGACGTCTGATCAAGTACGTGAAGTAACAGAGCGTCTAATTCGTGAAATGTGGCAAGAACTTTTAAACGTTGATTTAGGTACTTTCCCAACAATGCCATACAGCGAAGCGATGAGCCGTTATGGTTCAGACAAGCCAGACCTACGTAACCCGTTAGAGCTTGTTGATGTTGCTGACATTGTTAAAGATGTAGAGTTCAAAGTATTAGCTGCACCTGCAAACGATGAAAAAGGTCGTGTTGCAGTATTAACAGTACCAGGTGGTGCAAAGCTTTCTCGTAAGCAAATTGATGAATATACAAAGTTTGTAGGTATTTACGGTGCGAAAGGTCTAGCTTGGATGAAAGTCAATGACCGTGATGCAGGTGTTGAAGGCGTTCAATCTCCAATTGCTAAATTCTTAAATGAAGAAGTCATTAATTCACTGCTTGAGCGCACAAATGCACAAACGGGTGACATCATCCTATTTGGTGCTGATAAGCGCAATGTTGTAAATGAAGCGATGGGCGCGCTACGTCTGAAAGTTGGTTTAGACCTTGAAATTACAGATCTAAACAAGTGGGCACCATTATGGGTTGTAGACTTCCCGATGTTTGAAGAAGACGACGAAGGAAACCTACATGCTGTACACCACCCATTTACTGCACCAAAAGATATCTCTGCAGCAGAACTTGAAGCTAACCCAGCAGCGGCTATTAGCGATGCATACGACATGGTACTGAATGGCTATGAAGTTGGTGGTGGTTCTGTTCGTATTCACAACAACGATATGCAACAAGCAGCATTCCGCATTCTAGGTATCGAAGAGCAAGAACAAGAAGATAAGTTTGGCTTCCTACTTGACGCACTTAAGTACGGTACACCACCACATGCTGGTCTTGCATTCGGTCTTGACCGTCTGGTTATGTTACTTTGCGGAACAGACAATATTCGTGACGTGATTGCGTTCCCGAAAACAACGCAGGCATCTTGTTTAATGACAAATGCGCCAAGTGTTGCAAACCCGGACGCATTAACTGAACTTGCTATTTCAGTTGAAAAAGCAAAAGAAGAGCAAAACGACGCGTAATTGTTGTTTTAAATGAAGAAAGCGGCCAATAGGTCGCTTTTTTTATGCCTAAGATTTATAAACAGGTTTAGACCTAACTTTAGACTAGTTCGTCTAACAGCTTCATTCGTTGTAAGTTCAGTTAGTTGAAATTATGAGAAGAGTTATTGTTGTAATTTATGATTTTCGCAGCAAAAAGCCGCTAAATGAATTAGCAGCTTTGTTCAAGAGGATTAAACCAACTCGATAGGTTGGATTTTTACTGAGTTATCCTCTTCTTCCTGTTCCATTACTGGCTCTTTGAAGTCAGGTTTATCAAGGGCAATATCACCGCCGTCAATTACTTCACCTGTTTGCAGGTTTTTAAAATCAAACAACTCACCATCTGCTAAATGCGAAGGTACGACGTTTTGCATTGCAGTGAAGATACTCTCAATACGACCTGGGTTTGATTCGTTCCACTCATGTAACATGGCTTTAACGTGTTTGCGCTGAAGATTTTCTTGAGAGCCACATAAGTTACAAGGAATAATCGGGAATGCTTGTGCTGTTGCGTACTGCTCAATATCAGCTTCTTTACAGTAAGCAAGAGGGCGGATCACCATATGCTGGCCGTCGTCACTCATAAGTTTAGCTGGCATGCCTTTTAACTTACCGCCATAGAACATGTTTAAAAACATGGTTTCAATCATATCATCACGGTGGTGACCAAGGGCAATTTTAGTCGCCCCCATTTCTTTCGCTGTGCGGTACAAAATGCCGCGGCGAAGACGTGAGCATAGTGAGCAAGTTGTTTTACCCTCAGGGATCTTATCTTTAACAATGCTATATGTGTCTTCTTCAACGATCTTATATTCGATGCCAAGACCATCCAAATACTCAGGTAGTATATGCTCAGGAAAGCCGGGCTGCTTTTGGTCAAGGTTGATCGCAAACACGTCAAATTTAATAGGGGCAACGCGTTGAAGATGCTGAAGGATATCTAACATAGTGTAGCTATCTTTACCGCCAGAAAGGCAAACCATGACACGATCGCCTTCTTCAATCATGTTGAAATCACCAATAGCTTGACCAGCTAATCGACGCAGACGCTTTTGAAGTTTATTCAGGTTATAAGCGGTTTTGGCTTCTTTTGAGTGAGACACTCGGCCCCCTATTTAAATGACGGAAAAAATAAGGGCGCATTATACCCAAACCACCTTAAAATGCACGTTTAAGGTGGTTTGGTAAAAGTTTAAATTAATCTTCTAATGGGCTTTTATATCCATCAGGTTTGAGAGCTAAAACATCGCAATCTAAACTATCGATAACGTGTTCAGCGGTATTTCCGACTAAGGCTGCACTTAGGCCAGTTCTGCCAACAGTACCAATCACAACAAGTTCGGATTTAAACTCTTTTGCGACATATGGAATTACATCTTCAGGTAAACCTTCTTTGATAACGCATTGACCGCGCTCTAAAGAAAACTTTTCAGCCAAAGCATAAGTTTCATCCTCGTGGTGTTTTTTTACAGCCTCATTATATTGAGATGGATTAAACTCGGGGATCTCAATAGCAATATTGACTGGTGTAGCAGGGTAAGTGTTAACAATACTGAGCTTCGCATCGGCAATGTTACAAATGAACTTAGCATCGGTAATGATTCGATCGTTAAGGGCTTGGTGCTGTTCGTTGTCAGATGCTGCATTCACGGCTGCAAGTACATGACCATGTTCTGGCCAAGCATGGTCTTTTACGAGTAAAACAGGTGCAGGGCATTTACGGATTAGATGCCAATCAGTTGGCGTAAAAATAACAGATTTTAATGTATCGTGTTGATGAGTACTTTTGACCACTAAATCAAAATCACTGTGAATAACTGTTTTGATAATGGCTTCAAAAGGACGGTTATGCCACACAACTTGCTTGTTTATTTCAATGTCGACAAAACTTGCGGTTAATTCATCTAGCCACGCTTCTCTGTCTTTAATGACTGCATCACGCATGGCATCTCGCTCTTCTTTAGAAAGCATGGTAGTCATTTCATATGAGAAATCGTAAATAGAAAGGAATGCTGTGATTTTTGCGCCTGTCTTCTGAGCTAAACTGACTGCGCGTTGTAAACTGTGTTGTTGTTCTTTAGTAGGATCTACAACGGCTAAAATATGCTTAATTTGGTCCATGGAATTCACCTATTTGGCTAAATTGTACACGTTTAGTGTAACGCATCTAGCCAAAGGTGAAAGTATAAACGGTGAGAAAGTTGCCTTAGATCAACAACTAATTGCAGCTGTTTTTGCTAAGCCTGGAATGTCTAAGATAGTAATAAACTTACCTTCAACTTTAATGATCTCAGCCTTTTGGAAGCGGCTTAGAAGACGACTAATCGTTTCAACTGTTAAGCCTAAGTAGTTACCGATTTCACCTCGAGTCATGGTAAATCTAAATTCTTTACGTGAGAAACCACGTTCACCGAAACGATTTGATAAGTTATAAATAAATGTCGCTAATCGCTCTTCGGCAGTCTTTTTATTTAAAAGTAACAGCATTTCTTGATCGTAATTGATCTCATTACTCATCAGACGCATGATTTGTTGACGCAGTTTTGGTAATTTTCCTGCTAATTCGTCAAGTGTATCGAAAGGAATTTCACAGACCATTGATGTTTCAAGTGCCTGTGCAAAGCTCTGGTGCTGCATTTTATTAATTGCATCAAAGCCTACTAAATCACCCGCTAAATGAAAGCCAGTAATTTGCTCATCCCCTTGCTCAGAAAGCGTATAGGATTTAAACGAACCAGATCTTACTGCAAAAATTGAGTTTAACGCATTACCTGACTCAAAAAGAAAATCGCCTTTGTGAAGCGGTTTTTTACGCTCAATGATTTCATCTAGTTTGTCCATTTCGCTACCATTTAAAGAGAACGGTAAGCATAACTGACTGATACTGCAGTTGTTGCAACTGATAGTACAGTTACCTTTAGAACGGTTTTGATTGCTTAAATCCATAATAAATCCATTAAAATTAGACGCATGACATAGATTAATGTACTAATTTATCAGTTGCAATGATTAGTAGATAGATTCCATACCATACAAAAATACTGCCTAGCGCTAATCTTACCAGATTGTGATTTAAAAAGCGGCTAAGATGTTGGGCTGATTGCCCAATGGTTAACATAGCTGGTAGAGTACCCAAGGCGAATGCCATCATTATGCTTGCACCATGCAATGTTGACTTTGCTTGCAAAGTCCAAATTAAAGCTGAATATACTAACCCGCAGGGTAGCCACCCCCATAACATGCCATAGCCAAATGCTTTTTTTAAACTATCAACGGGTAAGAAAAGCTTATTGAATTTGACTATATGTTGCCAGAGTAGGGTTTTACCCATACTTTCAACAAATTTGAGTGTGTTAGCAAGGCGCATCACGTAAAGCGCAAGCAAGATCATAAAGATCCCACTAAAGATTTTAACGCCTAGGGCAAAGTGGGTGTTTTGTTTGGCAAAACTCGCACCTAGGGTCGCGACCAGCATACCGGCAATACAGTAACTAGCTAGACGACCAAAATTATAAGCAAGACTGACTTTGATAGCCGATAGGTTTTTACTTGCAAGCTGCAAACTAGAAGCGACACCACCGCACATGACAATGCAGTGACCGCTACCAACTAGGCCCATAATAAATGCACTGAATAAACTAATCTCGTTCATTACTGCTTTTAGTATGCTTGTCTTTGTCGTCTTCGAATAAAATACTGTGGCCTTGCTTATTAAGATCTGAAAACTGTTCGCTTCTCACAGCCCAGAAGAAAATGCCAATTGCGATGATCACAAACAGAATCGCAATTGGGATTAAGATATATATGATACTCATAGTTTTAATAACCTTAGAGAATTACAGATCACTACAATCGAACTTGTTGTCATGCCTATTACAGCAATCCAAGGTGGAATTAATCCAAAAGCAGCAAGCGGTAAAATAGAACCGTTATAACACAGTGAAATAGCGAGGTTTTGTTTAACGATACGACGAGTGGTAATTGCGACTTCTCTCAATGTGTTGATTGAGTTTAAATCACTTTTCAGTAACACGACGTCAGCGGTATTTTTTGATATGTCAGCGCCTGTTTCCATAGCAACTGATAAGTGCGCACTATTAAACACCGGACTGTCATTAACACCATCGCCGATCATGGCCACTACTTCATTGTTTTTTGACCACGACTCAACGGCTTTTTGTTTCTCTTCTGGTGAGCAGTTTGATTGGAAACTATCTAAATTAAGCTGTTTTGATAAGGTTTCACCGGCATTTGAGCTATCGCCGGTTAACATATGGCAAGTTAAACCAGAGCCTTTTAGCTGCTCGATAACACTTGAAGCATTACTTCTGACTTTATCAGTGAGATAAAAATCAGCAATTGGTTGTTGGTTTATAAATAAGGTAGCCTGAGCTTGGCTGTCTCTTACTCCAAACCAACCAGTTTTACCGAGTGAAAGCTCGTCTGTACCAAGTTTGGCACTGATCCCAATACCAGGATGAACAGTCACGTCGTTAAGCTCGTGATATTCAGAAGCATGCTCTAAAAAGGCTGCGGCAATAGGGTGCTCAGAATATTTTTCTAAGCTAGCACTTAGGGCGAGTACTTTTTCTTCTGTGAATTCAGATGAAAATAGCTCTGTTTTTGCGATTGAAAACTTACCTTCGGTCAAAGTGCCTGTTTTATCAAATGCAACACGAGTTAATTTGGTTAGTGTTTCGAGCACATGGGCTTCTTTGATTAATATGCCTTTTTTGGTCAACGTGGCAACAGCACAAGTTAATGCGGTAGGAATAGCCAAACTGAGTGCGCAAGGACAAGTGGCAACAAGCACGGCGATTGTCACCCAAAAAGCTTGTTCAGGATCAATCTGATACCAACCAATCGCGGTCATTGAAGCAAATACTAGTAAACACGCAACAAACCATTGGGCTACTTTGTCTGTTACTTCAACCAACTTTGGTCTTTTGCTTAATGCATTATGTTGCAAACGAATGATTTGGTTCAGCAGCGTATTTTGGCCAATTTTATTGATCTCAATGGTCATCAAACCATCGTGATTGACTGTACCAGCGAAGACTTGGCTATTTAGTTGTTTTTTAACAGGCAGATGCTCACCGGTCATCATTGACTCATCAACCGTACTGCTGCCATCGATGACAATACCATCTGCTGCAATGGTTTCACCGGCTTTGATGAGTACTCTGTCATTTAATTTTAGATTACGAGCAGCGACAACGTCTTCAGTGCCATCGTCCAACAGTTTTCTGGCTGTTAAAGGTAAAAGTTTTTGCAGGTTTGCAGTAAATTCGGAGGCTTTTAGTCGGGCTCTAAACTCAAGATATTTGCCCAGCAAGAGCAAAAAGGTAAACATACAGATAGATTCGAAGTAAACTTCACCCACTTCCATGACAGTCGCGTACGCACTGGCACCATAAGCACCAAATATTGCCAGTGAGACAGGCAGATCCATGTTTAACTGTTTAGCTTTTAGGCCATTGACTGCATTGGTTAAGAAGGGGAGAGCTGAGTAGAGGATCACAGGGGTAGCCAGAACAAGACTAATCCACCTGAAATATTGTTCGAAGTCTTCTTCCATGCCTGAAAACATGCCAAAGTACATCGCAAAAGCGAACATCATGACCTGCATTGTCATAAGGCCAGCAACACCTAGCCTTCTAATGTACGCTTTTGCAGTGGCTTGTTTTTGCGCGGCTTCATCATCAGCTTGGAAAGGGTAAGCTTTATAGCCTATTTCCATTAATGCTTTGATGATTTCACTGAGTAATATTTTGTCTTTGTTCCATAAAATCATTGCTCGGTAAGTCGATGTATTTACGTCAACACGAGCAACGCCAGGCAGCGCTAAAAGTTGCTTTTCTATCAGCCATGCACACGCTGCACAGCTGATCCCTTCAACACTTAATAGCACCTCAGATAAGTCACCTTGATGTGTGACAAAGTCATCTTGAATTTCTTGATTATCATAGCTTTTTATAAAGTTGAGTTGTTCAGGGACTAAGGTTTCAACTTTGCCAGCACTATCGGTTCTAAACTTGTAATAGTCGGTCATACCTTGGTTAATAATGGTTTCAGCGACCGCTTTACAGCCTATACAACACACTGGTTCATTTTTTCCCTCAAACTTTATATGGTCGTCGAAACCGGCAGGGATTGGCTCTAAGCAATGAAAACAAGAATTAGACATAAAGGTTTACTTCAGAGATTTATTGTATTCAGGTGATACTTCAAGTGTTTCAGTTGTTGGAATTAAAAGGTCTTCTTTCATTTTCCAACTGCCGTCCATAGGCTCAATAAAGATGGTGTAAGCGCCTAATTGGATATCTTCAAGAATAGCGGTGAAACTGCCGTTTGCATTGGCAAGGAGGTTAACTTCAAAATCATGTTTTTTGATTGTACGGTGATAAAAAGAGGCTTTCAGGGCTGTGACCTTACTGAAATCACCTTTGGTAAATTTAAATTCGACAAAATCACTTTCTACATTTAAATCACCATGCAGATATAACGCTTTTGCCTTGTTAAATTTACTTAACTCAAGGTCAATTGCTTTACCTTTTTTATAATAATCATCGACCACCATATCTGGGCCATTACCAACCGCAAATACAACTAGACCAATACATGCAACGATGGTTGCAACAGGGAAGAACATTAAGAACCAAGGCCAAAAATGCTTATACCAAGGGGTGGGTTTCATAGTGTGCTCATAGCTAAAAAACAGTGTCGATATAGTATCTTATTTACCTTTAAAAACCTAAAAAAAAGCCTCCAAATGGAGGCTTTTTTGATCTCAAATAATCTTAGCGATTCGCTTATTTATTCTGAGATAAGCTATACACATATGCTGTAAGTAAGTGAACTTTGTCTTCACCAAGAATATCTTTCCAAGCCGGCATTACACCAGCACGGCCATTGATTAATGTTTCTTCAACTGCACGTTGAGAACCACCATATAGCCAGATATTGTCAGTTAGGTTAGGCGCACCGAAAGGATTGTTGTTAGCAACAGAACCTTTACCGTCCATACCGTGACACGCTGCACACATTGCAAACTTAGCTTGACCTGCTTGAGCGTCTTTTGCATTTACTTTACGACCTGAAAGGCTTAATACGTAAGCTGTCATTTCTTTAATGCCTTGCTCACCAAGTGCACTTTCCCAACCAGGCATCGCAGCTACACGACCGTGAAGAAGTGTTGCTTTGATTTGATCAGGGTTGCCACCGTATAGCCAATCGTTGTCAGTTAGGTTAGGGAAGCCCATACCACCACGTGCATCAGAGCCGTGACACTGAGAACAGTTTTGCGCATATAAACGTTGACCAATCTCAAGTGCTTCTTCGTTCGTTGCAAGTGTTTCGATGTCTTGCTTTGCAAACGCTTGGAAGATAGGACCAAAACGCTCATCAGCTGCAACATACTCTTGGTCCAATTGAACCCATTCACCATTGGCTTTAGCTTCTTCAATCGCCTTTTTAGACTCTTCCATTGAAGTTACGCCTTGGTTAGAACTTGTCCATTTTAGGAAACCTTGAAAGTTACCTAGACCAGGATACATAGCTAAGTAGTAAACTGACCAAACAAAAGTTGCGAAGAATAGGTAAGTCCACCACTTTGGCAGTGGATTGTTTAATTCTTCGATTCCGTCAAACTCATGGCCACAGCTTTCGCCTTCTTTAACACCTGTATAGTTTTTCAGGTTCCATAGAAGTAAGCCGAAGATTAGAGCTAGACACGCTACGGTCAATACGATGACCCAAATACTCCAAAAGCTAGTCATTTTTCAGACTCCTTTTCCTCATTAGAGATTGTGTTGTCGTGCTTCTTTTCATCTTCAAAGATGGCATTAGCTGCATCGTCGAAACGATTCTTTGTACGCTTGCTATACGCCCACACAACAATCACAACAAATAGTACCAAAATTACCAGAGTCAAAATGCCTCTGTATGTGCCGTAATCCATAATAAATTACTTCAAGTGAGTGCCAAGTTGTTGCAAGTAAGCAATAAGGGCTTGCATTTCTGTTTTGCCTTTAACCGCTTCTGCCGCGCCTGCAATGTCTTCATCGGTGTATGGCACGCCAAACCCTTTGAACACTTCAAGCTTCTTAGCTGTGTCTTTACCATCTAGTACATTTTCATCTAACCAAGGATAAGCTGGCATGTTTGACTCAGGAACCACTGAACGCGGGTCCATTAAGTGTGCATAGTGCCAGTCATCAGAGTAACGCTCACCAACGCGAGCAAGGTCAGGACCAGTACGCTTAGAACCCCACTGGAACGGGTGATCCCAAACAGATTCACCAGCTACAGAGTAGTGACCATAACGCTCGACTTCGTCACGGAATGGACGGATCATTTGTGAGTGACAGTTGTAACAACCTTCACGCACATAAATATCACGACCTTCCATTTCTAAAGCTGTAAGAGGGCGGAGGCCATCAACAGGTTTAGTCGTATCGTCTTGGAACATCAGTGGTGTAATTTCTACAAGTGCACCAAAGCTGATTGCGAAAACAGTTAGGATAGCCATAAGGCCAACGTTCTTTTCGACAATCTCATGTTTGTTGGTAGAGTTATTATTGCTCATACATTACACCCCACTTAAGCCATTTGAGTATTAGCGTCGGCAGTTAAAGAACCGCTCTTCGCTGCAACTGTACGGTAAACGTTATATGCCATAACTAACATACCCGCTACGATGAATACACCACCAATAAATCGCATGATGTAGAAAGGCTTAGATGCTTCTAGAGATTGAACGAAGCTATACATTAACGTACCGTCAGAGTTAACTGCACGCCACATTAGGCCTTGCATTACACCTGAGATCCACATTGCTACGATGTAAAGAACTACACCCACAGTGTGTAACCAGAAATGCGTGTTAACTAGCTTAACGCTGTACATGTTACCGTGACCAAATAGTGCAGGGATTAGGTGATAAATTGCACCGATAGAAATCATAGCAACCCAACCAAGCGCACCTGAGTGTACGTGACCAACTGTCCAGTCTGTGTAGTGTGATAATGCATTAACTGACTTGATAGCCATCATTGGGCCTTCGAACGTTGACATACCGTAGAAAGACAGTGAAACAACTAAGAAACGAAGAACAGGATCAGTACGTAGTTTGTGCCATGCGCCAGATAGCGTCATGATACCGTTGATCATACCACCCCAAGATGGAACGAATAGGATTACAGACATAACCATACCTAAAGACTGAGTCCAGTCAGGTAATGCTGTGTAATGTAGGTGGTGAGGACCCGCCCAAATATAAAGAGAAACAAGTGCCCAGAAGTGAACTACAGATAAACGGTAAGAGTAAACAGGACGACCTGCTTGTTTTGGTACGAAGTAGTACATCATACCTAAGAAACCAGCTGTAAGTAGGAAACCTACTGCGTTGTGACCGTACCACCACTGAACCATTGCATCTACTGCACCTGCGTAAATTGAATAAGATTTACCTAGAGATACAGGAACTGCCATGCTGTTAACGATGTGAAGAACAGCAACAGTAATGATGAAACCAGCATAGAACCAGTTAGCTACGTAGATGTGAGATACTTTACGCTTAATAAGAGTACCGAAGAATACGACTGCATAGCTTACCCAAACTACCGCGATAGCGATATCGATTGGCCACTCAAGCTCAGCATATTCTTTACCACTTGTATAACCAAGAGGAAGAGTGATAGCTGCAGCTAAGATGATAGCTTGCCAACCCCAGAAGGTGAAAGCGGCTAGTTTGTCAGAGAAAAGACGCGTTTGACAGGTACGTTGTACAACATAATAAGATGTTGCAAATAGCGCACTAGTACCAAATGCGAAGATAACAGCGTTCGTATGTAACGGACGAAGTCGAGAGTACGTTAACCATGGAGTGTCAAAGTTCAAAGCTGGCCAAGCAAGCTGTGCTGCAATAAGCACACCTACACCCATACCAACAATGCCCCAAATCACTGTCATGATAGCGAATTGGCGTACAACCGTGTAGTTGTACTCAGATTGTGATGCTACTGATTGGCTCATTTTCTGGATTCCGCTGCAATTGTTGCGATTAGAAATGAATTACCTGCAAGCAGGCCCTATTATTTATTTCACAAACTCGTCATAAAAACGTTTGAAATTTGATAAAAACGCTTAAAAAACAAGCTTGAGAAACCCTTTTTTTTGCATGGTAATAGTAATTTTTTTGCAAAAAAAAAGATACCTAAAAGAAGTGAAATCATGACATCAATCAATTTTTTGCAGTTATCGCAAATAATGACGGCTTCTAGTAGCGTTCAATTTTAGAAAAGCTTAGACTTGCCTTTTAAAATCCAACCAAAAACTAGTATGACAAAGACTTTTCGTCACTTCTTTATATTGGTTTTGAGCCTGCTAGCAATTGCTTGTTCAGACTCAGATACAATTATACATGAAAGTTCAGAAAAAAGTGAAAGTTATCTTCCTCCTCAAAACTGCGTCGACGTTTCAACCTGTCATTTAGCGGATGGGGTCATGCTTTGGGTCGATGATAATTTGAAGTTACAAGCAGAATCTGAGTTTTTAATTCGTCTTCAAGTAGAACAGGATAGGCCCTTTGAGATTAAGAGTGCCAAAATTGACGGTAAGTCAATGAATATGGGCTATATCCCATTATTCTTTTCACAATTAAATAAAGACACATACATAACACAGGGTATTGTTGGCGCATGTGACACCGACGATATGGTCTGGCAAATCGTTATTGATTATTCAATTGATGACGCTGTAAAGCAAATTAGCCTTACATTACCAATGATTTGAGCATTTAAGCAGTAATATAATATGAACAAACAGCATTTCATCGAACATTTAAAATTTGCACTTGAAGCAAAACTTCAAGAGGCAGTACAAGCGGCAAATTCTGCGAGAGAAGATGCGACGCACGAACAAAGTGCAGCAGAAACGCAATATGATTCTCTGAGTATTGAATCAGCCTATCTAGCACAGGGTCAGAGTGAACGTGTAGACGACGCACACAAAGCAATTAAAGCTTTTGATGAGATATATGAGTTGTCTCCATCGGAATCAATTGTCATTGGTAGCTTAGTAAGTTGTGAGAATGAAGAGGGTGACTTGTATTGGTACTTTATTGGGCCAACAGAAGGTGGTTTAAAATTAGATATTAAAGGCACGGTCGTTTGGACAATCACACCGGTATCGCCACTTGGTAAGGTGCTCATGAATAAAAAAGTGCATGATGAATTTGAATGGACTATGCATGGAGCCACACAGGAATTCGAAATTACCAGAATTCTTTAATTAATATCAAAACACCTAATTAAATCTGTGGTTTAATATTAACCAATGTAATCTTAAGCTTATTAACTATGTCATCGGAAATAACCTCAAAAGCAAACGAGCAATTAGACTTTTTATGCGAATTACTAAACTCTCATGGCTTGGTGCCAATTTGCTCTAAGTTAAATGACTTACAGCGAGATACACATATAGAGGTTATGGGAGAAAACCCGCTTAAGATACACTGCCATGTTTACGCTAAAAACGAAGTTAGGTTTAGCTATTTAAAGTCGAAGAGTAGGGTTCAAATGCGTTTGGTGTTAACTGAAAGTGGATTTAAAATATTTGGGAAAGAAGAGTTTTTTAAATACTTACTTATCCTGATTCAAGGTAAAGCGAGTTAGTTTTATAACTCGCAGATATTACTCACGAAACGTTCATATAGACTTGGCATATTTTCAATAAGTGTATCGCGACCAAGCACATTTGATACTTTTAGGACTTGCTTTATGTTTTCAATATTCTGCTGTTGAAACAAATCATTACTGCATGATACGTGGCTTATATGCCAAGGTTCTTCAGCTACACCACCTCTAAACTCTTCATAGGGACGATAAAAGCCAAACTTAGAAAGGTTCTCGTCTAACCAAGTATTAAGCTTGTAAAATGGCCCGCCAGGCTGATACTCCCATGGCTCGAGTTGTAATGTTTGACCGGGTTTTAATAGGTTAGGTGCAAACACATCTAGATCAGTGCCAAAGTGATGTCTGCTCGCTCCAGGCATTGCCGAGAAAAGCATAATGGCTTGTATAATCTCGACTTCTGAGAGGCTAGCAATGTCAACAGGTTCGTTATTCGCATTTAAAATAGGGCGCTTACCTGAAAACTTGTTATTCCAGATAAGAGATTGGCGTTCGAAACTTCGATAAGCAGATGCAATTTCTAAATCAAACCCTGCATTCTTTGCGGCTAATTCTAAAGCTCGAAAATCATCGATGATACCTTGATGAAGTTGTTTGCCTTTGTATTTGGTCAAATGCGCTTCAGAAAGGCCGCAAGCGCAAGCGGCCATATCAGATAAAGTCATTAGCTAAGTAACTTCTCGAGTATCTTCTCGTAAATTAAAGCCAGTTTGTCTAAATCATCACAGCTAACTTGTTCATCAACTTGATGTATGGTTGCATTAATTGGCCCGAGCTCTATTACTTTACAGCCCGTTTGCGCAATAAAACGACCATCGGATGTGCCGCCAGTTGTTTCTGGTGTACTCGGCAAACCGGTTACTTCTTCAATAGCAGCCAATGTCACATCAAGCAATTCACCAGGCTCAGTTAAAAATGGTAGGCCATTTACAATCCAGTTTAAGTCGTACTCTAAACCGAACTTATCTAGAATTGCGATTGCGCGTTGTTGTAGCTGTTCAACCGTTGATTCTGTTGAAAAACGAAAATTGAACTGCACATACACACTGCCAGGAATGACGTTAGATGCGCCAGTGCCGCCTTGAATGTTTGATATTTGAAAACTGGTTGCTGGGAAAAACGCATTGCCCTTATCCCATTCAGTTTGACTCAGCTCTGCCAAAGCAGGAGACACCGCATGAATAGGGTTATGCGCTAAGTGAGGATATGCAACGTGGCCTTGTTTGCCTTTTACAGTTAAATGTCCTGTTAAAGAACCTCGACGGCCATTTTTTACTACATCACCCAGTCGGTCACGAGAAGACGGCTCACCGACCAAACACATGTCGATTTTTTCATTTCTGGCTTCAAGTAGATCGACTACCTTTGTGGTGCCATTAATGAAAGGACCTTCTTCATCCGATGTAATCAGAAACGAAATAGAGCCTTTATGCTCAGGGTGCTTTTCTACAAACCGCTCAGTTGCAACTACCATTGCCGCCAGTGACCCTTTCATGTCAGCGGCACCACGGCCATGTAATATGCCATTTTCAATGACACCGTCAAAAGGAGGATGTTGCCATTCATTCTCATCGCCTGTAGGCACAACATCAGTATGACCTGCGAAGCAAAAATGTGGGCTATCAGTGCCTTTCCTTGCCCAGGTATTTAATGTATCGACAAAAAAATGCTCTTCAATGTTAAAACCAAGTTTAGCTAAACGTTCGTTCATTAAGGCTTGGCAGTTAGCATCTTCAGGGGTCACTGATTTCTTTTGGATCAATGCTTGGGCTAGTGAAACAACCTCAGAATGTTGAGGTGTATTATTTTGACTGCCCATTAAGCGAAAATCTCATCATACTGGGCTGCTTTAAAACCAAGGTGTAGTTTACCATTCACCTCAAGAATTGGGCGTTTGATCATTGCTGGAGCCGCAACTAAATGAGTAATGGCAGATGCTTCAGATAGGTTGCTCTTTTCATCATCTGATAAAGCACGGTAGGTTGTTCCGCGTTTGTTTAATACTTGCTCCCAGCCTAAGTTTTTGCAAAATTCAGCAACTAACTCTTCTGAAACGCCATCTTTACGGTAATCATGAAAAGTAAATTCAATATTGTTGTCACTAAGATATTTTTTTGCTTTTTTAATGGTGTCACAGTTCGGAATGCCATACATAGTGATCATAAGAGCCTCTTAAATATTCTGGTTTTGAGTAATTGTAATAAGTGGGTCTAGCCCAGCACGCACTTGCTTCAATGGGTAAAAGCAAGGACCTAATTTATCTGCGTTAACAATAAGTAAACTGCCGAGTAGTGGTTTTTCTAAGTGCGTGGTTTCGAAGTAAGCAAGTAATTCACCTTGCTTGACTTCTTTTTTGCCAAAGGCACTGGTTATTTGCAAACTTGTATTGGTTTGCTCTGAAGGTGGCTGAATATGAATGAGTAACTTCAAGCCATTTTTTGCAACCAGTATAATCTCATAGCCATGGCGTTTAACTTGTTCAATTTTACCGTCAAATGGTGCGGTAACTTTTCCTTGGGTCAACTCTACAGTCACACCTCTTCCAATCATGCCAGAAGAAAATAGGGCAAGCGGGTGCTGTTTCAAAGACTGTACTTTGCCACTGAACGGACTAGCGAGATGTAAAACTGGGTCAACAATTTCATTGATAGGCGCAAAAGGAATTGGTTGAGAAAACTGCATTAAAGAACCGTGTATCCGTCTTTTTTCAGCGCATGAATTGCGTCTTGAATTTGTTGCTCTTTGACTAAAACATAGTCGGTGTCATAGGTGGAAATGGCAAAAATCGAGATTTTAGCACTGGCTAAAACACCAGATATATTGGCCATGATCCCTGTTAAAGAAAAACCAAGAGGGCCTATCACTTCTAATGCTCGCCAATGTGCTTCAGTGGCAAAACTATCAATTTCAATATCTGAAGGGCAAACAATAGAGAGTTCTTCAAGTGTTTTAGAAATAAAGAAAATATCACACGCTAACACTTGGTTAGGAATTGTTTGGTCAACGTCAAGGCTATGTATTGAAAAGTCCTGTTTTAACAATTGTAATGTTTGCTTTGACATAGTCGCTTATGTTTATTGGGCTATATGTCTATAGTATAGCTAAGTGTTAAAAAGTTAAACCCTCAACACTTAGCTAAGTTTTACAATTGCACAAACAGGGTTAGTTTGTTTGATCTGCTAATTGCTTAGACTGAATAGCCGTAAGCGCAATGGTATAAACGATGTCTTCTACCAGCGCACCACGGCTTAGGTCGTTCACAGGTTTGCGCATACCTTGCAGCATAGGACCAATACTTACTAGTTCAGCACTTCTTTGTACTGCCTTATAAGTCGTATTACCAGTATTTAAGTCAGGGAATACAAACACAGTTGCTTTACCTGCGACTTTACTGTTTGGTGCCTTTTTACGTGCTACATTTTCCATAATCGCTGCGTCGTACTGAAGTGGGCCATCAATTTCAAGATCAGGGCGTTTTTGCTGAGCAATTTTGGTGGCTTCACGCACTTTATCTACATCAGCACCATGGCCAGACTCACCCGTAGAGTAGCTGATCATGGCAACTCGCGGCTCAATACCAAAGGCCGCAGCAGAGTCAGCTGACTGAATGGCGATATCGGCAAGTTGCTCAGCAGTTGGGTCTGGGTTAATCGCGCAGTCGCCATAAACCAATACTTGATCAGGTAGTAACATAAAGAATACAGAGCTCACTAAAGATGAACCCGGCGCAGTTTTAATTAGCTGAAGAGGAGGGCGAATAGTATTCGCTGTGGTATTCACCGCACCAGATACAAGGCCATCGACTTCGTCCTCAGCGAGCATCATGGTGCCTAATACCACGTTGTCTTGCAGTTGCTCTTTAGCAACCACAGGTGTAAGACCTTTGTTCTTACGAAGCTCAACCATAGGTGCTACGTAACTATCTTGGATCTCATTCGGATCTTTAATTATAACGTTTTCGTTGAGCTCTACACCTTGTTGAAGCGCAATACGTTCGATTTCTTCTCTTTCACCCAATAGTACAGTTTTCGCAATGCCACGTTCACCACAAATAGCAGCGGCTTTAATTGTGCGAGGCTCATTGCCTTCAGGAAGCACAATGGTTTTCTTTGCTTGACGGGCTAAATCGGTCAATAAGAATCTAAATGCTGGAGGAGAAAGCTTGCGCGTTTTCGCAACGTCTTTGGCTAAAGTATCTAGCCAATCTGAGTCGATGTTCGCAGCGTTGTGCTCTTTTACTTTTTCAATACGTTGTTCGTCATCACTTGGTACTTCCATATTAAAGTTATGAAGTAACAAAGATGTACGCCACGTATCGGCTTCAGTGGCTAGAATAGGTAGACCCGTTTCCATTGCCTGTTCACATAAAGTCATGATGCGCGGTTCTGGTTTAAAACCACCCGTCAATAAAATCGCACCTAATTTGGTACCATTCATTGCTGACAAACACGCTGCTACTAAGACATCTGAGCGGTCTCCCGGTGTAACCAATAACGCACCAGGGGTAAAGTGATTCAAGATATTTGATACCGTTCGGGCACAGAATGTCACACGGCGTAAACGTCTATGAGCCATGTCACCGGCATTGATTACTTCAGCTTTTAGGTAATCACTTAAGTCTGCTACACGTGGCGCGACTAGATCGAAATCCCAAGGAATTGCGCCAAGCAACATAAACGGGTGTTTTCTGAAAATAGGCAATGAAGCCAGACGGTTCATTTCATTTTCAAGTTCTTCAGGTTCATGCTGGTCAACTAAATCAGCACGCGCGCGACCTTCTTCATCAAGCGGAGCATTTACTTTGTTGAAAATACATCCCAGTACACGACTGTGATCTATGCCGCCGTAGTTACCTGAGGCGATTTCTAATCTATCTTCTAACTGTTCGTTCGTGTCATTACCTGGGGTTAATACAAATACGATATCAGCCCCAAGCGTTTGTGCGATTTCACGGTTAACACGACCAGCATAAGGCTGAAGACGAGTAGGTACCATACCTTCGATAATCGCAACTTCATCATCACTAATGGCACTTTCGAAGCGCTCAACGATTTCTTCTAGTAGATCATTGCCTTTACCATCACCAATCATTTGTTCAGCATAACTTAGTTCAAAAGGCATTGGAGGCTGAATGGTTGAACCTTGTTGCACAATAACGGTCGATTTCTCAGGCCCTATATCATCCTTACGAGGTTGAGCAATGGGTTTGAAAAAATTTACTTTCACCGCTTTTTGCTCAAGCGCACGCACAAGACCAACAGAGACAGATGTTAAACCAACCCCAGTAGAAATGGGGATTAACATGATCCTACGGCTCATTATTTCTGCTCCTGTGCAATGTTTGCTGCATCGTTGGCAATCATCCATTCTTCATTGGTAGGCACCATAATGGCACATGGCGCTGTTTGCTTTGTGATCACACCTTCAGAACCAAAGCGTGCCGCAAGGTTTTTATCATTGTCTATTTCTAAACCTAAGAAAGATAAATGGGCAACGACCTTAGCGCGAATAACATCTGAATTTTCACCAATGCCCCCTGTGAAAATCAATGCGTCTAACCCACCTAAAGGCACTACAAACGCAGCAATTTGTTTTGCTAAACGGTAGCAGAAAATATCTAATGCAAGTGCTGCTTGCTGATGCCCGTCAGCCGCAGACTCTTCAATGGTTCTACAATCATTTGAAAGTTCACTAATGCCCAGTAAGCCACTTTCTTTATTTAAGATCGTATCTATTTGTTTAGCTGAGTAGTTGAGTTGTTCAGTCAGATAGTTGAAAATGCCTGGGTCAATATCGCCACTGCGGGTGCCCATAACCAAGCCTTCAAGAGGCGTCATACCCATACTGGTATCTACCGATTTACCATTTTTAATAGCTGTAACTGAACAGCCATTACCTAAATGTGCACTGATGACCCTTGAGTTTGTTGCGTCAAGGTTTAAGGTCTTGATAGCTTCTGCCGATACAAAAGCATGACTGGTACCATGGAAACCATAGCGTCTGATCCCATGTTGTTTGTAAAGCGTATATGGCAGCGCATATAAGAAAGCTTCTGGCGACATGCTTTGATGGAATGCGGTATCAAACACTGCAATTTGCGGTAAATGAGAAAACGCAGATTGCGCCGCTTCGATGCCAAGCAAGTTAGCAGGGTTATGCAGTGGCGCAAGTGAAGAAGTCTTGGTGATTGCTTCTATCACATCTGGTGTGATTAAAGCAGATTTAGTGAAGTGCTCACCACCATGAACAACACGGTGTCCAACAGCAATGAGGCTTGAATCTAATTGTAATTGCTTTACTAGTTCAACTAACTTTGCAATTGCAGTTTGATGAGCATCGTTTGGTGATAGCGCGATCAGTTGCTTGTCACCATTAAACTTGTACTTGATTTGCGGATCTTGCTCGCCTAAACGTTCAGCAAGACCTGAAAGAAGCTCGTCACCCGACACAGTGTCGATGATGGCAAACTTTAAACTAGAGCTTCCGCAATTTAAAACCAGTACATGAGATGAGGGCATATGCATTTCCAATTTTGACAATAACAGTAAATGCGTATTAAGCTTAAAGCGAAGTCGCGGTTTAAGCTACGCAGTAATACAAAGGTATAATAGACAGTGTTAACTGATTATTTTACCCCAATTTTGACCGAATAGTTAGCTTCTAGTAGGAGTCCTAATGCAAAAAAGTCTCATTTCTCAAATGCAACTTGGACGACAGTACGCCAAAGAATGGCCTATGCGCAAAGAGCTTGCGCCTATATTTGCAGAATTTAGAGTCATTAAAGCCACTGAACTTGCTATCAGTGTGATGCCTTTACTTGCTGTGATCACCTTAGTACTACAAACCAATTGGCTGGGAAATCAGTATGTACCTCAGTCTTTAGCCATTGCGTTTTTCTTTTTATCTTTGCCTGCTCAAGGTTTACTTTGGTTGGGGAAACGTGCTGATACGCCGCTTAATCCATCACTAAACACTTGGTATCAAGAATTGTTTAATAAGATGGTGGCCAATGGTTATGATGCGCCCATGCAATTACAATCTCGAAGACCCACATATCGAACCTTGGCAAAACTTTTAAAAGACATGTTTGAGAAAATGGATAAGGCATTTACGAAAGAGCAGTTTTAAACTGCTCTTTTTAGTTATACCAATTTTCAAAATAAATCATTTTATTAAGAGGACTCGAATTTCAAAGAGTTGCTCCCACCTTCTGATATTCGCTTAAATAAAAAGATAGGGTAATTGAATGACTCTGTTTTTCCTTTAAAGCGTCATAGTGACTTTCTTTAAATTTCCAAGAAAATGGCGTCATTTGTATTAAATGCTCAATGATTTCTGTTTTAATCTCTACTTGTTTCTCTAGCTCATGATGTTGGACTAATTCAAACCCTGTTGGGGTATCTGGGTGTGTATGTAAATTCACTTCAGGGTAAATTAACGACTTAAGCTCAAATAAATGTTTAGGGCCCGGGTTCACTAAAATTACTTTACCCGTGCTCTTCACCAGCCTTTGTAATTCTTGTTCAAAAACGGGGGCGAACACAGTGACAACACAGTCCATACTTTCATTTGCAAATGGTGCTTGTTTAGCAGAAGCAACACTAAAATTGGCCTCTTTATATCTCTTAGCCGCATATTTAACGGCTGATTTTGAAATATCGAGCCCATATACATCACATTCGGGCAGTTCATTGGCAAATAAGTGCGTATAAAATCCTTCACCACAGCCTAAATCGAGCAATGTTTGAGGAGAAGATAGTGAAATTAGATTGGCAATCTCTTGTCTCAAAAAGTGATAGTGGTCGGTTGCAAAAAATGCACGACGCGCTTGAACCATATCTAAATTATCACCGGGTTGTTTTGATTTTTTATTCTGAACAGGCAGTAAGTTGACATAGCCTTCTTTGGCGAAATCAAATTGGTGTCTGTTTTCGCAAGAGATGCTATTGCCTGTTTTATTTAACGGAGCCTGACAAAGCGGACAGTGATAAATTAGTGTCATTTATCTAAGTATTCCTTATCATAAAATGTTTTAACCCAGTGGGGTTTATAAGTAATAAGTAAAGTGATTGCCATACCATTCAACATCGCTTCAGGGAACCATATCAGCGTTGCATAAAACAAATAGTTATCTAATAACTGTTGGAATGTGTACGCATCAATTAGCCAGTAATAAGCGCCTGACGACAATATTTTGAATGCGCCAATGCAGCCTGCACATAAAAATGCACAGACAAAAATATATACAAAGAAATGTCTTGGTAACTTGTTGTAGCAAAATACAAATAGGCCGTAACTGACCAGTATAGGCAGAAGTGCAGTAAAAAGATAAAATTCGGCAAGTTCAAAAGATTGAATGGTGCCAAAAGCAAGTAATAAGAGACTGGTAAGTAGAGCACTTAAACTTGCTAACCGCCAGCCAAGCACCAAAGTAATTGCGGTTATTCCCAATATATGAATATTTAGATAGGGCAATATCCCCGCTTTAATTTGCCAAAGCAGAGCCAGTACAACTGAACAAGCAAGTACACCAGTTTGTCGGATAGGCCTATGCCAAAGCGTTAAATATTCGCGTTTATCGATAGTAAACGCGAATATGATTAAGGTAACAAGCGGGGTCAATAACATAGAATGAGTTCTAATTAAAATTTAAACTCAGCCCAAATAGGCGCGTGATCAGAAGGTTTTTCTATGCCTCTCAATTCGTAATCGATTTCACTTTCTACACATTTGGCCATTAGTGATTCTGTAGCCAAAACAACGTCGATGCGAAGGCCTCGGTTATCATCAAAACCTTTTGAGCGATAGTCGAACCACGAGTAACGTTCTGTCTTTTCTGGTGTTAATTCGCGGAAAGTATCTTTAAATCCCCAATCCATTAACGTCGCAAGCCACTCCCGTTCTTCTGGCTGGAATGAACATTTACCCGTTTTCAGCCAACGCTTCTTATTTGGCTCACCAATACCGATATCTAAATCTATTGGTGAGATATTGATATCACCCATCACAATGACATTTTCTTCAGGCGTGTGATTTTCATTTAAGTGTGTCATTAAGTCTTTATAGAACTGACGCTTGTATGGGAATTTGGTTTCATGATTTATGTTATCACCTTGAGGGAAGTAGCCATTATGAATGATCACATCTTCACCTTTGTCATTCTCGAATACACCTGAAATCATACGTTTTTGGGATTCATCTGTATCAGTCGAAAACCCTTTTTTGATTGATTTAGCAGGTTTCTTCGACATCAGTGCGACACCATAATGTGCCTTTTGACCATGGAAATAAACGTGGTAGCCCATAGCTTCTACATCTTCAACCGGAAACGCTTCATCGTGAACTTTGATTTCCTGTAAACCAATTACGTCAGGTTGATGTTTGTCGATTAATGCTTGCAATTGATGAAGACGAGCACGAAGGCCATTAATGTTAAATGAGATTACTTTCATAATTTGCGCTTATAGTTCTATGTAATTTACGTACCATTTTAACATTGAAAGGGAGTTGCGAAAGCCCGAGATAGCAATTTAAATTATCTATCACTTTTTTCGATTTGGGAGATATGTTATTTATTAGTCAATACACTCAAATTTTGGTGAGAAAGTAACCTGGTTAGAAATGCTAACCGAATTAGTACATTGAATTATAATGACTTTATTTTTGGTTTGGTTGTTGCTTTAAATTTAAAAAATGCAATTCTAATGGTACAACTTATTGAATGCTTAAGTTGAGCCAGTCACTCACTATACTAATCAGCTTAATTAAGTGTTACTGCAGATTGGTATTACATAGTAGGGAAATAACATGAGCGTCGTATTAGAAGATAGACCTATTGAACAAGTCAGAGAAGAAGTAATAGACAACCTAATTTACAACTATAGCCATGGTGTTATTTCCGCAGAGGCATTTGAAAGACGTTTAGACAAAGCGATGAGTACACAGGTTCATGCTGAAATCGTCGCCCTAACAGCAGATCTTACTATGCAAGCTGACGAGAAGTATACGGCGCAAAAAGATGCGAGCTTGAATATTAATTACGGACAAAAGTCTGCAGGTGACAAGCTAGATATTAAAACGGTTTTAGGAAACAGCTCTCGAACAGGCAAATGGGCGGTACCAAAAGAAATTAACTTATTGAATGTGTTGGGTTCTACAACCTTAGACTTTTCCGATGCGGTATTTGAGCATCAAGAAGTCACTGTAAATGTAAATTGCATACTGGGTTCAGAGAAAATTTTAATCCCTGAAGGTGTAAATGTGATCTGCGAGGCTTTTTGTATTCTTGGTAACGTAGAAAATAAAGCGCCGTCAATTGCGCCGAAACAAGCACCGACTATAAAGATTAAAGGCAAACTGTGGTTAGGTTCAATTGACGTTGAAATTAAGCGCACGATTAAAGAAAAGTTTGTGAGCTTTGCCAATGAACTCAAGTCATTATTTGATGATGGCAGTTATGGTAAATATAAATAATCAGGATATAAGAGGGCACGCTTAAACGTGCCATTTTTTTATCATACTTTTTGTTCGGTAAACTTTAAAAAGAAAATCAAATTCGCAATAAACCATAAATCTTTAATTAAAAAGTGGCCAGTCGTAGATAAAATAGTTGATGTCGTAACTGCGCCTGGGGTTGTAGCTAAAAATGTTTGTGTCATGACAAAAACTGCAAGTGACATTAACACGCCAATCCAAAGTATTTTTTTGTTATAAATGGCTGCAATCAAAAGTGCGACAGCTAGCAAATCATAAACGCCAATTAAATTCGAGGTAGTTTGTAAATCCCAAACACTATACATCCAAGACATAAATGGTGAAGTTTGCAGTAAGTCTTCGATCCCTTGTGCTTCTATCAAGGTAAACTTCATACCCCCGATCCAAACGAGTACGACCAAAACAGGGAAAATTGTAATCCACTTCATTGCATGCTGAGATAGGTTTGGGTTAAGTAGACAGATGCCAATTGAAAGTAACGCAAAATATTTAATGACGCCTTGGCCTGCTCCGATGACAGGAAACCCGCCCATGCTTTCAATCCACATACCCGTTGAAAAAAGGCTTAGTAAAGGCACTACAGACACAATAATGAGTAAAAATGCTAAAGTCGGTTTTGCTTTCTCAAAGTACACCGAAAGTACAGCAAATACAGCCAGTAAAGAAAAGCATAAAGCTGCCAATATGTTAGCAAGTTCATAACCTACGAGTGAGTTTAAGCCAAAGAAATTGACAGTTTTCTCGATATGCCTATGACTGCCCATTAGCAACATACTCGTACTCATCAATAAACTTGATAATCCAACCAGCAAGAGCGCCAACTTGGTATTGCAATAAAACTTTTTCATTTAACAACCTTTTTATTTGGAATACGCAATAAGACCGAGAAAGCGAAAATTTATTTCAACTTGTTTTAATTTTAGAGTTTCCGTTTATCGTGAATTGTTTATTTTGAGATATAAAGCCATCAGAATAACAGCGCACTTAAACACGGGAATTTTAAATGTTCAAAACACTTTTTTATTGTGTCTTATTGCTGATAGCTATACCCGGTATCGCTAAGCAACAAACTGTTGTTCTTATCTCGCTTGATGGTTTTCGGTGGGATTATATTGAAAAGCATAACGCTCATAATATTAAACGCATCGCTGATAGCGGTGTTCGAGCCACTAAAATGTGGCCTGTTTATCCAAGTAAAACCTTTCCAAACCATATATCCATAATTACAGGCTTATTACCGGTCAATCACGGTATTATCGACAATAAGTTTTGTGATAAACAAAGAGGTGATTGTTATAAGATGGGTAAAGGGCAAGGTGATAGTACTTGGCTCAATGGCATACCTTTATGGAATCTGGCGAAAATGCAAGGACTCAAATCAGCAGCCTATTTCTGGCCTGAATCTGATGCGCGTTTTAATGGCATGACCCCTGACTATTACTACCACTACTCAAAACATAGTGATTACCAAACGCGTATCGACCAAATGGTTGAGTGGCTAAAGTTACCAAAGGAACAAAGACCAAGTTTTGTTGCAGGGTATTTTTCATTAGTCGATAGTATGGGCCATGACTTTGGCCCTGATAGCAAAGAAGTCTATGATGCCGTGCAAACAATGGATAAGCTAATCGGGCAGTTTAATGAGCGCATAAAGAAATTGCCCCATGATGTGAATTTAGTGCTGGTGGCAGATCATGGTATGTCTTCATTAGAAGAAGACAAAACAATCTCGATTAACAGCCTGAATATTCCAAAATCTTGGACGGTGAAAAATACAGGACCAAGAGTACTTATTTATGCCAATGACGCTTCAATTGAAAACGTTAATTCAGCAAAGCAACAGCTACGTCTTATCTCAAACAATCGATATGCAGTGCTAGATGATACGATCTTAAAGCAGCGTCACTACCATGGCACTCCAAGGATCCCAGATATTATCTTAGAAACCAAAGCGCCGAGTGTTTTTAGCTTTGATGGCAAACTAGATTATAAAGGTACTCATGGTTTTGCAAATACAGATGATATGGCTGCTATCTTTGTTGCAACTGGGCCAGCTTTTAAAAAGGGCTATCAAATTAAAGAAATGAGTAATTTAGAAATATACCCAACAATAGCTAAAATACTGGGCTTAGAGCTGATAAGGAATGTAGACTCAGATGGCAAAACACTTCTAAAAGCGCTAAACGAATAATTAGAATAAAATTCGGAAACTAAGCGTTTTAAATAAAAAGAGTAACCATGAGGTTACTCTTTTTTGGTTGGAAATTTTTTATCACCATTGTTTTGTTTGAAGCTTGCTGATTGAGAGTGACTTTTATCTAGTTTACTCAGATGAGAGACTGGCTCTGCCAACGCCGAGGTTGAGCCAAAACATAAAACTAAACTAAAAATCTTTTTATACGCTGATGCAAACATAACAATTCCCTGAGCCTAAGCTACTTTTGATATGTTTTAATTTTAGCAATGAAGAGTGGAAATGTGTGTGTCGAAGTGTAGCGAAATGTAAGAGAATGTAAGACCAGTTAATCTGGCCTTACATTTACAGAATAACTATTTTATAAGTTATTTTTTCCTGCTAAATCTAGGAAAAATGCATACTCTAACGCTGTGTCGTGTAAGCGTTTAAAACGACCTGATGCACCACCGTGTCCTGCTTCCATGTCTACTTTAAACAACAACTTGTTGTCGTTTGTTTTATAGTCGCGCAGTTTTGCTACCCACTTTGCAGGCTCAAAGTACTGAACTTGAGAATCATGTAGGCCAGTCGTTACAAGAATATGAGGGTAAGCTTGCTTCTTAACCTGATCATAAGGCGAATAGCTTAGCATGTAATCGTAATAAGCTTTGTTGTTTGGGTTACCCCATTCGTCATATTCACCCGTAGTAAGTGGAATACTTTCGTCAAGCATAGTTGTAACTACGTCGACAAAAGGAACATGTGCCGCAATCCCTTTATATAAATCAGGTGCTTGGTTGATAACCGCACCCATTAACAGACCGCCAGCACTGCCACCTACAGCGTAAACCTGATCTTTATGGCCATAACCTTGCTCAACCAGCTGTTTTGTTACATCTACAAAATCATTAAAAGTATTTTGCTTGGTCAGTTTTTTACCATCTTCATACCATGGACGGCCTAGCATTTGTGAACCACGGATATGTGCAATTGCAAAAACAAAGCCTCGATCTAGTAAGCTAAGTCGATTACTTGAGAAGCTTGGATCCATTGTTGCACCGTAAGAGCCATAGCCATATTGATATAATGGATTTGTGCCATCTTTCTTAAACTTGTCTTTACGGTAAACTAAAGAAACAGGTACCTTCACACCATCTCTAGCCGTAACAAAAATACGCTCAGAAGCGTAGTTGTCTACTTTGAAATCACCCAGTACTTTATTTTGTTTGAGAATATTTGGTTCACCTGACTCAAGGTTGAAATCGTAGTGAGTTCCCGGCGTAGTCATACTGGTGTAGTAAATACGGATTGAGTCATTGTCTAATTCGTTATTGCCATATAAATATGCAGCAAATGCGTCATCATTAAATTTAAGTGCTTTTTCACTGCCATCTTTAAGAGAACGAACGATGACTTTTACCTGACCCATTTCACGTTCTTGATAAACAAGATGGTTATCAAAAAGTTCGATACTTTCTAGTTTAACTGCTGGGCGGTGTGCAATGACTTCTTTCCATTTAGATTTATCACCTAAGTCTTTTTCATTAACTTGCATCAGTTTGAAGTTAACCGCATTTAGATTGGTTAAAATATAGTAGGTGTCTTTATGTTTCGAAACATTATATTCAAGACCTTTCTCACGAGGAATAAAGCGTTTGGCCTTTGCTTTACTATCGTTTGCGTCTATGAAAGACATGCCAGAAGATTCGGTACTTGAATGATAAATGACAACATTTGAACCATCTTTCGTTTTACCTATATAAGTGTAATAAGTGTTATCCGCTTCTTCATAAATAAGTTCGTCAGAAGACTGTGGTGTACCAAGCTTGTGTCGATATACTTGGTAGCCTAGCAGAGTTTGTGTGTCTTTTTTCACATAATAAAAATGTTGGTTGTCATTTGCCCAAACAACACTTGCCTGAGCACCTTCAATTTTATCGTCTAAAAGTTTCCCTGTTTTTAGGTCTTTAACTTGAATAGTATAAATTCTGCGGCTGACTGTGTCTTCACCATAAGCGAGTAGCTGGTCATTTGGACTCGCAGATAAGCCTGATGCACTATAGTATTCATGGCCTTTTGCAAGTTCATTAACGTCAATAAGGACTTCTTTATCAGAACCTTTGAAGTCAGCGCTTCGAACAAAAATAGGGTACTCGTTATCACCACGCATTTCCGAGGAGTAGAAATAGTTACCGCGTTTGGTCGGTACAGAATTGTCGTCTTTTTGGATTCGAGACTTGAGTTCTTCAAACAGTGTTTCTTGAAGTTTTTCGGTGTTACTAAGTTCTGCGGCAGTATAAGCGTTTTCGGCTTCTAAGTGAGCAATGATTTCAGGATCTTTTCGCTCGTCATCACGCATCCAATAGTAATTATCAATACGTTTATGTCCGTGTATTTCCATTTCATGTGGTACTTTTTTAGCTATCGGTGCGACAACAGTCTGTTCTTGTATTTGTGCAGTAGGTTGCTGAGTTTGAGTGTTATTATCATTATTACAGCCAGCTAATACAGCCAAAGAAATGATGCTTAAAGCATGAGGTAGAAATCGTTTCATAGTAATCCTTGTTATAAATTATTCCTTTTGATGCTAACTCAGTTTTTACAGTCTCACCAGCCAACATTGTAAAGACATGTAAAGTGGACAAAGCGTGCGTTAACTTTTAAACAAATTGTACAAATTAGATAAAGTTTTAAATGGTTTGAACATGACATTTAATTAAATGTAAACTGTTTATTAAATGTACAAAATAAATCATTTATTGCATTTACAAGAACAAAAGTGGCTATATAATGCGCGCAAACTCGTTCTTATTAGGTGTATTATGCTTAAATCTATCTCACTTTTGGCTTTTGGTTTAACTGTTTCTTTGAATGCTCAAGCATCAGCATTCGTGTCAGCTGATAACTCAGCAGAAACGAAAGTATGTGTTATTGCTTCAACAGAAGGCTTTTCAGCAGCTCGTAAAGAAGCAAGCAAACATGGCTTAAACGTGTCTCGTTTCTCACCGAGCTTATTATGTAATGGCGAAGATATTCGTAAAGTTGCAGAACGTGCTGAGCGTGAAGCGAATACATCTTCAGAGAAGAAGGTAACATTAGTTGCTAAAAACCAAACTTTAGAAACGTCTCTATGTATGAAAGCTGCGAGAAAAGGAATTAAAGAAATCGGTTACAAAGCGCGTAGCTTACGTTGTAACGATATTCCAGTACGTGAATTTGTAAAAGAGTTTGCGAAAACAGCAATCTAATATTGCTTTAGAAAAGATTTCAAAAAAGCCGTTGGAGTATTTCAACGGCTTTTTTAATGTTTATGAACTATTTAGTCCATATACCTTTAGGTAATGTCGCTTTAATTTTCTCATTACTATTTGGGTCAAATACAGGCACTTTACCTTGCTTAAGCTGAGAGATGTAATCTTTGTAAAGCCAGATTACAGCACCTGATAACATGAATAGGGCAGTTACGTTTACAATCGCCATCATGCCCATAGACACATCAGCCATAGTCCAAATCAAACCCAGCTCACTGACAGAGCCAAACATCACCATACCAAGTACACATAATCTAAAGATCAGCATGCCATGTTTATGATTGTGCTCTAAGAACATTAAATTTGTTTCAGCATATGAGTAATTAGCTACGATAGATGTAAATGCAAAGAATAAAATGGCAATTGCAATAAAAATAGCACCCCATTCGCCAACATGTTGAACAAGAGCGGCTTGCGTTAAAGCAATACCAGTAACACCAGACTCAGGGACTAGTTGATTAGATAGTAGAATAAGTGCGGCTGTTGCTGAACAGATAATAATAGTATCTACAAACACACCAAGCATTTGAACATAACCTTGCGATGCAGGGTGGTTTGGGTTTGGTGTTGCAGTTGCAGCAGCATTGGCAGCACTACCCATACCAGCTTCGTTAGAGAAGAGACCTCGTTTAATTCCTTGGATCATTGCCTGCATAACAGCATAACCAATTGCACCAGCGCCTGCTTGTTCAATACCAAAAGCACTATAAATGATTTGCTTAAATACAGCTGGTAAAAGCTCAAAATTGATAGCACATACATATAATGCAACAGCTAAATAAGCCAAAGCCATGAAAGGAACAACTAACTCAGCAAAACGAGAGATGGTTTTTAAACCACCAAAAATAATAAAACCAGAGCCGATAACGAGTAAAACCCCCATAATGTGCTTTGGAATATCAAAGGCAACTTCAAACGCTGCTGTGATTGAGTTTGCTTGTACTGCATTAAAGACAAGACCAAATGCCAATATAAGGCATAAAGAGAAAAGGACACCCATCCAACGCTTTCCTAAACCATACTCCATATAATAAGCAGGGCCACCACGGAAGTTGCCATCTTCATCTTTTGTTTTATATAGCTGTGCAAGGGCGCTTTCGGCAAAACTGGTTGCCATACCGATAAGTGCAATTAACCACATCCAAAAAATTGCTCCAGCACCACCTAAATAGAGTGCAACAGCAACGCCAGCCATATTACCTGTACCAACACGTGCAGCTAATGAAGTACAAAAAGCCTGAAATGAAGAAATGCCCGAGTCAGAACCTTGTCTACTATTAGCCATGACCTTAACCATATAAGGAAATTGTCTAAATTGAATGAAGCCCAAACGGAAGGTAAAGAATAAACCTGCTGCTATTAATAGATATATAAGGACATGGCCCCATAGCAATCCACTAATAAAGTTTAAAATATCAGCCATAATTGAATGCCTAGTTAATTGAACGAATAAATGAGGGCCGTAATCTAGCATAAATAAGGAAGGCAATCTAAAGCACAGCGGCAAAACATAGTTTACCCACAGGATTTTGTGGGTAAGTTGTTATTTAGTGGTTTGTAAGTTTGTATATTTAAATATATAGAAAATAATGCATTTTTCTTTAAAAAAGGGGTTGCGCACTTTTAATTTCTCCCTATAATGCGCACCCACTGACACGGGGCGAGACGCTGAAAAGCAAA